>JAIXQU010000190.1 GCA_027485575.1 Cytophagaceae bacterium
TACCAGGACGGAGCCAATGGATTTAATTTTGCTGTAACTCCACTTGGTACTCAAAGAGAAGCCTTAATACAGAATGGTGACCAATCATTTATCATTTGGGACAATAAATGGAGTTCTAAAGTAAAAAAATATGCCGACAAATGGATAGTTGAAATGGCAATTCCATTTAAAACCTTAAGATTTAATTCTGGCCTGGATACCTGGAATTTTAACTTTTCAAGGACTGATGTTTCAGACAATGAAATCAGCACATTTGTTAGAATTCCAAGGAATTATCAATTAACCGTACTCAGCTTTACTTCTGGTTTTACATGGGATAAACCCATTCAAAAAACGGGAACTAATATTTCTGTGATACCCTATTTTGCGGTAAATGCAAGCAAAACTCATCTCCCTGCAGACCTTCCTTCGAAAACGAAAATAGAAGCCGGCGGAGATGCTAAAATTGCTATCACGTCCTCTTTAAATCTGGATTTAACCCTCAACCCGGATTTTAGCAATGTAGAGGTAGACAGGCAGGTAGCCAATTTGAGCAGATTTGAAATTTTCTTCCCTGAACAACGCCAATTTTTCAATGAAAATACAGATTTATTCAGCCAGTTTGGTTTCACGAAAATTCGTCCTTTTTTCTCAAGGAGAATTGGATTGGTCACCAATCCCGATACCACTATCGCTGGGTTTTTACCTACCCGAATTCTTTATGGAGCCAGGCTTAGTGGAAAATTAAATAAGAATCTTAGAATTGGTTTGTTAAACGTTCAGACGGGAGATGATAATGCCCTAAAATCAAATGGTACAAACTATACCGTTGCAACCTTTCAACAAAAAATTTTTAGTAGAAGTAATATTGCCGGAATCCTGATTAATAAGCAGATTTTTAAAAATGATAGTGGCGAAATTTCCTTCAGGAAAAATGTATTTAACAGAGTTGTAGGATTAGATTACAATTTACTTTCCAAAGACAACAAGTGGAGTGGGAAATTCTTTTTGCATCAATCCTTTGAAAATCAGAAGAGAACAGATGAATTCTCCCATGCAGTTTACCTTCAGTATAACATTCCAACCTTTACAACTGCCTGGAATCATGAGTGGGTTGGCAGTGGTTACAATCCAGAATTAGGCTATTTGCAAAGACCCAAAGGCTACTTCAGAATAGAGCCAGAGGCAACCTATAGATATTATAAATCAGACTCCAAGGTTAATTATTTTGCATTGGGTGTTTACAATGATATATACTGGGACAATAGCCGAAAAGTAAGCGACCAATTTTATCAGATTTCTCCCCAGGTGGTATTCAAAAATACCGCTACTATGAGCCTAAGCCTAAACAGAGCATATACCAGGTTGTACAACGGCAGTTTTGACCCAACCAATACAAGGTCAAAAGTTAGATTGGATTCAAATTCAGAATACTGGTACAACTCCGCCCAAATTTCAATTTTAACAGATACACGTAAAAAAGCAGCCATTTCTTTCAATCTCCGAACAGGTAATTATTTCAATGGGTGGCTCAATACGGCGGAAGGATATCTCAGTTTAAGAACTGGATCATGGGCAAATTGGTATTTGAATTATACCTACAACCAGTTTTTCTTTCCAAAACCATTTTTAAACAACCAATTCTGGCTTATAGGGCCAAAAGCAGAAATTTCCTTTAGCAAAAGCCACTTTTTTACTTTTTTCCTTCAATACAACCAACAGGCCAAAAATATAAATGTAAATGCAAGATACCAATGGCGGTTTGCACCCGTTTCAGATTTGTTCATTGTTTATTCAGAAAACTATCTTCCTGAACCTTGGGCAACCCGAAACCGGTCACTTGTCATCAAATTGGTATACTGGCTGAACGTCTAATTTCAGCTTAGATTTGAGCCGAATTTTCCAGACTTTCCAATAAATCCTGCAATTCCGAAAGATCCATCCATCCTGGTCTTTCTTCTTTGGTAGAATTAAATACAAAACCAATGTCTGGAATTTGATTCAATATCTCAGTTATTTTTGATGCACTTTTTACATCCCTCAAATAAATAACTTTTCCCAGCCTGATACAGTCTTTAAGTATTGAAAATGAATCCCTAAGAGAGATGTTTTCAGTTGAAATTTCAAAACCATAAATTTCATTTTGCGTAAGCTCTGCGATTTCAGATAACTTATTTAGCCTCACATATAGCTTTACATCTTTTCTGGTTTGGTTATCTAAAGAATCAAAAAAAGATTTTGAAACCGACCATTCATTGATTCCATACACCTTTATCAGATTTTGAAATATGTCTACTTCTGTTCCTGGATAATAACCAGTCCAGACAACTCCTTCGATCCAGGCTTTAACCGCCTGATAACTAACTAAATCCAACGAGGGAGATTCCGGATCATGAAAATCGACACCTAGTTTCTCTACACCCATCCCAGCGCAATACCTTGCATCGGTAAGACTGGAAATGCCTTCAACCTTTATTCTCATTTATAATTGGTTTTCCTTTGATGCGTTTATAAAATCCATCCAGCTTTTTGAAAAGGAAAGAAGCTTTTTCTCCTCAAAAAAACCTGAATGTACCTGTATACCAATTGGGAGGCCTTCATTATCAAAACCTACCGGTAGATTTATAGCTGGAACACCTGCAAGATTTGCCCACACAGTGAAAATATCTGCGAGATACATTGATAAAGGATCTTTTGACTTTTCCCCAACATTAAATGCTGTAGTTGGAGTTGTCGGCATAATAAAAAAATCAAAATTATTGAATAGTGCTTTGGCTGAATTTTGGATCAACCTTCGAACCTTCTGGGCTTTGGTAAAATAAGCCTCATGATAATCAGCACTTAAGGCAAATGTCCCTAACATTATTCTCTTTTGAACTTCAGGGCCAAAGCCTTCAGACCTTGATAATTTAAAAACCTCTTCCAAATCTTTGGCATCCACAGCCCTCGCTCCAAACCGAATTCCATCATACCGGGATAGATTACTGCTAGCCTCGGACGTAGTCAAAACGTAATAAGTCGGCAAAACATAATCCAGAAGAGGCAAATCCATAGCAACAACTTCATGTCCTTGGCTTTGAAAAAAAGAAAAAGCCTTTTGAAGTTCTGTTCTTATTTCCTGCTGAATCCCTTCCGAATCAAATGCAGTTCTCAAAAATCCGATTTTATATTTTCTGTCGTTTTCATTAAACAAAGAATAATTGTCAATTGGTTTTCTGGAACAAGTACTATCAAAACCATCAGCACCAGACATTATTTCCAGCAATAAACCAGCATCTTCAACAGAATTGGTAAGTGGTCCAACACAATCGAAAGAAGAACCATAAGCAATAAGTCCATGTCTGGAAACTCTGGAGTAGGTAGGTTTAAGCCCAACTAAACCACAAAAAGCGGCTGGCTGCCGGATAGAACCTCCTGTATCAGAAGCAATAGAAACATGACAAGCCCCCGATTGAACAGCTACGGCTGAACCTCCGGAAGATCCACCGGGTACCCTGTTTTTATCTATGAAATTTTTTACCGGTCCAAAGCCTGAATTTTCATTGCTTGAACCCATCGCAAATTCATCGCAATTTTGCCTGCCAATCACAATGGCATCCTCATCTATCAGTCTTGAAATAGCTGTAGCTGTAAATTGGGATTTAAAACCACTTAGAATCCTTGAGCCACCTGTTAAAAAATGATTTTCATAGCAAAAGACATCCTTAATTCCGACAACCAATCCAGCCAATCTTCCAGATTTTTTTTGACCAATTTTTTCATCGATCTCCTTCGCTTTTTTAATGGATTCTTCCTCAAAAATCTCCAGAAAAGCATTTAGTCCAATATTTTCTTTTGCTCTAATTAAGCAATCTGCTACTAGATTCTCTACGGACGCTTTGCCGGAAGAAATAACATTCCTAAGTTCAGAAAAAGAACCGAAATTATTCAAAATACAGATAAAGGACTATAGAAAACTTATGAACCCTTTTTGGACTCTTCCTCTATGGTATCTTTGATATCTTTGGTGGCGTCCTTGAATTCACGAATTCCTTTTCCTACACCTCTGGCCAGTTCGGGAATTTTTTTAGCGCCGAAAAGTAACACTACAAGAGCTATGATAAGGAAAATCTCACCCGCTCCAAGATTTCCTAAAAACAAAAGTGTTGAAAACATGTATTATAATGGCTTATTACCAATGTGCAAAGTTACTCATTATCTTTAAAAGGTAATTGAATATCTCTAACAAATCTTAATAAATTGATAGACAACAAGATCTCTGGTTTTAGCCTAATTCATCAAATTTGATTCTAATTATCAGATTATATTTGCCACATATTATTTTCTATTTCAATGTACAAAAGTCCTGCCTTCTATAAAGAACAATTTGCCTCAAGACATATTGGACCTGATTTAAACCAAACAAATCAAATGCTTGAATCACTTCAGGTTTCTAGTATTGAGGAACTTATAGAAAAGGTTGTTCCAAATTCAATTCGATTAAAAACACCTTTGAACATTCCTGAAGGATTATCAGAGGTTGAGTTTTTGACAAAATTCAGAACAATGGGGGCTAAGAATAAAATTTTCAGGTCTTATATCGGGACAGGTTATTATGGAACTACAACCCCTACACCAATTCTAAGAAATGTTTTGGAAAATCCAGGTTGGTATACAGCCTATACTCCATATCAGGCTGAGATAGCCCAAGGTAGAATGGAAGCGCTTTTAAACTTCCAAACCATAATATTGGACTTGACTCAAATGGAAATTGCCAATGCTTCTCTTTTGGATGAGGCTACGGCAGTAGCCGAGGCCGTTCATCTTTTAAACGCAGTTAAAAAAGGGGAAAAACAAAAGGCGAATAAAATTTATGTTTCTGACAAATGCCACCCTCAAACACTTGAGTTGGTCCAGCTTCGTTCGGAACCAATAGGAATAGAAGTTGTAATCGGTGATATTTTCAAAGTAGATTTAACGGACCCAAATCTTTTCGCAATTGTTTTACAATATCCAGATACCGAGGGACATATCCACAATTTCAAATCATTTATTGAAACAGCAAAAGAAAATAATGTTTTAATTTGTGCTGCAACCGACCTGCTTGCCTTAACTCAGATAGAAGCCCCTGGAACCTGGGGAGCAGATGTTGTAGTGGGTTCCGCACAAAGATTCGGTATACCTTTTGGATTTGGAGGACCCCATGCAGCATTTTTTGCCACGAGGGAAGAGTTTAAAAGAAATATGCCGGGCAGAATAATCGGAATATCCATTGATGCCCACGGTAACAAGGCCTACAGGATGGCTCTTCAAACAAGAGAGCAGCATATCAGAAGGGAAAAAGCAACCTCCAATATCTGTACAGCTCAGGTTTTACTTTCAGTAATTTCTTCTTTTTATGCGGTTTATCATGGACCGGTTGGGTTGAAAAAGATTTCAAAGAGAATACATGCATTGACTCAGGGATTGGTTAAAGGATTAAAATCACTAAATATCAATGTTGATAACAAGCTCTTTTTTGATACAATTACGATTACATCAGAGTTTACAGATGAAATTGTAACAATAGCAAGGCACCATGAAGTTAATTTCAGGGTTTATCCTGAAGATAAAAACAAGCTTTCAATTTCATTAGATGAAACCTGTACGCCTGAATGTGTTAAAAATATCCTTTCAATTTTTGCGCAGGCAGCAGGTAAAAATACCGTGGAGTTTTCGGATAATGATTTTGGAGATGGTGAAATTACAGAGTCAATAAAAAGAAGCACTCATTTTCTAACCAATCAGGTTTTTAATCAGCATCATTCTGAACATGAAATAACCAGATATATTAAATTCCTGGAAAACAAAGATTTATCCCTTGTTCATTCTATGATTTCATTGGGTTCATGCACAATGAAATTGAATGCTACTACAGAAATGATTCCGGTAACATGGCCGGAATGGAATAATATTCATCCATTTGTGCCAGCGCAACAGGCACTTGGTTACTCTGAAATGATTGAAGAGCTGGGAAATTGGCTAAAAGAGGTTACTGGTTTTGATGCCATTTCAATGCAACCAAATTCAGGGGCCCAAGGTGAATATGCCGGACTGATGACGATTAGAGCTTACCATTTAGATAAGGGAAATGGGCATAGAAATATTGCGTTGATTCCTACATCTGCTCACGGCACAAATCCTGCTTCTGCTGTAATGGCGGGTATGAAAGTTGTATTAGTCGCCTGTGATTCAAAAGGAAACGTAGATGTTGAAGACTTAAGATCCAAAGCAATTGAAAATAAAGATGATCTTGCTGCTTTAATGGTAACCTATCCTTCTACTCATGGTGTTTTCGAAGAATCTATTCAGGAAATTTGCCAAATCATCCATGATAACGGTGGACTTGTATACATGGATGGTGCGAATATGAATGCACAGGTTGGCCTTACCAGTCCTGGAAGAATTGGTGCAGATGTATGTCACTTAAACCTTCATAAAACTTTCTGTATTCCTCATGGTGGAGGTGGTCCCGGAATGGGACCAATAGGGGTAGTTTCCAGACTTGCTGATTATTTGCCGGGGCATCCAATCGTTAAAACCGGCGGAAAAAAGTCAATTAAGGCTGTTTCAGCTGCTCCTTTTGGGTCTGCTTCAATACTTGCAATAAGCTACGCCTATATTTCAATGATGGGTGGAAAAGGACTTCAAAAAGCAACAGAATTTGCCATTCTTAATGCAAACTATATTAAATCAAAACTTGAAAAATATTATCCTGTATTATACACAGGTAATTCAGGTTTTTGCGCCCATGAAATGATTTTAGATATGAGATCATTTAAATTAAGTGCCGGAATTGAAGTTGAGGATATTGCAAAAAGATTGATGGACTATGGATTTCATGCACCCACTGTATCATTTCCTGTGGCTGGTACATTGATGATTGAACCAACGGAAAGTGAGCCTCTTGAAGAAATTGATAGGTTTATTGAGGCCATGATTTCTATCAGAAAGGAAATTGAAGAAATTGAGAATGGGTTGGCTGATAAAAAGGAAAATGTCTTAAAAATGGCACCTCATTCTGCGCAGGTTATTACTTCGGATGAATGGAATCTTCCGTATTCAAGGCAAAAAGCCGCTTATCCACTTCCTTATATTAAAAACAACAAATTTTGGCCTTCAGTTAGTCGAATAGACTCAGCTTATGGAGATAGGAATCTAATCTGCGCTTGTCCGCCTATTTCTGAATACGTTGAATCTGCACAAGTTGATTATTAATAAATTAGTCGTCACGATAAAATAGATTTGAACAACTCCTCAAATTTTTTGGCCTGGAGTTTCTGATCAAATTTTTCGTGAGCATCTGCACATATTCTTTCTTTATCCAACTTTAAATCAAGAAGTTGGACTATATTTTTTGCAAGTTTTTCGGGATTAATTTCATCGGAAAGCAGTCCGTTTTTTTCCTGTATAACCATTTCCGCCATTCCGCCAATATTGAAACCTGTAACAGGTACGCCACAGGAAAGAGCCTCAATTACCACATTTGGAAAGTTATCTTCTGTGGCAGGATGAACAAATATGTCTGCGGAATTATAAACCATAGCCATGAGGCGCTCATCAGCGATGGTTCCTAAATGAAAATGTGAAACACCGTGAGAATCAATAGCCTCAGTAAGGTTTCCTACCGTACAAAGAAGAAATTTATCCGGATTTGGTAGAAAGGCCAGAGCATCCAAAAGAATTTTAAATCCTTTTCTCCTGTCTCTTAAGCTTTGGATTACACTTACCAATACAAATTTTGATTCTGGCAACTGAAGAATCTCTCTGCATTGCTGCGCAGACTTTTTATTAAACAGTTTAACGTCCAATCCATTTGGTATTCCAATAGAATTAAAACCCTTTAAAAGCGCGCTGGATTTGGCCAAATTAGCCATCCAATTTGAAGGTGCAGTGATGGTAAGATTGGAAGCAAGCATACTTAAAGACCCCATCTTACTTTTCCAAAAATAGTTTGCCATTTGCGGCATGTTGGTGTTAACCAGCATTGGGCAATCTTTACATTCACTTTGAAAGCCCAAACATCCATGAGAATAATGACATCCCCCTGTAAAAGAATGCATATCATGCATAGTCCAGACCATTGGCTTTGAAGACTTTACCATTAAGCTTTCGAAACTGATCCATTCATTTACCCAATGTAAATTTACAATATCAGCCCATTCCCATAATGGAGATTCTGTTACGTCGTAAGAAGCTATTGGCATGCTATATTCACCCGAAAGACTTCCATCACCCATTAATTGAAGCGAGGATTTCTGAATATGCTCATTTCTTTGCCTCAACTTTAATTGAATTTTGCTTTTCCAACTACTAGAAGGCTTGAATTGGTAATGCTCTGGAATATGGCTAACCGACTTATTTAGAGTAAGTAGCTTTGAATTGGCGCCAATCTCTAACAAACCCAAATGCAATCTGATGGCAGCTATAGAGGCCCCACCTATATCATAGGCACTTAAAATTAAAATATTAGGCTTGCCTCCGGAAACCAAAACTTTTAGATTATTTTAAGTTTGGATCATTCATTTGAAACATTCCCAAATTATAATCAGGAAGTTTTGCCTTTTTTAATCCAATTAGTAAAAAGACCAGGTTCACCAAAAAGCAAATTATTAGTCCCATACTTTCTCTGGCTTCCTCAATAAAAGGCATGTTCATTTTAAGGCTTTTTGCTTTTTCTTCAACAAAAATCCAATTTGAGACAGAAGGCGGAAATAAAGCAATTGCACCAATAAAATAACCTAGACACAACAAGGATAAAAGCATAGGGTTATAATAAGTCTTATAACTACAAAAAGATGTATAGGAGGAAAATAGATAGATAGGCACCCAAATAAAGGGGTCAGGATCGTTGAATTGAACCAAGGCAAAAAAAACAAAAACTGCACATAAGACCAAGGCAAAATACTTCATCCAAATATTTTTTTATATTTTCAATAATTAATCACGCAATATTAAAGACAATTAGGTAGAAATTCATTAAAAATAAAAAAGCCCTGAAAATCAGGGCTTTAAAAATAAATAAATTACTATTATTTGGTACCGGTAATTTTCTTCAAAAGATTCTCATAGGCGACCTTGTAACCATCTACTGTGGCTTCCAATCGGCTTGCTTCTTTATAATAAGAAAGCGCATCCATATAGCGGTTATTCTCTTCACAAATCATTCCATTTACCATAAAGTTAGCTGGACTCGCTTCCTCATTGAGGCCGAGCTCAGTTGTCAGGTTCTCGGATGCTTGCTTAAAACTATACTCTTTTGATTTTATCTCTGGTCTGCCGGAAACTTTAACACTCACAATGAGATTCTTTCCATGTTTCGCAAATAGAGGTCCAAAATCAACTGCTGCGGAATTCTCTTTGGTTCTGGCAGAAAAAATTGATTCGTTGAATAAATTTTGTACATCTAAAATGTATTCCATATCCTTAATATTACTATTCCAGGAAATTGTATACTGCTTTGGCTGAATTTCGTTTGATGATAAAGCCACCATTTTTATTATATAGTTCGTTGATGTTCTTTCAACAGCCCCGGTTACTTCCATATACTTTCTGTGATTGGAATTAATATCCTCAGACTCTTCCTTGGTCAATTGTCCGATTACATAATTCACATATCTGTCTGAGACTTTGGCCTGCTTTCCACCAGATGTAATTGTTTTGTTGAGATCTGAAACCAAATAAGTACCAGATTTTTTAACTTCAACCCCTTTGCCTGATGAATGAATCAAACCACAATACCCATTTTCAACGACAATTGATTCTTCGGGTTGCAATTTGGAACCTGTAGTAAGGTTAACCTCCCCTGTACTACTTAGCTTTTTCACACTTCCTGAAACACCTAAAACCTTAAAAGTATAACCACTCTGAGTGAAGCCTAATTGGGTAAATAGAAATGTTAAAAGAGGAAGAACGAAAAATAATTTGTGTTTTGCTTTCATATTCGTGTTAAATAAATCTTGAGACGTAATCTAACAATAATAAGTTTCACAAGTATTAATATCCTCTTGAAGAAAGCACTACTGCCACACATCCCCTGGAGTCTTCACTTGCACTTGTTGGGGTAGTAAACTCGACAAAATAATCCTCTGTCTTTTTAGGAACAAAAGTGTACTTATTTAAACTTGGGTCATCTTTATTGGTAAAAAGCACAAAGCGATTTCTTGTCATAACCTTTACTGAAACTGGGCCATCAAATCCTTCAGAGTGAAAATATAACCTGTATTTTTGATTTCTAAAGACTGAAACAGAAATTGTGGTTGACTCACCTGCGAAAATGACACCTGCGGAAATACCTTCGAATTCATATGGTTTGATTTTCTCCAGATATTCCGATTTCAAATCCTTCAATTTGCATTGAGAAAAAGCTTTTGGGTTTTGTATCCAAAATAAGAGAGCTGTTAAAGCGATTATTATTTTATTCATTTTTCTTATCTTAAGCGTTGTTAACCTTAGATCTAATTTCTTTTAGTTTCTGCAGTAATTCATTAATCTGAGCTTCGTTTAAATCAAAAACCATTGGTTCTGTCTCAGTCTCAGGGGTTATTATGCCTTTCTCCAGGATGGCTTTTGTTTCGTTAAGTTGTTTTATGAGCAAACTAAAATCAAAATTACTTTGGTTTTCTCCCAGTAATTTTATGAGTGGATTTAACGAAACCAGTTGGTCACCAACCAGTTCAATAATTGCCTTATTTTTCGAAGATTTGGCCAGAGAAGATGCCAGGTAAACAGACTCAGTCCACCCTCCGGCAAAGGTCAACAATGTAACATCCAGTTTATCATTGTCTTTCAGAAATGCATCTGTTTCAGCAAATAAATCAGCAATGATATCTGCAAGTGTGTCTACATCATTTAGATTAGATTCAAATTTTTCAACATAGTGATTTGACTCATAGACACTCTCTAAACCAATTTGTTGAGACAATTGCTTTGAGATTTTTAGTAGGTTTATGGATGCCTGTGTTTGATTATTGATGGCAGTGTAAGCCATATCTACTCCATAAAAACCTAGACCAAAAGCTCTATCATATGAGGTTACCAATTTTTCGCTATTCCTTAAAGGTAAAAGCAGGGTTGGATCATATTTCAATCCTGCATTTTTAAACATCAGCGCCACCTTCAAATGAGATGGAAAAATATGAACAAACTCTTTTATCTGAGTTGTAACTGAATCCATTTGAATTGTATCCTCCTGGACCTTTTCACTTTCTGGTTCACTACCAGACCCGCAGCCACTAAAAATAAATAGCAGACTGGCGAAAAGGAGACTGTAATTATAGTATTTCATGAATTTTGTTTTCTTATTTTCTTAATTTAAATTCTACGATTTTTTTTAATAGGTCAAAATAAAGCGACAAAAATAAGGCAATTACCATTACCCAAATAACAGAAATATTAAACCAAAAAGTTTGAAACTTATAACCTAAAAAATATTTGTTTGGTGAAAAGAAATGAGACCTGTAGTCCAACAGGTTTTTTGGAGTGAAATCCTCATTATAAATTGGGTCTATCTGTTGCACAAGATGACCCTCTGCATGAAGAATTCTATTCTCCTCCCCTGCCCTTCTAACTAGTTGATCCAGTGATTCATTATGAAAAGATTTATACATTTTCAAATAACCTTCCTTTCCTATGTTATCTATAATTAAATTATCCTTTTTGTCTTTTTTGTGCTGAAAATAATCTAACCTTTTTCGGTAGTAACGCTCCAAATTAACAAGGTATTTTTCAAGTTCTAATACGGTTCCCAAAGAAATTTTTTCAGGATTTAAACTTGAAATGTCAAATTTTATTTCGGGGTTAAACTTATTTTCCTTTTCAATTTCAAATAAAAGAAGTGGGTAATGCTTCTGGGTCAATGCCACAGCTTGATTCATTTTTTGTGGCTTAACTTCCATTAGAGCTTCATTTAACTCATTGATAATATTATTCATTTCAGGAAGCCAGTAAACCAATTTGAAAGAAGCCTTTGAGACTTGCTTGTTTAATTCAAAAAACTTTTTGTCGAAAGAGTTTTCTTTAAATTGAGCAATGCAAGCAGCTTCAAAAGCCCATCTGCTTGCCATCATATCACCCAAAAAAGGGACTTTTCCATGTCTGGCTAATGAGGGATTCATTTTGTCAAAATTCACAATAATGCCACCTAAAATAAGCTGTGGAATTAAAAGAACTGGAATCAGAATATAAATAGTTATTATTTTCGGGAAGGTTGAGGATATGTTTAAGGCCAGAACATTAGCAAAACAAGCGCATGAAAAGAGTATTGTAAAATAAGTCCAAAACATTTCAATATTGCCTATCACATAACAAGATAGGGCTGTAAAAAGAATAGACTGGACAAAGGATATTAAAAATTGAATTGAAATCTTGGAAACCAGGTATCCAAATCTCGATAACAAAAGAAATTCTTCCCGCTTGAGAATTTTCTGGTCTTTAAAAATTTCCTCTGCACTCAAAGTTAATCCCATAAAAAGAGAAACTATGATACTTATAAAAATGAAACTCGGAAGATTTACGTTTTCGGAAAAATAATACCGGCTGTCGAAGGCAGTAGAAACAGGAAAATATCTAACTATATAAGCCAATATAAACGCCAATAAAACAGGTTCTCCAAGGCTAATAATCAAGTATTGCTTATTGGCCAATTTGCTCAGTATGTCCCTTTTGAAAAAAACAAAAATTTGCAAAAAGATAGAAGGCCGTATTCTTGGTGGTGGGGCTTGAGGACCAATTTCATTGACGCTTTTCTCTTCCTTATATTGAATCCTGAACCTGGAAAACCATTCTGTTGGATTTATCCTTCGTTCTGAAAGTGGATTTCCGAATTCATCTATATTCTTACTTTCAATGATGTTAAAAATAACCTCAGGATTGATGTTTCCGCAGGTTGGACACGTTGAAATATGACTGGATATATGGTTAATGCTTTTCTTAAAATAGGCTACAGCGTCTATAGGATTACCATTATAAATTGAATAACCACCGACATCAAGCAATATCAGCTGGTCAAATAGTTTATAAATATCTGAACTGGGTTGGTGAATAACTGTAAAGATAATTGTCCCTTTGAAGCAAAGTTCACGCAAAAGGGACATAATATTATCCGAGTCTCTGGAAGACAAACCCGACGTAGGTTCATCCATAAATAAAACTGATGGTTGCCTGATGAGTTCCAAAGAAATATTTAGTCTCTTCCTTTGCCCGCCAGAAATGGTTTTACTTAAACTACTGCCAACTTTCAGATTCCTAACCTGGGCTAATCCAAGCTCAATTAATAGCTTATCTACTTTATGCTCAACTTCTTTTGAATTAAACTCTGGTAAACTTAATAATGCCGATAAATATAAATTCTGGAAAACGGTCAAATCTTCAATGAGCAAATCATCTTGAGGCACATAGCCAAAATATTGCTTGACATTTGATTTCGGGTCGTAGATGTCCAGACCATTAAATTTTACTGTTCCATTGAATGGCTTATAATTGCCATTTATAATATTGAGGAGTGTTGATTTGCCTGAACCACTAGGGCCCATGATTGCTATTAGATCCCCCGATTGAGCAATGAAATTAAATTCATGAAGCCCAATTTTTCCATTTGGATGCTTATATTCAATATGGCTACAATTGAGGAAATTCTGATTGGTCTCGGCGGCATTGTGTAGAGAACTCCATAAACTTGAAAAATGAAGTTGTTGTCCAGCTCCTTCAGAAATTAATACCGAGCCTGGCCGTAAAAAATAATTGACACCGACCTTAACATTTTCATTGTTCAAAGACAATTGGTCCCTGGAGCTTAGCACTTTAACAATGAAAAATCCTAAATCCTTTAAAAAACTAAAGGCAATTTCAGAATTTGATTTAAAATTAATCCCAAAGGTTTGGTTGTGATAGAATATTCTTCCGGAATCCAAAATCCCAATATCTTCAGTTTTAAGAAGTTCCCGCTTGAAACTAAAAACAAATTTTGAAGTAAGGGAAATAAACTGGTCACTTAAATGGAATACTTTGGCCAATATTCCTAAAAATTCCACCTCAAGCTCACTCGCCAAACCATCGGCTCGCACCAATTCATTCAGCCGGATGTAAATTAGAAATCTTTGCTCAGTACTTAATTCGGTTGAAACCTGGGTAGCAACCTGAAACATTTCCTCGGCTGTACCTTCAATTGATTCTGAAAAAGAGGAAAAGTAATTTTTAAAAAATTTATATCTGGCATTATCAAAATTTGACCTTAGAAATCTCTCAAAAACAAGGATCTCTTCCTCTGCGATGCCATCAGCCTTAGCAATAATGGCAAATAATTTGATTATGGATTCAAAAACGTAATTAGTCATCTATCAATGCATCAGCACTTTAAACAGCAAATGAAATAAAATACAGGCTCAATTTAAAGTGATTCTTACCTTTGAGTTTAAATTGCGAGGCAGCAAGAAAGCAAAATTGGAAATTAAAAATCAAAAACTCATTGTCTTTTCGGCTCCTTCGGGATCAGGAAAGACTACAATTGTCAAACATTTGGTCAAAAAGTTTCCAAATCTTGGCTTTTCTATTTCCGCTTGTACCAGAGACAAAAGAGGAAGGATTGAGGAAAATGGTAAGGATTATTATTTTCTAACTCCCGATGATTTCAGACATCGGATTGAAAACCATGAATTTGTTGAATGGGAGGAGGTCTATGAGGGTGCTTTCTATGGAACATTGAAATCGGAAGTGGAAAGAATCTGGAGTATTGGAAAAGTTGCGATTTTTGATGTGGACGTCAAAGGTGGTTTGAGTTTAAAGGAATATTACAAAGAGAAAGCTCTGACTATTTTTGTGAAAGTTCCATCAGTAGAGGAACTTAAAGACAGATTAAAAGGAAGAGGTACCGAATCGGATGACAGTATTTCAAGAAGAATGTTTAAGGTAAAGTTTGAAATGGGTTTTCAGGACCAATTTGATTACATTCTTTTGAATGATGACCTTGAAAAAACACTTTTAACAGCAGAAAAGATAGTTGATGAATTCCTGAACAGTTAGTTTTGAGGTAACTCCAAAATTTATTTCTGATATTAAAAATCGCCAGCATCCCAAAATATGTGTGGAATTCATCTCATTATTCAAAAAGAAGGTGAACCTGATGATGGAAATATAGCTATTGAAAAGATGGTTAGGGCCTTATCTCACAGGGGCCCGGATGGATTTTCCTGGAAAAAGTTAGAATGGAAAGGTGAAAACATTTGGGTGGGGCACAATTTACTTGCGATTTCTGAAACTAAAGAAAATGCCAAACAACCCATGTTTGGGGATGATGGCTCCTTTGGAATTGTATTTAATGGACAGATATATAATCACTTACAACTAAGAAGTGTATTAGAAAAAAGAGGCGTCCAATTCAAAAACAACTCTGATACTGAAACCTTGCTCTATTGGGTAAAAATCTTTGGAAGAAGAGGACTTCAGGAATTGAAAGGAATGTTTGCTTTTGTTTTCTGGGATACCAAACGTAAGCTGCTTATTTCACATAAAGATGGGTATGGAATTAAACCCTTATACATTGCCAGAAACAGAAAATACCTGGTAATCTCTTCGGAAACAAAGGCCATAATTGAGTCTGGGCTATTTCCTTTTTCAATAAACAAGGATAAAATAGGCCAATACCTTCAATATAAATTTATTCCAGGAGATGAGACTATGTGGTATGGCATAAAGTCCTTTAAACCAGGAGAAATTATGGAATATTGGGAAGAAAAACCGCTTCACTTTATCCTTCAAAAACAAAAATCGATTAAAAATCCTGCAACCCTCAGGCAAGCCATAAGTGAAGGATTTTCTCAGGTAATTCCAGAAAGGATGCCTTGTGGATTAATGCTTAGCGGAGGAATTGATTCTACCATTATTTTAAATTTTTGCCTTGAAAATGGCATTGAGGTGGTACCATTTTCTATCCGTTATTCATTTGGAAAACCGGAAGATTTTGCAGACCAGCAAGCGGTTGAATATTTGGCTGAGCGCTTTAAACTGGAAATAAACTGGATTGATATTGGGCTAACGGAAATGGACAGCTTTTTAGATTTTCCAAATGGTAAAAATCCACTTGTGGCTGATGGCGCCTGGTATTTGACGGAAAAAATAGCATTGGAGGCAAATAAACTCAGTCTGAAAGTATTGCTTTCCGGGGCAGGTGCTGATGAGTGGTTTGCTGGTTACCGACGGCATTTTTTCTTTAACCAATGGCTTAAATTTGAAAAGTTTATTCCTGAAAAAATTAAGTACAATCTGGTTAAACAGTTTATGGGCCAAAGATTTAGTCTAAACAATGCCCAAAGCCTGAATTCGAGTGAAATCTGGAAAACAGCCACTTCCTCAAAGCTAACTCCATTGGTCAAGGAATCAAACCAGATTGCAAAGCCGATCAATATTAAATCTTTGGAAGACGCACTCCTGTGGGACAGGCAAAATTATCTTCCAAATGACATACTGAACATTACCGACCTTGCCACAATGGCAAATGGTATTGAAGGTAGATTTCCGTTTCTCCATCCTGAAATAACTGATTTTGCTTCCCGGTTTTCTAGTCATGAACTTTTAAAAAATGGAAGAAAATGGATTTTAAAGGAATATCTAAAACCACTGACAAGTGAAAAATTTGTCAACCGAAAAAAAAGAGGATTTGGCCTGCCGTTAGAATATTATTTCTCTACTGAGAACGGAAGGAATCGAATATCTAAGTGTTTGTCAGACCCCGCCTTAATACCTTTTTTTAATGCCGAACAATGGCAGGAAAAATCTGCCAGAATGAAGGCAAAACCCGAAAACTGGACTATGGAGTTGCTTTCCCTATTCTGGCTTTCAAAATGGCTGCTGGATCAATCACCTTCAGGAGCAAACGTCCCTTTGGGTTGAACTATTTCCAGCTTTTCTGAAAAGAATTTGGCACCTGTGGTTTTAAGGCTGTCCAGGAAAGTAGTCTCTGAAAATCTTATTGTTGAAAAAGCCCTGATGTTACTGAGATTAACCCCTTTAACTAGTTCTGCTTTCTTAAAGCTGGAAATCCCCTCAAACCTGGAATCAGTGAAATCTAAATTTCCTTCAGCCCGAACAAAATCCATATTAACTCCCTCTGAAAATCTGACGATGGTAAAATCTGTGTTGCTATGAAACACGACGTTAATAAATGAGGCTTTTTCAAAAAACCGGGCAGATTGAAAAAATGGAATTCCATAAAAATGACTTCCCATAAACGTTGATTCTCTAAAAAAAATGGCATTCTGAAAAAGGCCGTCACCATCGAAAGTACAATCTTTTATGGCCAATGGCCCCAAAAATGCAGAATTTTGAAAGATTACATTTTTCTTAAATCTACATTTATTAAAATTCAAACTGCCGAGAAATTGAGTGGTTTTTCCGGTTAAATCACCTTCGAAACTGCAGTTTTTGAAACTGCATGAAACCTGAAATGCATTGTAACCAATTTCTAAACCAGTAAATGAGAATGAACCAGAGAATGTACAATTCTCAAACTCTATTTTCTGCGCTTTTTCCCCGGAACCCATTATAGATATTACACTCGAGTTATCGAACTTCTTGTCTTTAAAAACCAAAACGCTTTTGTTATCATCCATTTTTTGAGAAGGAGAAGTAGTTCCAATACAGGAATTTACACAAAAGAATATAAATAAAAAATGCCCGAAAAGGGAAATTTGTTTCATTACTTCGCTGATATGAGTTTTGCTCCGGAAATAGAATTTGCTGATTTCGCTTCAGCAATTTTTCTTGAAAGCCTACCTGATTTTGCTTCATTTTTTAAAAATCCGATAATCTCCTGCGGGGTATAGGCATTTCTGTTTTTTGGTTTTACTGCTGTCCTGAATTGTTCAACTTCTTTGCTGCGAATACTTGTTTTCGTCAAAAAATTCTTAAAATTATCTGCTTCGGTATTCTGCCTGCTCCCAACGCCATTTTGAAAAAATTTAGGTTCCTGATCGGTTGTGTAGAAAAGATTGTCGTTTTCGTCCTGTTCCTGAAACTTATCGGTTGCATCAACTGCAAGGACAAGATAAAAATACCCGTTCAAATTTGGCTTCATTGGATAGGTACGGCGAATTCCTGTTCCAGTAAAAAGTTGGTCAGATAGTTTTTTTCCAGCAGGAATATTTGAATTAATTGTGAATCCATAAGAGTTTGTGGCATCATCGGTTTTTTCAAAAACTGGAGTATTTAGCGGGCCTGAATTTTTGAACCTATCATAAAATAGAATTCCATAATTGTTTGCATCAAATGCGTCATAATACAAATATGCATATCCCCATTCAGAAGAAGATTGTGCAGTTTGATTTCCAACATTATAAATATCAAAATCCATGGCTCTCCATGTGTTATCCTTGGTAGGATCATTCAAAAGGCTTTCCGAATCAACCCAGGCGGCCAAATCAACTCCCGATGTAACAACAGGATCCGGATCGGCAGGATTTGGTTTTTGCTCATCATTTACTGCAATAAAAAAGTTTTGGTTAAATGAAAACCCATTTATCATGAAATTATAATCAACCCAAACAAAACCATTGGCGCCCCATTGGCTACCCCAAGAATTTACAACTTTAAATGCGCCCCGGGGACCTTTATTGTTGTCATACCCAACAATGCACATTGCATGGTAAGAATGAATTCCCACCTGGTCAGTTCCTGTGGCAAATTGATATACAGATTCAGAATTCCATTGCATGAAAGAGTCGTCCAATTTGGCACCCAGAATGACGGGCATTTTATCTGCCAGGGCTTGTTTTATAGAGTTTATGGAATTATCTATTCTCCTGTAATACTTTATCTTATGCCTGGCTGCATCAGTATTCCAACTTGGGTCTAAATTGGTTTCTGAACAGTTGCCAAGATTTAAATAAGGAACAGTCGCTTTTGTAGCAACTCCTTTGGACAAAAGTATATCCAAAGCAGGTGTAAAATCGGTTCCATTGCAATCTGCACCTTTTTTATCTGATGGAAGGGCAGTAAACAAATACTTTGCACTCATCTGATATCCAGGCTTTTGAAGATCGCTGGGTGTAAGTCCAAACTTAATGGCCTCTATGGCAGATTTTGCATTGTAAGCAGTTGCCCATGCCACACAAGTTCCATATTGTCCCTGGTCTCCAATTGGGGGAAAATACTGCGATAAATCTACCGAAGTTGGCAATGTGGATGGGTCTCCCTGAAATGGATTGGATACATTTTCCGGAATAGTACTTGTGTTATCTGAACCAAACCAACCCGTTGAATTCAAGTCTATTTTAACGATATCCTCCGACTTTTCGCAACTAAAAAACAGTACCGGGAGAATCAAAAATAAAGTTAGGTTCAACAAGGTTTTACGATGGAAATTTTTCATAGTTTTAATAAAAAGGATTTAAAAAAATATAGACTTTACAAAAGTTCGACAAGGGGATTAAAAGAAAGTTTTCTTGATTTATGAATTTTGTAAATTCATTCGAAAGGAAAGAATAAAATGTAAAAAACAAAAATGAAGTTGTCATATTTTTAAAGCCAAAGAAAATTCGTGTTGGTTTATCCGCATTTAGAATCCTGTAATCCAAAAAATGATCTATTGGTAAATGATTTTGTTAAGATTGACAGCAAACAATTTGTATATACGATAGTTATTGACCTGAAAATTTAATCCGATACCCTGTATTTTAATTCCCATTGAATAAGCCTGACCATTTTCCCAAAATATTGATACACCGAACAAAAACTCAAATCCTTCTTATTCAAGGGATTCTAAGTTTAATTTTCGTCATTAATTTTAATGTTCTCGGGCAACTTGCATCTTTAAAGCAATATTCATTAAAACAAGGTCTTCCTCAATCAGAAGTTTCCTGTTTATTTCAAGACTCGCGTGGGCTGATTTGGATTGGAACAAGAGGAGGAGGGGTGGTAGAATTTGATGGGCTCCATTACCGGGGAATTGATGGAAAAAACGGCCTTCAAAATGATTTTATTTCTGACATTCAGGAAGGTAGCGATCATGAGATACTTGTTGGCCAAACCTATTCTGGAATTCAAAGAATAAACAAACTCCCCATAAATACTTTCCCAAATAACTGGAAAGGATATTCGGAATTTAAAAAAATAGTTCCATTTCAAGATTTCGATTTGGGCATAACCGATAAAGGAATTATTAAAATTGATTTCGCTAAAAGAAAAAGGTCCATAATTTATACGTTCTCACATTCATTGAATGAAGTATTTTGCCATCTCGGATTACAAAACCGCTGGGTAATTGCCTCAGAAGATTCAGGCCTTTGGATAATAGATACCAAGTCACTGCATAGATCAATCCTACTGAAAAAAAATGGAAACCTGCGAAATAAGAAGGTTATTGGATTAAATCAGATTTCAAAAGAATCTGTGGCGATTACATCGTCTGATGGTTTTACCACAACTATTGAATTTTCCAGCGGCTGGCCAATTTTGTCTAAATGGAGAAAAATAGGGACTATAAACCTGAGACAAAATGAAGAAATAACCTGTCTGGTTTATGGAATCGGCCAACACATAAAATGGATATCAACTTCCCAAAACAGGCTGCTGTCATCCGGCAACGAGGAAATAGATTTAACAAAGTCCTCGACAAGCCATTTTCAAAAAGTTTCGTGCTTGCTGTTAGACAAGAATTCAACACTTTGGATTGGAACTTTGGGTTCAGGAATTTTAACCAAAGCACCTAATTCCAGCTTTTCGTTTGTGAATAAGCCGAAACTGATGAATCCAAATCTGAGGGCAGTTTATGTTTCGAATGATGGAAGTCTTTTGGCAGGGGGAAAAGAAACGGGTCTTTTAATCCAAAATAAGATTGCAGAAAAAGATTTGCTACAAATTTTGGCTGGAAAGAGCATTTACTCAATTTCAGAATCAAATTCTGACTTAATAATTGGAACGGAGAAAGGCATTCTGATTCTGGATAATAAAACATTCCTTACCAAAAAAGAATTCTCTCTTCCCGGAAAAGTAATTCAGTTAAAGCCGATAGAAGGAAATAGAATCTTGGTCGGAACCTATGGCTTTGGTGCATGGATTCTTGAAAATGGAAAACTTAGAAAAATTGGATTAGAAGCACCCAAACTAGAATATCCGTATGGCTTTGAGGAATTGGATATTGACAGATTCATTATTCCAAGTAATACGGGATTGTGGAGTTTAGATAAACAATCCTTGAAAATAACACCCTATCAAACGCCGGATTCAGTTGGAAATTTATTTTTCCTTTCTACCAAAGACAGTCATGGAACAATTTGGTTTTCAACCCCATATGGACTTGCCGGTCTGCACAGAAAAGGATGGAGGCGAATCAGCGAGAAAGACGGCTTGAATTCCACGTTGATCTACACCTTAAATGGCGATGATTTCGGAAACATTTGGCTGGGGACCAACCGCGGTTTGGACCGTATTTCACTTCTTTTTAATGGTAGGGCAAGAGAAATTCGAAATCTAGGTGAGGAAGAAGGATACGAGTGGTTTGAATCCAATATGAGAGGTTCCACATTAAAAAACAATATCCTATACATAGCAACAGTTGATGGACTCTATGGAATTCCTGTAAAAAGCAAAGTACTTGATCCTTACCCAATTAAACCGGTCATAACAAGTTTTAAAATTGGAGATAAATCTGGTGATTGGTCTGAATTCCTGAAAAAGGAATCTAAAAACTGGTTTTTAAGTGATGCAAAAAATATTCTGATAGAAAAAAATGACAGGGCCCTGTTTTTTAAATACAGCACCATAAATCCGCAAAATCCAAGTAAGGTTTTGTACTCCTATCGCTTACAGGGATTTGATTCGAAATGGTCTGAAAACAAAAAAGAAAATGAGACCTTCTTTTTAAATCTAGACGACAATGACTATGTTTTTCAGGTTCGGACAACCTACGATGGGCAAACCTATAGTCCAATAGAGAATTTCTCTTTTACCATCAAATCGCCATTTCTACTGAATAAATGGACCATAATTGGGATTAGCTTTGTCTTTTTTGTTCTCCTTGTATTCGTATCGAGGAACTTGATATTTGAAACTTCGGCTAGAAATTCAATTCCGAACAAGTTAGATTTCTCAGAAAAATCAGGGAAGTTAATTTTACTATTATTTCTTTTATCATATCCGGCTACTATCTTAATCTCTTCCGAGTTTGAAAAAAATGTACACGTTGATAAGCTGGCTTTAATAGTAATTTTTATAATCAACTTAGGTCTGATTTATATAATTCAGTTTTATCCTCAGCAGAAAAACAGAATCCGGATTTTCCTGACAATATCATTTTTTTTAATGATTCTTGATACTGGATTTTCTGTATATACTAGCCATATGGCACCATTTCATATAGTAGCATTGCTCTATATTTCTTCTTTTTCTTATCTTGTTTTAGATAAATATTGGCAGATTATAGCTTTTGCCCTATTTCTAAATATTTTCTCTTTGGCTTGTGGATATTTCATTTCCAACCCCCTTTACAGTCCGGTTCCCTTTCAAATGGGTGCAACAGGTCTTTCTATTATCTTGGTTATCATGCATATTACCAAAAAATCGAGTGAGGACAAATTAATATTTGCAAATCAAGTGGTAAATACCGGACCGAATCTGGTTTTGGGTTTTAACAAAGATGGACACATTGTATTTTCAAGTTCGAACCTTACAAAAATTTTAGGCTATCAACAATATGAAATTGGTGGTAGAAATTGGTGGTCTTCAGTGGTTGGAAAAGATGAGGATGTACTACTAATGTTAAAGTCGATAGTTGACCAAAAAGAAACGGAGTTCAACACTTCAATTTACCACAAAAATGGAAAACTCCGCATATTCAAATTTTCATGTAGGGCTATTGACAATAATATTATGGTTATGGTTGGTCAGGATTTTACTGAAAACCAGGCAATGCAGGAAAAATTTGAATTTCTGATTGAGAAAGCACCAGATGCTATCTACCAAACTGACTTTTATGGAAAGATAGTTTATTCCAATCCTCAAACATCTTATATTTTAGGCATAGAAAATAAAAACATAGTCGGGAAGCACTTCTCAGAATTTGTCAGGATTGAAGATAGGGAATCAATTTTAAATTTTTATAAAGAACAGTATAGAAAAAGAATTCCTTTAACCTACAGTGAATTTCCTGTCATAACTAAAAATGGAGAGACCAGGTGGTTGGGTATTCAGGTTTCGATATTGATGACCTCAGATAAAAAAGTTGTTAGTGGGTATTTAACCGTGGCAAGAGACATTACTGAAAGGTTAGAAGCAGAACAATTGATTCAAATACAGCACAAAAATATCACCGATAGTTTAACCTATGCCGGAAGAATCAAGCAAGCACTTTTGCCAAAATTAGAGGACCTAAAAAAGATTTTTCCGCAAGCAGCCTTGTATAAAAAAGCCAAGGATATAATTGGCGGAGACTTTTTTTGGATGGCCAACTTTGGAAAGAAACATATTTTGGTGGCTGGAGATTGTACGGGGCACGGCGTTCCCGGAGCATTTATGACGACGATATCGGCTGGGATTTTGCGGCAAATTATTAAAGAAGAAAGTTACAGGAATGTGGAGGAAATTCTGAGCTTTTTTAATCGTGCTCTTTATAAACTGTTGGTTGGCAAAGCAGATTTTGAAACTCCGGATTTTGTAGAAATGGCAGTTTTGAGTTTGGATTTCGAAAAAAACGAGATCCATTTTATAGGTTCGGGAATAGAACTATACAGATACCGCGAAGGAAATATGCAAGCCTTTCAAAATGGAAGCAGAGGTTTTAACTTTAAGTTTGACTATAAAAACCAATCTGAAAAGATTTTATTAGAACCCGGGGATATCTTTTACTTGTTTTCTGATGGAATGTTTGACCAAATTGGCGGACCACAAGGAAAAAGACTTGGGAAGAAAAAATTTTTAGAAATAATTGAAAAATCTGACAAGGTCTCTCTTCAAAATGGTGTTGACCAAATTTCCAGAGAAGTTGAAATCTGGGGAAGTAGTTTGCCACAAATAGATGACCGTATGTTGTTGGCTTTTAGCGTATAATTCAAATTTATATTGGTCTAAAATTCAGTCATTATCTTCAACTCATTTCTCTACAAAATAACCTTGCCTTCATTTTCAGTTGTTTTAAAAGTCTGGAAACAACAACTCTGCTGGTGCTTAATTCATCCCAGATTATGCAATAGGATGTAAATGATTGATTTTCTATGCTTTATAACCTCACCTAAATCCTCTACAGGATAGAGTACTTAAGGTAAAAATCCATCATATATGAACCATTTGCCGGGTTTATTCAATTGGCGATTCTATTGATTTAAGAAGCCAATTGTAACCAAAGTAGCAAAGGTCTAACTTCTGGTTTCCGACCTTTGCATCATCATCCAAAAAACAAAATCATGAAAGCAAACATGGGAAGTATAGATAAGGCCATCCGCATTTCATTAGCTGCAGTAATTGCTTTGCTGTATTTTGAAAGTAAAATAACTGGTATATTGGCAATTGTTCTTTTGGTATTTGCAGGAATTTTTATTGCAACCAGTTTTTTAAGTTTTTGCCCTCTTTACCATCCATTTGGAATATCAACAAGAAAAAAAGAGAAATAAATGATGGAGTTTCTAAAAAAAATATTTGGAACCAGACCTTCAATTGACTTAAAGAGGTTGGTCGATAATGGTGCGGTTATTGTGGATGTCAGATCAAAGGCCGAATACCAATCAGGGCATATTGCCGGTTCTATCAACATTCCGGTTGATGTTATCGCAGGGCAATTGTCACGAATACCAAAAGGAAAACCAATAATAACCTGTTGTGCTTCTGGAATGCGAAGTGCTTCGGCAAAAAGTATTTTAATGTCCAATGGGTTTGAAGAGGTTTACAATGGTGGTGGCTGGTTTGGTCTTCAAAATAAAATAAATTGAAAATGAGCTCTATACAACAAACCCTCACTTCAGACTGGCACTTAATGCGATTTGTAAGGCTTGGAATTGGCCTGGTCATTGGGTTTAATGCAATTCAGGATGGAAATGGCTTATTAGGATTACTTTCGGGCCTTTTTATTATTCAGGCTTTGAGTAATACCGGATGTTGTGGGGCTGGAGCATGTTCAGTCACAAAACAAGAAAGCAAGACTCCCCAAACGGAGGAAATAAGTTTTACAGAAATCAACTCACCTAAATAATTAAAGTTATGACTACCAGCTTTGAAATAGACAATTTAAAGTGCAGCGGTTGCTCCGGCACAATAACAAAAGCACTTAATTCATTCAAAGGACTAAGCCAGCCCCATGTCGATATTGAACATGAAACGGTTTCTTTTGAACATCCTGAAGGTTTCCAGGTAGAAAAAGTGAAATCAAAACTTGAAGGACTTGGTTATCCTGAAAAAGGCACACTCAGCGGATTGAAAAAATTGGGTGTAAATGCCATATCTTATGTAAGTTGTGCAATTGGAAAAATGACTACTGAATCATAAAATGGCAAATTTTAACGAGATTATTAACTCAGAAAAACCCGTTTTGGTGGATTTTTCAGCAGAATGGTGCGGACCGTGCAAAATGATGAAGCCCATTTTGGAAGATTTAAAATCCAGAATGGGAGATAGAGCAACCATTTTAAAGGTGGACATTGACCAAAATCCAAAAGCGGCAGCCGCATTTAAAATCCAAAGTGTGCCCACTCTAATCATTTTTAAGAAAGGTGCAGTTCGATGGAGAAAATCCGGGGTTGTTCAAGCCAAAGAACTTGAAAACCTGTTACAACAAAATATTAACGTTTAAATCAACAGATGAAATCTACATTATTTGGAATATTTTCCAGTTTATTTATCATTGTAAGTGCCTGCTCTACAGGACAGAATAAAACCGGAGGATTTGTTTTAGCGCCAGCTGAATTCAATTTAAAAATGAAAGCCAATCCGGAGGCAACAATTTTGGATGTGCGTACACCTGAAGAATTTTCAGAAGGAGGGCTTCCCAAGGCAATCAATGTGGATTGGAATGGTTCTGATTTTGAGGCAGGAATAGCGAAACTGGATAAGAAAAAGCCAGTTTTTGTGTATTGCCTCGCAGGGTCAAGAAGCGCATCTGCCGCAAATAAAATGCGCAAGGATGGTTTTACGCAGGTATTTGAACTTGAAGGTGGAATAATAAAATGGCGGGCAGCAGGAATTCCGGAAGATAATAGCACGAGTGAAAAAAAACCGAAGGGAATGTCGAAAGCTGATTTTGAGGCACTTTTGGATGGCAACAAAACAGTTTTGGTTGATTTCTATGCGGAATGGTGTGGACCATGCAAAAAAATGAAACCAGATTTGGAGAAAATTGCCCTGGAACAAAAGGATAAAGTTGATGTGCTCAGGATTGATGCGGATGTCCATCAAGACCTGGCAAAGGAGCTAGGGGTAGATGCATTGCCCACTATTTTCATTTATAAAAACAAGCAGCAAACCCAGAAAAAAACAGGATATCAAACAAAAGAACAGATGATTGGGCTTTTATAAGCCACCTGTTTGTCATCCTGATTTTTGACTCTTAAATAAAAAAAGATAATAAATATGAAAGAACCCTTGACTTTCCGGTTTCTTGCCGAACCAACCGATGTGAATTTTGGTGGAAAAGTGCACGGAGGAGCTGTAATGAAATGGATAGATCAAGCCGGGTATGCTTCAGCGGTAAACTGGTGTGGCGGCTATGCAGTAACAGTTTATGTAGGGGGAATTCGTTTTTACAATCCAATACATATTGGGTATTTGGTTGAAATCAGGACCCGCATCATATATACCGGAAAAACTTCAATGCACATAGCGGTTGATGTTTTCAGCAAACCTTTGGAAACTGAAGTTTTTATCCACAATACGCATTGTGTTATCATCTTTGTGTCTGTGAATGAGGAGGGAAAACCTAAGCCGATACCTGCCTATATTCCAAAAACTGAAGAGGAAATAAGATTAGAGAGCTACGCAAAAAAGCTGATGGAGCTACGACAAGGCATCGAAAAGGAAATGGAACCCTATTTGAATCCTGTTGGTCAATAATTTTTACGTTTTGCCTTTAACATTTCCTGAAAGCATGAATCAACCATTGGCTTGAACCAAATAAAGGCAAGAATGCTAAAAATAATTGTAAGGCGATTTTGGTAACAATCCTTGTTTTGATTGCCCAAAAACCCTTTTTCCAAAGAAAAACGACATAGGAAGGATTACCTGTGGAAAAATCATTCATGTCGCTATCATCAATTGCTTTTCCATTTGGTAAATTCAGGAACGGACCAATATCTACCGTAATTGACCAGGCATGGTTTAGGGGTTTACAATGATCAAGAATTTAAAATTATCGAGGATTTTGACCCGAATACCAGCGAACAAAATGGCACACGAGTAACTATTTCCTCGCCAGAAAACTATAGCTTTACTTAATCCATCTAAGGCCAAAGGAAATTGACTCCTTTAGATTTTATTTTTCCTTGAATGCGTCAGTATATTGGACAATGGCTTGAATCTCAGCATCTGACAAAGCAGAAAACCCAGGCATAGCTCCTTTGCCATTTTTTATAATCATAGATTTTCCGGTATTGTCTAAGGCAGAAATTTTTAAATTTTTTGCACCAGATTTTTGCCCGTCTCCATTGGCCCCGTGGCAAGCTTCGCAATAGGTTGTATACAGTATCTTGCCAGTCTCAAGTTCTCCAGTACTTGAGGACAATTGTGGCTTTTCAACTTTGGTTGCCTGTTTTTTGTTGGCTTCTCCCAATCCATAAGAAACAAAAAGCAAAACCAATGATAAAACAGCAAGGATTTTATTTTTCTTCTTAAAGCCAATGATTGCCAGAGGAATAGAAGCAAAAACAACACCTATTTTTAAGTGAACCATCCAGGTTATGTTTCCAGAATTGAGATACAGGAAAATCCCTGTTGCTAAAAATAAAACGGAAATTACCCTTTCTGCCCATTTGGTTTTAGTGGTAAAGACAGCAAGAGTATCCTCTTTTCCTGTCACCAAAAGAAATGTTTTTACCAAATATAAAAGAAGGAAGAGACCCACAACAAGTGTATGGGTGTGAAGCATGCCAGTATACATAATATGAAAACTTAAAAACCTTTTGTTGGTTTGCGGGACAAGATTACAAAACCATTTTCATCTGTTGAAAAAAAACATATCATTATTAGAAGCAAAGGATCTGGAATACTCGGTTGAAAACCGGAAATCAAAAATTATCAATATCCGGAAATTCAATATCTCAGAAGGTTCGTGCATCTTTATTCCCGGAAAAAATGGCGCTGGAAAATCTAGCCTGCTGGGAATACTTGGAGGGTTTTTACCGCCGACCAATGGAGACATTTTTTGGAAAGGACAAAAAATCAAACCACTAAAAGATAGATTGGTTTCTGGATTTGAAGGGATAGAAATGGTTAAACAAGAGCCAGACCTCAATCCGTTTTTAACGGTAGAAGACCAATTGACTAAAGCTGCAAGGGAATTCCCGGGCCCAAAATCAAAAAACTTAATCAGGAAAACTATTTCTGATTGTCATTTGAGAGGCTTGTTAAATCAAAAAACCGGAAGCTTGAGTGGTGGTGAAAAACGAAGATTGGCTATTGGAATTGCATTAATGAAAAATTGTAGTCTTTTGCTCCTGGATGAACCATTTTCTGATTTAGATATCGAAAACAAGTCCTTGTTTGTGAGGGTATTGCTTGGACTAAAAACCGAAAGAAAAATAAGCCTTTGTATTGTAAGCCACGATGGAAGCGATGCATTCTGGCTTGCAGATGAGGTTTGGACAATGGAAAAAGGGAAAATATTGGAAAGAATAAAAAGAGAAAATGAAACCTTCTCTCCTACACTGCTTCAAACTGCCATCTTGCTGGGTCTTAAAAATTGTTTTGACAAAAAACTGTTTCCAATGGTGGGAAATCAAAACTCTAACTCCTGGATTCAGATCTTACCCCAAAATGTGAATGTCGAGAGAATCGGGCCATGCATTGGTGAAGGAACTTTATTGACACATTTCCAAAAAGATGGATTTTGGTTCACCATTTGGAATGTCAATGGCCAAACCATTGAGGCAAAAAATCTTAAAGATTTAAATTCGCTGAGTCAAAAACAAGAACTTTTCCTGAAAATTTAAGGATATTTCTTCCTTTTAGATCCACTCTGCGCTTATTGATTACCAGAGGTTTTTTTTCAGCGCTCTCAAAAAAACTAATTTTTGTACTACTAAAACCAAACTTAAACCCCGTTGATATTGGTTGGCACGCCAAAGGCATCTTTAATAAAATTTTCAATTTGACAAGGAATCAAAATTCAATCAACCGAAGATAAAAGCCGTTATCTTCTTTACGCCCTAACCAAAATAAAAAAGCCCCTGAATCTCAGAGGCTTTTATCCGTAGCGGAGAGGGGAATCCCAGCCCGACTGCGTCTCGCTGGCGGGGAACCCCTGTTCGCCAAGGCGAATATGAATCCTGCGCTCTAACCAAAATAAAAAAGCCCCTGAATCTCAGAGGCTTTTGTTTGTAGCGGAGACGGGAATCCCAGCCCCTGTTCGCCAGGGCGAATATGAATCCTTCGCTCTAACCAAAATAAAGAAGCCCCTGAATCTCAGAGGCTTTTTTGTGTAGCGGAGAGGGGAATCGAACCCCTGACCTCAGGGTTATGAATCCTGCGCTCTAACCATCTGAGCTACCCCGCCAAAAATGGGAGTGCAAAAAACTGTTTTTTGAACAAGAATTGCAAATTTCAAAATTAAAATTTTACTTTTGCACCCCAATTAAAAAAAATCAATATAAAAGGATGGCAAAATTCAAATTTACCAACGAATTCGAGTTTCAGGCCTCGCCAAAAATTTTATTTGAATTCATAAGCACCCCGGTAGGTCTTTCCCAATGGTTTTGCGAAGCTGCAACGACCACTCTAAAAAATGTTTGGAATTTGGTTTGGGACGAAACCGATCATTTTGCCACCATCACCCACAACAAACCCAATAAGCTTGTAAGATTCCAATTTCAACCTATTGAAAATGAAGACACCCACGACCCTTCCTATCTTCAGTTTGAAATTGAAAAAAGCGAATTGACCAGAGTAGCATTTTTGAAAATAACAGATTATTCTGCTATGAATAATAAAAAGGAGCTTGAGGAACTTTGGGAAAACCTCATTCACAACCTCAAAACTGTTATCAGGGAAAAATAATCTTAAACATACAATTCTGTGTTCAAAAAACTGGACAAACTTGTAGTTAAGGCATTTTTACCGCCCTTTATTCTTACTTTTTTCGTTGTAGTTTTTATACTTCTCATGCAGTTTATGCTGAAGTATTTCGACGATTTTGTTGGTAAGAATCTTTCCATGGGAACCTATGCTGAGCTATTGTTTTTCTTTAGTATTAATTCTGTACCGATTGCACTTCCCATTTCCATATTGCTATCCAGCATAATGACCTATGGAAATTTAAGTGAACACAATGAGCTCACAGCAATTAAAAGTTCAGGGATTTCACTTTTAAGAATAATACAGCCAATATTTTTTGTGGCATGCGGGCTCTCGCTGCTTGCCTTTTATTTCAACAACCAGGTTTTACCCTATGCCAATCTGAGGGCTTATAGCTTGCTATATGACATTACAACAAAGAAGGCAGCTTTTAATGTTAAGGAAGGTGCTTTTTATTATGGTCTTCCTGGATTTGCAGTTAAAATAAACCACAAAGACCCCAATGGACCTGGAATAAAGGAAGTTATGATTTATAATCACCAGGAAGACAAGGGAAATGTAAATCTGACAATGGCTGATTCCGGAAAAATGTACACAATCTGGAATGACCGATATTTAATTCTGGAATTGTACAGAGGAGATAACTACACTGAAATTATTCCAAAAATTCCTTCAAGGGAATCTGAAATAACCCATAACCACTTCGATTACAGTAAATTGGTTTTTAACTTGAGTTCTTTTGAAATGAGTAGAACCAACATCCAACTGTTTGCAAGTAATAAAATCATGCGCAAATTGGATGAACTTCACAATGACATAGATTCCATAAAAAGAGAAGGCACGCGGATGGACACAACGCTTCTCTCCAATTATATCAGCTATTTTAGTTTTTTCAAAAGGTCAAAAGTGACTTCCAGCCTTAGAAAAAACAGTTTCGATTCACTGCGTCAAAAAATAATTGCCTCTGCGGGAGTAAAGAAAAAAGAAAACGACCAGGCATTACTCAACCAAATCAGAAGCATTAAATCATTTACAGAAAGTAATTGCGGACGGAAATTTAATAATCTGAGGGATGTTGATGTTTTTACAGTTGAAATTTACAGAAAATACACCCAGGCTGTCGCTTGCCTGATTATGTTCCTTATTGGTGCACCATTAGGGGCAATCATAAAAAAAGGAGGCTTTGGGGTGCCTGTCCTGATTTCTATTTTATTTTTCATCCTTTATTATGTACTTTCTATTACGGGTGAAAAGTGGAGCAAAGAAAACATAGTGGACGTTCCGGTTGGAATGTGGGCAACCAATTTCCTTCTATTTTGGATTGGTTTGTTTTTCCTAAGTAAGGCCCGAAGCGATTCTACCTTGCTTGAATCAAATTACTTTACAATTTTCTTTGATTTTATTGGAAGGAAATTCAGGAGGCCTTCGGTGAAACAAAACTAATATCTCATTTTTCAATCTTTCACTTTCAAAAACAAAGTCAGAACTCCCTTTTGTTTTTGACTGAAAAGATAAAATCTGTTCTTTTAAATTGGAGAAATTGTTGTTTTCAGGTGCTGAAAAATCAACTTCAATGCCGGCTTCATACTTTCTAATGATTGAATATCCAGGAGCTTCTTTTGAAAAAAGAACAGGTTTTCCTGTAAAAAAGGACTCGAAATATTTGGTTGGATGCTTTTCCAGATTTGCGGGACTTGAATGGTAACTGGAAATAACAGCATCTGCTTTTTCATACTCATTCTTTATCTCATTGGAAGAAATCCATTTTCCTCCGTTTATCAGGGTAATATTTCTTCCCTTATTAATTAAATCTTCAATTTCGATTCTTAACTTTTCTTCCGGGATATAGCCAGCAATCGTGCAATGAGATGAAGGAATGGAGAAATTAAAGGAATCAAAAAATCGAATTGCCTTTAAAATACCGGATTCCCTTGTTATAAAACCACAGAACAATAGATTCAATTGACCAGGACTTCGATTTTCAATTGACATTGAATAAAAATTATCCTTCCAGGCTGCCGGCACCCTGTTTTCAAAAATTGCTACTTGATTTACAGGAAAATAAAATTGGTCCTTGTAAATGCATTCTGCTAGCCAAATCCGGTCAAAATGTTTAAAAAACAAATTCAGATAAACTTCAACCGATTCAGCAAAAAAATTTCTAAACCTGCCGGAGTAAGTTGCCTGATGCAAAATATTCAATGAGAAATTTTCCTGAAGGTCGAAAACGATTTTCTTAAAATGGGTAAGCCTATATAAAACAGCGGGTATAATGAGGTCAGGACTACAAACAATTAAAATATCCGGTTCAAAGGTTTTGAGTTCAAACCACAGTTTAAAAATATTTTTAATCCTGGGTAAAAATCCACGCTTTCCGGAAAATGGACTTCTCAACTCAATACTTGAATCTGCCGCCAATGCTTCAATCGATTGGCAGCCCAGAATTCTGATTTCCGAACCGGAAATATCAGCTATACTTCTTCCCAGCTTTTCAAAAATTCTTGTTTCTGAAGGCGGTTTTAGAGAATGAAACAAAAGAACTTTCATGCTATAGTTTTCAAAACAAAGTCATACCTATACTTTTGGCACAAACTTCAAATAAATGAAAGAACAAATTGAAAAAATCTGGGAGAACCAGGAAATGCTCAATAATCCGGATATGCAAATCCACATAGAACAAGTCATTGATTTACTTGAAAAAGGAGAAATGCGGGTAGCTGAAAAAAAAGATGGAAATTGGTTAACCAATGAATGGGTAAAAAAAGCAATTTTAATGTATTTCAAAATAAGGAAGATGGAAAAAATGGAATCCGGCTTTCTGGAGTTTTATGACAAGATGAAGCTGAAAAAAGACTTTGAATCTAAAGGAGTAAGATCCGTTCCATTGGCCATAGCCCGATATGGCAGCTATTTGGCTCCCGGAGTCATATTGATGCCTTCGTATGTAAATATCGGAGCGTATGTAGATTCGGGAACAATGGTAGACACGTGGGCAACTGTTGGAAGTTGTGCCCAAATCGGAAAAAATGTTCACTTAAGCGGCGGTGTTGGAATTGGTGGTGTGTTGGAACCACTTCAGGCGAACCCTGTTATTGTTGAAGACGGGGTTTTTATTGGCTCAAGATGCATCGTGGTTGAAGGAGCCATTATAGAACAAGAAGCCGTACTTGGTGCCGGAGTTACCATCACAGGATCCAGCAAAATTATTGATGTGTCAGGCGATGAACCCAATTATTATATAGGCAGGGTGCCTGCAAGGTCAGTTGTAATCCCAGGAATGTATACAAAAAAGTTCCCGGCTGGCGACTACCAGGTTCCATGTGCCCTGATAATAGGAAAACGAAAAGAAAGTACGGATTTAAAAGTATCCCTCAACCACGCATTGAGAGACCATAATGTAACTGTTTAAAAAAAAGGCAGAGAATTATTTCTCTGCCTTTTTAGCTTTTGCTGCCTTTGGTTTCGCTGCGACTTTTTCCACATCAGCCACTTCAGCTGACTTAACTGGAATTACTGCCTTAGGCATGGTTTCATTGCGTCTTCTTTTATTGCCAAATGAACCATTTGCCAATTTACCTTTTCCTGATTTGATATCTCCTTTTCCCATATATTATTTATTTCGGTGCGAAATTAGAGAATTGATTTCAAAGCATAACATTTGAAATAGATTTTGATTGCTAATATTCAAACCGTGGGATTTAGCTCCAAATAAAACACCCTGCTACTGATGCAAGTAATAATCCAAAAAATGAATAAAACTGATTTTGCTGCTTAATGGTGGATTTCATGGTAATGCAGGTAAAAGCAAAACTACTAAATTCTGCTTAAATGAATTTTTCTCCTGTCAAAATGCATAAAAAAAACGACAAATCAAAAAAAAAGTCCAAAAAAATTGATTTTATACAACGATTATTTAAGCGTAGATTTATCAAGAATTTGCACTTTTAAATGAATTAAACAGAACTTATTTTGAAAATATTTATGTAAGTTTTTTGGATAATTTTAAAAAAATGTTAATCTTTGCAGCCCACAATTCTTTAAATCATTAAAAATGAAAAAATTTTTAGCAATAGCCGCAATGAGTGCAGTCGCCTCATTGGGCTCAACTTCAATCAACGCCCAGTCATGGGACGTGAAATGTTTCAAGCAAGGACCTGCAAGGGGTTACGTTGCTGGCTTTTTGAAGCCAGGTAATTCAGCCAGGCCGTTAAGATCTTTGGATGTTAACAACAATATTGCATTACCTAGTACTTTTGGTTATCCAGCTGGAGCTCGTTCAATTTCAACGAAAGCTGAAGTTGCAGAGAAAAGTGATACTCCAAATGACATGAACTTCGTAAGTCTTGGATTTGGAGGAACAATGACTTTGGAATACCTTGGGGGTTCTGGTTATTTTTTAAATGGTGGAGGTTCGGCCGTTGCTGATATCGACCTTTATGAAACTTCCTGGGGCAATCCTTCTTGTAGACCAAATATATCAGAAACGGCCACTGTTGAATTCTCTGCGGATGGATTTTTATGGAAAAAAGGTTCACCTGTTGATGCCTGCCATAATGGTTCTTTTGATATTTCTCCTTTGCAGTATGCAAAATATGTAAGGATCACTGATAAGACCAATCCAGACTGGAAGGTTACTGGTGACGGTGTTGATGCATACGATGTGGATGGCTTAGAAGCAAAATTTGATGGCGATCCATTTGTAACTCCAGGAGTTTGTGATTACAAGCAAGGTGTTTCCAAGCAATTTATTGGTATGGGTGCACTTCCAGGAACTGGAATTTTCGCTTTGAGAAATAACATTGCAAATGCTCAGGTGA
>JAIXQU010000098.1 GCA_027485575.1 Cytophagaceae bacterium
AGGTCAAAGTTTTAACTCAAAAATTAAAAATAGGATTTAAAAGTTAGGATTCAGGTTAAAGGTCAAAGTTTTAACTCAAAAATTAAAAATAGGAGTTAGGATTCGGGTAAAAGGCAAAAGTTTTAACTCAAAAATTAAAAATAGGAGTTAGGAATCAGGATTCAGGTTAAAGGTTTAACTCAAAAATTAAAAATAGGAGTTAGGAATTAGGATTCAGGTAAAAGTCAGGGAGGCTATAATTAGAATTTCAGTATTTAGGAGCTGGTAAACCAGCGCTTTAAATAGAAACCTGTATTTTGCCCGCTCGTTGCCTTAAAACTATGTTCCTGTATAAGCTTGTTTCGACCTTTGGTCTGTTTTTTTCATTAACCTATTTGGCCATTGGTCAACAAAAATCTACGCTAAGCATTGACCAGATTATGCAGGATCCCAAATGGATTGGGACACAGCCCAATGCCATTTCCTGGTCGGCAGATGGCAATTCGGTGTATTTCCGTTGGAATCCTGAAAAGAATCTTTTTGATTCGGTTTATCAGATGTTTGCTTCAAAGTTCGTTCCGTTTAAAGCAGGAAAAGAGGTTGATTTTGAAGTGCAGGCTGGAAAGGGGACAAGAAGCAAAGACGGCAATAAAATCGCCTTTATACACCTTGGAGATTTGTATCTGAGGGATTTGAAAACGAACCGAACCATAAAAATCACCAAAACCCTGGAGGAGAAATCGAACCCCGTTTTTCTCAACTATGGGTTTGAAATCGCCTTTCAGAAAACCGGAAATGTATTTGTGTGGTCGCAAAAGGATGGAAGCATTGTTCAGGTTACTGATTTCAGAAATACCAAAAAGCCATCCACAAAATTTGGCGCACTTAGTGCAAGAGACAGCCTGCAATCACAGGAAGAATTGGGCCTGATGCAGGTCTTGAAGGAGCGAAAGCAAAAGACAGAATTGTCGAAACTGGCCAATCAAAAAGCAAAAACGGACACCATACCAAGATTTTATACGGATGGAAAACAGGTTCAGAATCTGGGCATCAGTCCCGATGGAAGGTTTATTTCTTATCAATTGTTTGAGCCGCCAGCCAAATTGAATCCAACTCAAGTGCCGTCCTATGTGAATGAATCGGGTTTTACCAAAGAGCTTCCTGCCCGTGAAAATGTGGGGTATCCCCAGGGTAATTATTCTTTTTTTCTATTTGATTTACTGAAAGATAGCTTGATTTCATTTCCTGTTTCTGAACTGCCTGGTATTTATGACAAACCGGATTATCTGAAGGACTATCCCAACCGACCAGCGCCCCTAAAACCGCTGCCCAGAGGCATTGTAGTCAATGCTGTTTTTTGGAATGAGCCTGGCAATAAGGCCATTGTGGAAGTTTCTTCACAGGACAATAAAGACCGATGGCTCATGTTATGGAACGCTTCGACAAGCAGATTTACCCTTGCAGACAGGCAACGGGATGAAGCCTGGATAGGCGGTCCGGCTGCAGAAAGCGGCGTAGAGTGGATAAACAATGAGCAGATTTGTTATTTATCTGAGGCCACAGGATATGCCCATTTATATTTTCTGGACCTGAAATCGGGTACAAAAACCCGGAAAACTTCGGGGAAATTTGAAATTCAGAAAATGGAATTGTCGGTTGATAAAAACTGGGTTTTTCTATTGTCCAATGCACCACATCCGGGTGAACAACATTGGTATCGGATTTCGGTAAAGGCGGATAGCAAAATGGAGCAGATTACCCGGATGAACGGAGGTTATGAAATTTCTATGTCTCCTGATAACAAATGGATTGCCTATCGATATTCCTATTCTAACAACCCCTGGGAGCTTTATTTTCAAGAAAATAAACCTGGCTCCAATCCTGTTCAGGTAACGTTTAAAGCCAGGTCTTCTGAGTTTTCAGCCTACCCATGGCGGGACCCGGAACTGGTTAATTTTTCGGCATCGGATGGTGCAAAAGTATATGCCCGACTCTACAAACCAGAAACCGCAAAAAAGAATGGGGCTACGGTCATTTTTGTACATGGCGCTGGCTATCTGCAGAATGCACACAAACGCTGGAGCAATTATTTCCGTGAGTATATGTTCCACAATTTGCTTACCGATTTGGGCTACACCGTCATTGATGTGGACTACCGGGGAAGTTCGGGTTATGGACGGGATTGCCGGACAGGAATTTACCGGCACATGGGCGGAAAAGACCTGGAAGACCATGCCGATGCAGTAAAATATTTGATTCAAAATCAGCAGGTTGACCCACAAAGAATCGGGATTTATGGCGGCAGTTACGGTGGATTTATTACCCTCATGGCCTTGTTTACCAAGCCTGGAATGTTTAAAGCAGGTGCCGCCCTGAGGTCGGTAACGGATTGGGCGCATTACAACCATGGCTACACCAGCAATATACTCAATGAACCCCAGAATGATAGTCTGGCCTACCGACGGTCATCTCCCATTTATTTTGCAGAAGGCCTTCAGGACCGGTTGCTGATGTGCCACGGTATGGTGGATGTCAACGTCCATTTTCAGGATGTGGTCCGCTTGTCGCAAAGGTTGATTGAACTCAAAAAAGAAAACTGGGAATTGGCTGTGTATCCCGTTGAAGACCATGGATTTGTAGAGCCATCCAGTTGGGCAGATGAGTATAAAAGGATATTGAAACTTTTTCAGGATGAGCTGGTTGGGAAGTAGAGAATTTGTTCCTGGAATAATCTAATCCTATTAATAAGTTCTTTAAAACTTTTCGCTGCCCACATCCCATTTTAATAAATAAAAACTTTGGCTAAATTTGGAATATCCGAACGTAAAGCCTCGTCCTTTTCCTGGGCAAGAATAGAAATACGTTGGCCTTGTAAAAAAAAATGGTTGCAGGTTGGCTTGCAGTTATAGGGTAAAGAAGCACCGAATCCATTAGAATTTTATCCTTAGACTCTGTGAAAAGTTCTGGATACACATTTCGAACCTTCATAATGACCCATTTTGGTAATTGTAGAGGCTTTTCTTAAATTATTGAATACTCAAAAGTGGGAATATTATATTTAACGTGAGTTCGAAATAAAACTAAAAGAGAGTCAGTTGGTTAGAGGTTTCGAAGTTCAGATTTAAAGAAGGTTTCTTAGGAAAGAAGCTATATGCAATCAAGCCAGAGAAGAGATTAGAGAGAAAATTGCCCATACTTCTATGTCTGGTATGCTCAATTTGGCAAAGGTTTTTTA
>JAIXQU010000010.1 GCA_027485575.1 Cytophagaceae bacterium
CTTTCACCCAACCAAAAATGGGTTGCAGCCAGGGTTTCTCTATCGCTCGGATATTTTAAAGATTGGTTAAAAAGCTCGACGGCCTTCAAAGTGTTGCCATCATTAAAAAATGTTGTTCCCCTCTGATAAGCGGCTCTTTGGTAAGCAAAACTCAATCGCTCAGATTTGATTTTTGTTTTCTCCATGTAGGCAAGGGCGGCCTCGAAATCGTTGCTGTTCAGCAGGCCTTCACCCACCAATTCATTTGCCTCATTTACATATTCACTTTTGGGATAGTTCTCCAAAAAATCTTTTAAGATTTCAACCGCATCGCCATATTTTTCTAAATCGTAGCTGATTTTTCCAGCATTAAACCAGGAAACTTCCTGAATTTTAGCATCTGCGTTCAACATACTTGCCTGGTCAAATGCATTGAGGGCAAATTGTTTCTGGTCCTTTTTCAGGTAACAAACCCCCAGAAAATAAGAGGAGAACTGGCCAACTGAATCGAGTTTATTTTTTGCGGTATCTATTCTGGCAGCAACCTGACGGAATCCTGCGATGGCTTTGTCTGTCTGGTCGGTTTTGAAATAGGTAAAGGCAATTCTGAATTGAAGTGGTCTTCCGATGTTTCCTTTTGATGATTTGGAATATTTATCAAAATGCTCAGCAGCAAGCTTATACTCCTTTTTGTTGAAATAAGATTCACCCACCAAAAGATGCAGCTCTTCAGGATTTGAAACCCTTGCTGTGTCCTTAAAGGTTGAATTTCCAAGTTCGATTACTGCGTCATACGATTTCTTTTTATACAAAATGCTGGCCTTCAGAACGGGAATAGAGGATTTGAAGTCAGGCGTTGTAGCAGCAAGATCCAAATCAGACAAAGCATCATCCAACAACCCATCTTTATAATTCAGATATGCGGTATAATATGCGGCTGAACCTTTGTAAGGATGATTTCGGTTTTTAATTTTCTGAAAATAAGATTTGGACCGATCAAATTGTTGAAGCTGAAAACAAGCAACGCCGGTTTTATAATCTGCTTCAATTTGCAAATCATCTTCCAATCCGTCTTTACTGATTTTGGTAAAATACTGAACCGAGGTTTCCCATTTCTTGATTTTGAAATAGTAAGACCCCAAATCAAAGTAAGACCTTGATTCGTAAATACTATTTGGGAAATTCTTGTTGAATTTAAGGAGTTGTTCTTCGGCATCCGGATGGCTGAGGTTCAAAGCGCAATGGGCAACATAAAAATTTGCCAGTTCTACATTGCCATTGGAAGGACTGACAGCAGACTGAAGATAGTTTTGAAACTCAATGATAGAAGCCTGAAAATTACGCCTTTCCATTAAATCCAAGGCTGATTTCAGCTTGGGATCAGAAGAGTGAATACTTAGGGTTCTTTGGGCAAAAGCATTTGCAAAAAATGCCAGGCTCAAAAAAAAGGTAGATATTTTGATAATAAATTTTGAATTCCGCATGAAGGAAGACCAATTTTGGACGGCCAAAAATAGCAGATGTTCCAATAGTAATCCGCATCAATTGCCATATTGGTTAGTAACAAACGATACACGTGAAAAAAAATTTCTGGTTCACTTACTATAATTCCATAACTAACTGAAATACAGAAATAAATATATTTACAAATGAATATAGGTTTTGATGCAGAAAGGGCATACCACAATGAAACAGGCTTAGGCAACTACAGCAGAACAGTCATCAGCGGATTGATGAAGCTTCACCCCGAAAGTAACTACCATTTGTTTTCCACAGACAAGCCCTTGGATCTGCCCTATTTCAACCGCTCACTTCAGGAAAGTGGGGCAACCTGGAAGTTGGAAAACAGCGGATTTCTGGGAAAATATTCCAGATCATTTGGCTGGGGAAGCCATGCCAGGAAACAAAAACTGGATATTTATCATGGCCTGAGTAATGAAATCCCATTGGACTTAAAACCAGGAAAAACCAAAATTGTAGTCACCATCCATGACCTGATTTTTAAACGATACCCCGAAACCTACAAGCCCATTGACCGGTGGATTTATGATAAAAAATCGGCCAATGCTGCCACTTATGCAGACCTGATTCTGGCCACAAGCGAACAAACAAAAGCAGACATTGAAGGCTATTACCCACAAAGCATTGGTAAGATAAAAGTAGCTTATCAGGATGTGGACCCTGCTTTTCACTTTAGAAAAAGGCCTGAAGCTGTGGCCAAAAATCTGTATCAGTTCGATATTGTTGAAAAACCGTATATCCTCTGCGTGAGCAAATTGGCTAAAAGAAAAAACCACTTTAAACTGGTAGAGGCCTACAAAAAAGTAATGCATCTTATTCCGGAAGACCTGGTTTTGGTAGGAAGTCGCGGAGATGCTGCAGATGAAATTCTGAACCAATTGGGGGATTTGGAAGGAAGGCTGCGGTGGCTGGGGCAGGTTGAAACTGACAATCTGGTAAATCTATATGACGGATGTTCATTCACAGTTTATCCCTCTTTTTTTGAAGGATTTGGGATTCCTCTTCTGGAATCCATGCGAAGGGGAAAAGCCATTGTCTCCTCAAAAGGCTCTTGTTTTCAGGAAATTGCAGGACCTGCCGCTTTGTATGCTGATCCTCAATCTATAGATGAAATCGCGGAACAGATTCTAAAGCTGTCGACCGACTCCAGCACGAAAGCGGAATTAGAAAAAGCCTCTGCAACCGAAGCAAAACGCTTTGAGCCAAAAAAGCTTTTGGAAAATATTTATCAACTATACCAGAGTCTACTTTAAAAAAGCACAATCACTTCATGCGGGTCATTAAAGAATTTCCATTAACCCAGTCTATAAAATGCACTATTTTTTCCTGGAATGGGAAATACATCATCAAACTGGAAATGGGCAATCTGGAACAAACATACAAGGTATCTGAGATGGATGTAACAGGTTTGGGTGATGTTGACTCATTGGTATCCAGCACGGAATTTTGCAAAAAAGCGGAGCAAATCTTCCAGACCATGGAACAAAATCTTGACCCAATTTTCTGAAATGGCAGAAATCAACGCCACCTTTTTCCTGTTTTTTACCTTTATTCAGCCCCGATAACCTTGGGTAAACTGGATGTTTGACCTCAAATTTTCAAAATACAAATTGCCAATACCTTTTAATAACATACAAATTGAAAAAATCTAATTACCTACTAATAAGCGGCTTACTTCTTTCTCAGATGCTTGTTGCCCAAAAGAAAAAGCTAACCCTGGAAGAATCTTTAACCAACCCGGCTTTTTCAATGGCTATAAGACAATTGCATGGTTTGGATGATCTGGGATATGCAGAAGTAGTGGGCACTCCAAAAGGGGATGCGATTATAAAAACCTACAAACAAAAGACAGATACGCTTCTTTTTGCGAGCCAATGGAAGGAAGGAAAACGAAATTTTCCGTTGATCAACTGGCAGAGTTCAGGTAAAATATTTGCTTTATGGTCCAATGAATTAATGACTTATGATTTAAAAGCAAAGAAATCAGAAGTAATTTGTTCTATGTCTGAAGAAGCTGAAAACAAGGACATTGAATCTAAGAAGTTGGCAATAGCCTTTACGGAGAAAAATAATCTCTTTGTTCAGCAGGGCAAGGCAAAATTCCAGGTTACCAATGAAACCAATCCTGACATTGTAAGCGGGCAATCTGTTCATAGAAATGAATATGGAATAAACAAGGGAACTTTTTGGTCACCAGAAGGCAATAAACTGGCATTTTATAAAATGGACCAATCCATGGTTACGGACTATCCAATCGTGGATATTTCAGAAAAGCCAGCCAAGGTGAAGAATGTGAAATACCCTATGGCAGGCCAAACAAGCCATGAAGTAAAAATCGGAATATTCGACCTTAAAAACCAGGCGGTTACCTATTTGAATGTCACAGGACCGAAAGACCAATACCTGACCGGAATCTCATGGACACCTGATGAAAAATATGTTACAGTAACTGTCATCAACCGGGAAACCAATCATTTATGGCTCAATGTATATGAAACTGCAACGGGAAATTTTATAAAAACTTTATTTGAAGAAAAGTCTGACAAATACCTTGACCCACAGGAAGGTCCGACATTTATAAATGCATCACTGGATTTTATCTGGCAATCTGAACAAAATGGATTTAACCATTTGTATTTGTATGACTGGAATGGAAAACTTAAAAAGCAATTGAGCAATGGAAATGAAGAAGTAACCCGTTTGGTTGGTCTGGATGACAAAAAAGAAAGAGTTTTCTATGTCCAAACTTCCGGACTGGGAATGGATAGAATGCTAAAATCCAGCAATTTAAAATCGGGAAAGGTGGTAGAATTGAGCAAAACCAAAGGCGTGCACAACCCTATCTGGTGCGATGGAAAAAAGCAGTTTCTAGATGTTTGGTCAAACGTCAGCAACCCGAAAAACCTGGATATCATTGATATTGAGACAGGAAAGGCTGAGAATTTAAAATCATGGGCATCGAAAAGCCCATTGGCAGCTTATGATGCCGGAACTATAGACACAGTTTCCATCAAAGGACCAAGTGGTGAGTGGCTCCATGCCCGGTTGATTAAACCTTCGAACTTTGATGCGAAGAAGAAATATCCGGTAATTGTCTACCTGTATGGCGGTCCACATGCCCAAATGGTCACAAACTCATGGATGGCAGGGGCAAGCCCATATATGTTGGCCTGGGCTGAAGAGGGATATTTGGTTTTTACGATTGACAACAGGGGAAGCGAGGATAGGGGCACAAAGTTTGAACAAGCCCACCACAGACAAATGGGAACACCGGAAATGGAAGACCAGTTGGCAGGGGTAAATTATTTAAAATCATTGCCTTATGTAGACGGAAGCCGGCTAGGCCTCCACGGCTGGAGCTATGGTGGATTTATGACCACGACCCTGATGAGTCGCTCACCAGGCACCTATAAAGTAGGCATCGCCGGGGCACCTGTGATTGATTGGGCCTTGTATGAAATCATGTATGGCGAGCGATATATGGATACGCCGAAGGAAAACCCGGAAGGTTATGAAACTGCCAATTGTGCCAACCATGCCAAAAATGTAAAAGGAAAGTTCATGCTTATCCATGGAACTTCTGATGATGTGGTGGTTTGGCAGCACACGCAGACTTTTCTTAAAAAGGCTGTTGAAGCGGGTGTTCAAATAGATTATTTTATTTATCCCGGGCATGGGCATGGCATTGGTGGCAAGGACAGGCTTCACCTGATGCGGAAAATGACCAATTACTTTAAGGACAATCTGTAGAAGCAAGGATGGCTTTTCTCATTTTCTTTTCCTGTGCCACCAAGAAGAGAAAATGAGAAATATCCCATTCTTATCCAGCTAAAGTTACTCCTGGTTACTGTTCAAAAAATCGGGTAGTAATAAACCCAGATTGCTTTTTAGCCTCTCATTACGAAGTCCTGATAACCAATCTGAGATTATTTCACCGGGGCCAGCACCATGGCTGTGCGGTTGGTGAGGTAGAGGCTTAATTTGTTGTCGTCAAAGGTGAAATGTTCGGTTTGGGGTTTATGTCTGTTGAAACCTCCAAATTCTCTTGCATCTGAATTCAGAACAATTTTGTATGAGCCTGATTCCGGGAGATGAAATGTATAGTCGAACAAACTGTTTTCAGGATGGAAATTGAAGACAAACAACAATCCTTGTCTGAGAAAAATAAGGATTTTGTTTTGGTTGTCGATATGGATTTCTTTGGCAAACTTGTCTTCCAGGACGTTGTAATCCTTTAACAATTTAACCATTTCCCTGTCAAAATCGAGGAGCAGATGGTAGCGCAAATGGCCCTCCTCTGCAAGGCTCCATTGCCTTCGGGCATACTGATAACTCCAGTTGTTTCCTGCCCTTGGAAAGTCTATCCACTCCGGATGGCCAAATTCATTGCCCATAAAATTGAGATAGGCATCACCCCCGGCTGCTGAGGTAATCAACCTTATCATTTTATGTAAGGCCATGCCCCTGTCTATGATAAAACTCTCTGTCTGGATAGACATGAAGCCATACATTTCTGCACCCATCAGGCGGAAAGCGAGGGTTTGATCTCCCACCAAAGCCTGGTCATGACTTTCTGAATAGGCCACCGTTTTTTCATCGTACCGCCTGTTGGTGAGCATGCTCCAGAGGTCATACATATTCCAGGCCTCATCGGCTTGTTCCTTGATTATTTTAACCCAAAAATCAGGAATGCCCATACCAAGACGATAGTCAAAGCCAATACCACCAGCCATTTGTGGCTGACCCAATCCTGGAAAACCACTCACGTCTTCGGCAATGGTCACAGCAGCGGGTTTGGTGAGGTGGGCTACTTCATTGGCCAGTTGGAGGTACAAATAGGCATCAGAATCTACAGCATTGTTATAGTAACTGTGCAATCCATCAAAACTATGGCCAAGGCCATGGTCATGGTATAACATGGAGGTAACCCCGTCAAAACGGTAGCCATCAAACTCATATTCTTCCAACCAGAAGCGGACATTGCTCAGCAAAAACTGAAGTACTTCCGGTTTTCCATAATCAAAAAGCTTGGAGTCCCAGCTGGGATGGTTTCCTCTTTCGCCTGACCTGAAATACTGGTGGTCTGAGCCATCAAACTCATTGAGGCCCTCAAATATATTTTTAACTGCATGGGAATGAACAATATCCATAATGACCGCGATTCCCTTTGTATGGGCGGCATCGATAAGTTCCTTCAACTCATCCGGCGTTCCAAATCTGCTGGAAGCAGCAAAAAAACTGGATACATGGTAACCAAAAGAGCCATAGTAGGGATGTTCCTGAACGGCCATCAGCTGAATACAATTGTAACCCGCCTTTTCTACTTTTGGCAACACAACATCTTTGAAATGGGTATAGGTGCCCAAACCCGGCTCTTCAACGGCCATTCCGGCATGGGCTTCGTAGATGTAAAGCGGTTTTGTTTTATCAAGCGTGAACCTGCTTTTAAATGAATATGGTTTTGCAGGCGACCAAATCATGCCTGAAAAATCTTTAGTGACCTCATCCTGAACCGTATAGCGAATATAAGCCGGAATCCGATCCAGGGTCCCGTTTATTGCATGGACAATCACTTTTACTTTCTGGCCATGGGCAAGGGGATGTTTGTCACTGTCTTTGATTTCAATTTCCCAAAGCCCATCGCCCTTGTTTTCCATGGGATGGCTTTCTCTGTTCCAACCATTGAAATCGCCTGATAACCAGAGCTGATAGGCTGCCGGCGCCCATTCCCTATATACCCAGGTTTTCATTTTCTCATCCCGCTGAAAACCAAAGAACTGGTATGCTTTTGAGAAAAGGTCCATTGAACCATAGGCATCTTTGATGAAGGTGGTCATACCCAGATACCGATAGTGCCAATCACTTATTTCTTTTGCAAAGGGCTGTAGTTCAGGGCTATTCTGCAATAAAGCCAGGGCTGGTTTTGGAATCATGCGATTGTAAGTATTGGATATGCAAATTGAACAGGAAAATATTCAGAATACAAGGTTGAAACAAATCTTATGAAAAGCTAAAAAATAATAAAAAGAAAGGGACTGGAAGAGAAAGCAAGCTTATCGAGGAAAGCAGAAGCCGGTAAAATTTCCAGGCATTGAATTAGCCTGACCGGAAAATTGAGGAGGATTTTCAGTTTGGATGTTTAACCGCAACAGTGCAGAAGGCTTTCCGACCAAATACGGCTAAACCTGGAAGGTCTGGCAAACCTTCCTGATTTTGGGTCAGCCAGAGTTAATTGCTTGGATCAACTTTATGCAACACATTTGGTAGAAAATGGAATAGATGTTACGTTTGTTCAAAATCTACCGGGAAATAATGGTCCAACCAGCCCATAACATTTGCATTGACATAGAGTGGCGTTGTCACATCACAGGAGCTGGGTCACAAATAGAAAGTTCAGTGCAACATATGAAATTCATTGCTAAAAACCCCAGCCTTCAGAAATACAAAAATCGATATGGGCAAATTGAAAAAATAACAGTTTAAATAAATAACAACAAGCAAGTGGGGACTTGAAACCACTTTTAAAAACAGGGCGATAACTGAAAGGCCAAATGAGTAGGAAAAATTAAAACAAAAATAGAATGAAAAAAAAGTTGCATAATTTAACACTTCTAGTGTTTACTTTAATCTGTTTCACGTCCTTCGGACAAAATAATATTGAGGATGTCATTTATTTAAAAAATGGTAGCATCGTTAGAGGAATAATAATCGAACAGGTCCCCAACCAAAGTATAAAGCTCCAAACTAAAGACAGAAATGTATTCGTTTTCAAATACGATGAAATTGAAAAGATGACCAAGGAAAATCTTCCGGTCAATAATTCTAATTTCTCTAACAATTTAACCGACTTCAAGAAAAGTGGATATATTAATATAACTGAAATAAACGTTTGTCCGGGTGTTGGTGACGTAAAAGCTGATAATTATAAGTTTAAGAATGACGATTATTCTTTTGGTTTTAGAACAGTTAATGGATATCAACTTAATGAGCATTTCTCGTTAGGATTTGGAATTGGTATTGATAAATATAAAAACACAACATTTTTACCCATCACATTTGATGGAAGAGCGACAATTTTGAAGGGTAAAATTAGCCCTGTATTTACAGCAAATATTGGTTACGCAGTTGGCCTAAATGATATTAAAGGCGGACTGACTTTTAATCCTCAAATTGGTATTAAAACATATATTTCTAAAAATGTTGCATATCTATTCAATGTTGGATATAAAATACAAACACAAAACTGGGAAATTCAAATTACTGATAATTCCGGCCAAAATTTGGGCACATTATCATCAACTGTTTATTATAACTTTATTTCAGTAAGCACAGGTTTTGCATTCTAACAAGTATCTATCCTAACATTCATGTTTGCATAATGGTGACAAAGTTCTAATATTGAACTTTCCTCCAACATAGAACAGATTTCTTGGAAATAACCCAGAGATTAAAGGTCAAGCTTCAGGAATACAAAAAGCGATATGAGCCAGTTGATATAAACTGGTTTATAAACTTAAAAACATCAAAAACAAACAAGTGGAGACTTGAAACCATTTTCAAAAACAGGGCGATAACCGAAAAGCCAAATGAGTAGGGAAAATAAAAATAAAATGAAAAAAAAGTTCCAAAATTTAACACTTCTAGTGTTTACTTTAATCTGTTTCACGTCTTTAGGACAAAATAATATGGAGGATGTCGTTTATTTAAAAAATGGCAGCATCATTAGAGGAATAATCATAGAACAAGTTCCAAACCAAAGTATTAAGCTCCAAACTAAAGACAGGAATGTATTCGTTTTCAAATATGATGAGATTGAAAAAATTACTAAAGAGAATCTCCCATTTAATAATTCAAATACTTCAAGCAACTTAACCGACTTCAAAAAAAGTGGGTTTATTAATATTAGCGAGGTAAGTTTTTGTCCTGGAGTTGGCAACGTAAAATTTGCTGACTATTCGGTAAAAAATGAAGACTATTCATTTGGTTTTAGGACAATAAACGGTTATCAAGTCAATGAACATTTGTCCTTAGGTGTTGGACTTGGTATTGATAAATATAAAAACGTTTCCATGCTACCAATAACATTCGATGCAAGAGCAACTTTTTTAAAGGGAAAAGTCAGTCCAGTTTTTACTGCAAATATTGGTTATGCCATTAATCTTGATGGAGAAAAAGGTGGTTTGGTTATTAATCCACAAATTGGAGTTAAAGCATATATTTCAAAAAATATTGCATATCTATTCAATATTGGATATAAGTGGCAAGGCCAAGAAGTTTTGATACCCTATGGTTATGACTTCTACTACGGGTATACAAATAAGAAAGAAAATGCTTTTTATCAATTTATTACCATAAGCACTGGCTTTGCATTTTGACATTTAATCCACAATTTATTGGGTTTGCCAAAAAATTCTGAGTAACTCGTTAAACCCCAAAAAAAGACCTGGCATTTCTGTCAGGTTTTTTAGTCTTTAACTTGGTTACGTTGTTTGGAAACAAGAGGCTCGACCAAGCATCACGATGCAATTTTACTTATTTTTGCCCAATCGAAAAAGCGATAAATAAATCTCCAGGATTTTAGGTTTTTACATGAATAGACCCAGAACTTTTGAATTTCATTTCAGAATTAGACAAAGTGCAAACAACGATAAACATTGCAAACAAACAGACTCCAACCAGCCCTTAACATGTGCATTGACATGGAGTGGCAGAGTCACTTCGCAGGAGCTGGGTCACAAAAAGGAAAGTCAGTGAAACGCATGATGTTCAGTGCTTTAAGTCCACATCTTCAGAAATACAAAAAACGTTACCGGCAAGCGGCTTGGGACAAAATAATTAAAATAAAATCATAAATTGGAGGCATGAAAACAATAACCATAAATCTACCGGATACCGTGGACTTTGATGACAAGGAAGCCTTAATGACAATTGCTTCAAGACTTTACGAAAAAGGCAAACTATCACTAGGACAAGCTGCTGAAGTAGTGGGGCTATCGAAAAGAACTTTTATGGAGATTCTGGGAAATTATGGAGTTTCCGTTTTCAATTATCCTTCTTCTGACCTTGACCGTGATGTAGAGAATGCAAAGAGTTATAATCTCTGACACTAGCTACTTAATTCTGCTGGACAAAATTGGAGAACTGAACCTTTTAAATAAACTCTTTGGACAAGTTACGGTCACGCAGGAAATAGCGAACGAGTTCAGAAAAGAATTACCTGGCTGGTTTAAAATTGAAGGACCAATAAATAAAACATATCAAAAAATACTTGAAGCTTCCTTAGACAAAGGAGAAGCAAGTGCAATAGCTTTTGCGATTGAGCAGGAGGACTGTTTATTAGTAATTGACGACATAAAAGGAAGAAAATATGCAGAACAACTTGGTATAAAAATTACTGGGACGCTCGGTTTAATTATTGACGCTAAACTAAGTGGACATATAACTTCGGTCAAACCTATGTTGGACAAAATTAAAAAGACGGACTTTAGACTTACAGAAGACCTTGAAAAAAGGACTCTCGAAAAATCAAAAGAAGCTTGACTGCCGCCAGCCGGAAACATGTGCATTGACATAGAGTGGCAGAGTCACTTCACAGGAGCTGGGTCACAAATAGGAAAGTCAGTGAAACGTATGAAATTCATTGCTACAATTTCACACCTTCACAAAACAGAGGCAAGTTATGGTTTATAAAGAAAGTCATAGCGGTTCAAAACGAGCTAACCACCTAAAGTGACAGAAAAAACGTGGAGACCAGAGCCCACTTTAAAAAACGGGGCGTATTCTGAAAAGCCTAATGAGTAGGAAAATTTAAAACCAGAAGAAAATGGTAAAAGTATTTAAAGGAACTTCTAAATACAGTAATGACGTAATATGCAATCTAAACAATGATAAGGTCTACAAAAAGATTTCCAGTTACTCTTCTGATGTGATTTGTAACATAAACAGGAATAAAATATTTAATGGAACTAGTTCATACTCAAGCGATGTTTTATACAATATTGCTGACGGAAAAGTATACAAAGGCACATCTTCATACAGTAGCGATATTGTTATGACTATTAAGGACAGCAAAATATATAAGGGAACATCTTCATATAGCAGCGATGTGATTGCCACAATTAATGGTGGAAAGGTTTATACCGGGAATTCATCTTATTCCAGTGATATTCAATTCATTATTGATGGACATGTTTCTATCGAAGAATTTGTTGCAATCTGGCATGCTGTCAAATATTCTTATTAACCCAGATTAAGTAGGGTCCACTGAAAAAGTAAAAATCTAACCCACAAAATCCTTCCTTCCAATTGATTGTATGTTTCCGGGATTCATACTTGTTTTCCTCCGAAGGCGGACCAAAAAGTATGCAAAAAACTCTAGCTTTTCCAATGCTCCTTCCCGCTTCCGGCCCGTCCGCCTTTGGCGGAAAAAGCTTCCTCCCCGCCTTTTTTAAATGCAAGCTTTTTGATTGGTTTGTTTTAAAAGCCTTACACATTTATCTTAAATTTCAATCTTAAATAGTTGATAACAAGTAGATAAAAGCTTTTTCAGCAGGCCCTAATTAATTATCCCTGTTTTCACCCGGAGCAAGCTGTTTATTTCGCTTCTGCTTTCAGCTCGAAAGAAACCTGCACCGAAACTTCATCACCCAGGGTCCAGCTGCTGCTTCCGATTCCGAAATCGAGGCGATTAAGTGTGAAGTTTGTTTGCAGAGAACCGGCCGATTGCGATTTTTTGATGAACTGCACTGGTAAGCGGACTTCTTTCGTTTTGCCCTTCATGCTAAGTTGAAACAGGCCGGAAAACTGATTGCCGGATTTCTCCAGCTTTTGAAGCTTCATGCGGATTTGCGGATGGGCAGCAACATCGAAATAGTCTTTGCCACGCAGATGCCGGTCGCGTAATCCGATTCCGGTTTGTATGCCTGAAACCTCAACCGATCCCTCTATACTTGCCTTTTCAGCTTGCGATTCCTGAAACTCAACGACGGCCTCGAGTCCGGAAAATTGACCTTCCACCTTCATGCCGGCATTCCGAATGCTGAATCGAACCCGGCCAGAATCAAACACCCATGTCTGTGCCCGAAGACCAGACGAAAGCAGAAAAAATGCCAGCATGATGAGGAGACATACTGCAAACCGGGAAGAACTCATCATCAAAATCGATATTGCAGTGCAAGTGCCAGTCCCATGGATTTGTTGCGGTAGCGGTCGTTGTCTATCCCGGCAATGTATTTTTTATCAGTCCGGAATTCGCTGTACAAATAACTGAATGCCAGTTTCCCGGCCAGATTTTTACTCAATTTACAGGCAAGATAAAATTCAGAGTTGATCGTGCCAATGTCGTTATCATCTACCAGCAGGATATTGAATTTAGTAGGGGCTGCCAATGCGGTGAATTCATTTAATTTTCCATTCTGTTCGGGACCAAAGGAAAGTCCAAGTAAATCGATATTGAATCCCAGTGCAAAAGTGGTATTCAGGGAATATCGCAAATCAAGGGCGAGATTTGCAGAATGAATGCTGCCAGAAAGCACGAGGGTATCCAGGTTTTTTTCATCCGAGGTGAAGCGGGCAGGAGCGGTGATGTAATCCCGGTTTTTTGAAAAATAGCTGCTATGCCGGATTCCTAATCCCACCAAAAAATTTTGCTTCCTGCCGAAGCCACGGTAAGCCCAGGCGGACAATCCTCCACCCTGCATGCCGGAGGAAGCCCGTAATCCGGCCTCTGCAGCAAAGGAAAATTTTCGTGGATTTTCCAGAGCATTCGCCCCGAAAATAAAGGCTGCATAAAAAACAAGAGTCAAGAAAAGAGATAAGCTGAATAAGTTCTTAGTCATATGCCTGATGAAACACAGAGAGCAGTCAATTGGTTTAAAACATCCATTTTCCGCTGGTAATCAAGCCTGATTTGGAATGGTACAAGCGAAAAAAGACCAGCGCACGAGGAAGTTTTGTAAACGGGATTTCAAGAAAATCACTTCGCGTTTCCGTGACCAGGATAGGTTTTCCTTGAACATCATAAACAAGGAGGCTGATTAATTCACCTGATGCATTTTCCAATAAAATCTTCCAGCCTTCCGTTTGTCGGGTAAGAATGTAGCCGGAATCGCCGGTTTCGGTGAAAAAAGAATTTAGGGTATCGGAAAAAGAGGATCGGCCCAGTTGCAGCAGGTACTGCAGGCTTCGGTTAAAAACCGGAAGTTCATCTTCTTCTGTAAAGGTGATGCTGGCAGAGTCACTTCCGCAGATTCCTTCAATTTCACGGATGGGCAGAAAATCCCCATCTTCGACCGAGCGGCGGATGAGGATGCCGTCGCAGGTACTTACTGCAGAGATTATGAAACGGATAAAGACTTTGGGTCCGGATTTATAGGCCTGAAAGCGTTCAATTCCCGGGTCTGCTTTCTGAGCGTAAACTCCAGCGGGCAGGAGACCCAGAAGGGACAGGGCCAAAATCCAATATAGAGTATGAATGAAAGCGAATTTTTGCATTTACCTGTTCTGAAGTTTTGAAGACTTTAACCCGGATTCCGCCATAGATGTTCGTAATGAGAGGGTAAGGTGCAAAAAATCAGAGACCTATAATCGAAATTTGTAGAAGCGCTACGGGTGCAGAGGATAGTTAATCCGCCTCGGCGGATTCTGATTTGCAGTAATTTACCCTCGGAATAGGATTTCTAATGCGGATTCCGGGTTAAAACAAAGTAACAGGAAAAAAATTATGCCATACGGTGGATTTTAAAGCAGGAACACCAGCGCTTAGAAAATCATCGGATTGCCCTGCAGGTCAGATGAAGAATTCACGTAAGATAAAACCGAAATTCGAATCAGAAGTTTGTTTTGAGTGGTGAGAATCCAATAAATCAGAGATGTTTTTTTAAAATTTCTGGCATTGCTTCGGGTGCA
>JAIXQU010000157.1 GCA_027485575.1 Cytophagaceae bacterium
GGAAAGAGTAATTCGATACATTCAAAATCAGGAAAGGCATCATCAAAAGAAAACCTTTCTTCAAGAATATAAAGAAATGTTGGATGCTTTTGGTATTGATTTTGACGAACGATTTCTATTTAAATCTATCGAACTGGAATAATTACTGGGCATTTGTTCAATTATGCTGTACTGCAATTTTTGGGCTGTCAATATTTCGTCCCAAGAGGGACTTTTGTTCATCTTATGTAGATTTTTCTACCAATAGTTAGTCCGCCATGGCGGACAGTTAACTTTAAAGAATTCGAGTCTGGGATACCCAATTCTCAAAAAAATATATCTTCATTTACTGGAAATATTATTTTTTGATGACATTGGTCACGCCGAGGAAAATAGTAGGTCTTTTTCAGCTCGATCAGGTTGAAAAAGTAAAGTCCCTGATTCGCTGAACCAAAGACTTTACTAAAATTGTTTTCCCAAATTGAGGACCTAATACTCACCTGGTTTTTTTGAATCAGGTTCAAAATCAAGCACCAGTGAGTTCATGCAATACCGTTTTCCGGTAGGAGGGGGGCCATCGTCAAAAAGATGTCCCAGATGACCTTCACATCTTCCGCAAACCACTTCAATTCTGGTCATTCCATATGATTTGTCTTCCAGATATTTTGTGCTATTGGGTCGTTTTGTTTTAAAAAAACTGGGCCATCCGCAGGTGCTGGAAAACTTGGCGTCAGATTTAAAAAGCTCATTGCCACAGGCTGCACAATAATAATTGCCCAGACCACTTGTGTTCCAGTATTTTCCGGTGAATGGCCTTTCGGTATCCTTGTTTCGGGATATTTCAAAAACATCTTCCGGCAATACTTTTTTCCATTCCTCATCGCTAACTTTCAAAACAGAAGTATCCGTTCTTGAATAGTATGGATTTTTAGCATTCTTATTTTCTGTCATCTCTTTTACATTTTTGGTTGGTTCGCCTTTTTCTGTTTTTGGTTGGCTTTGGCAGGCAGATAGTATGCAAACAGCGGCCCACGCGGTAAGTATCATTTTCATTTTTTATTGGATTAATTTTAAAACGTCCTTGCTTGCCCAATCGTAACCTTCCAGTTTGCTTAACAGAATTTCACCCTCCGGGCTCAGCAAATAGGTAGTTGGAAAAACATGGATTCCTATTTTGTCAAACGCATTTACAGACTGATAAAAAGGCAGTTGCGATTTAAAATGATTTCTGAATTTGTTGATTTTGACAAAGTCTTCATCTGAAACCAGAAAAACATTTATTTTCTCCTTTCCAACGTCTGACTGAAGTTTTTCAATGGATGGAAGCTCTCTTGCACAATCTCCACACCAGGATTGAAAATAGCTCACCAGTATATATTTCCCTTTCAGGCTTCTGGCTTTCACAAGGCTTCCATCCTCTTTTTTTAAATCCTGTGCATAAAATGGAAGCTCAGGAACTACATTGTGCCTATACCATTTAATGCCGATAAACAGGGCAAAGCCAAAAAGAGCAATGATCTGAAATAGAACTTTCTTGTTTTTCATTTTGTAATCTCAACCATTGGACCAGACTTAAAAGGATTTCTTAAAACGAGATTGCCTTCTTCTTTGGAAGCATACATTTTTAACATATAGTTGAAAGCCAAACTTGGAAGTCCTCTTTTGATTTTATAAAAGTGCTGCGCTGATTTTGGTAGGGCGCCCAGGCTGGTTTTTGCGTCATATCCTGTCCGGCCAAACTTTAAAACTTTTATTCTTTGATGAAGCTCTTTGAGATGAAACGACCATCTGCAAAGCGAAGCACTATGCGGTACATTCCCGATGGCAATCCTTGCAGCGGGAGACCGGTTGATTTTATGTCTTTAGCAGGTTTTTGCGAACCAACCATACGACCTTCAGCATTCAAAATTTGTATGATTTCAGGGTTGGTATTCCATTGTAGCTGAAGAATATTATCAGCAGGAACAGGCCACATAACAAGTCCTTCTGCGCCAGAAGCCTGATTTTTTACTCCTGTCACCGTTACCTGAGAACAGGCACTTTTCTTTGAACAGGTATTTCCAAAAGTTGCCTCGCAGCAATATTCACCAGATTCCTGTATTACATATTTAGCACTATTCGCACCCGAGATCAGGTTGCCATTGAGGTACCAGGCCCAGCCTGTTGCGCCGGTTGCTGTTGCACGCAGCGTGTCAGTTGTTACCGTAAAGCTCACATTTGGAAGCTGGAAAACACCCACCACTTTTATGTCGGATTTGGTGCAGCCATAGCGCGTTACGGCATAAGTAAGCAGCGAACTTCCGCTCTGAGGCGCTGAAAATAATCCACCGGAAGCCACATTTGTGCCTGACCAGGTACCACCTGCAGGAGTTCCACGAAGCTGGGCCGCTGAACCAGGACAAACCGTTGTATCGGGTCCGGCACTGGCCGTATAATTTACAATCGCAATTTTGATGGCAGGGCTGAATACCACATTGGAGGTCAGGCAGTTTCCTGTTACGGTCAGGCGGAGGCGAACTGAATCTCCGTTGGCCAAATTGCTCACAGTTAAAGTGCCTTGGTTTTGACCACCAATTTGAGTGGTGTTTTTAAACCAGGCATAGGCTGGGCCTGTTCCACCGTTAGTATTGATGGTAGAAAGAAATGTAACTGGAATTCCTATACAAGCAGTATCAGCCTGGGCATCAGATTCGATGGTCGCGACCGGTGTTTTTGGAAGGGTAACGGTCATTAAGATATCACTTGAAGTATCTGCATTTAGAGCGCCGCAGGTAAGTGAAGAAACCAGAATTACATTGAACTTGTCTCCGGTTGCCAAGGTGGATGTAGAATAAGTTTGCGCAGTTGCACCCGCAATTGGCGAGTTGTTTTTCAACCACTGATACTGTGGAGCAAGCCCTCCGTTTACTGCTGTAGCTGTAAAAGTTACAGCAGTTCCCAGACATGGAGTAATTGAACTGGCTAAGGAAGTAACCGAAGCTGGCAAAACCTGAGTTGGCGATAAGGCAATGGTTTTCGGCAATCCCTTGCCACAATCATTTTTTGCAGATACACTTAGGTCCCCGCCATTTCCGGAAAACTGGATGCTGATGTTGCTGGAGTCGGCATTGGAACTTAGGAACTGACATCCTGCCGGAAGTGTCCATGAAAATCCGCTAACACCAGCCTGAGCTGGAACAGAGTAATTGCAAGTATTTCCTTCGCAAACATTCACAGGACCAGTAATGCTGGCTGGCTGAGAAGCAAGAGAATTTACAATTGGAGCATCAAGGTTGATGGCGCCAGTTCTGGCGGGATTGGTACTGGAGATTTTTAATTTGTAACCTGTGCCGGCAGCAAGTGAAGCAGGTAAAGTCACTAGAATTGTATCTGCGCTGTTGGCTGTAACAGAACCCACAGTCAATGGATTGGCAAAACCACCCGTGGCATCTGAAAGTCTGATGCTGAAAATATTGCCGGCATTGTAAATGGTGTTGTCGTTGATGCTGAATGCAACCTTGAAACTTTGTCCGGCACAAAGTGCTGGAGCAGAAATAAGGCTCATTGGCAGACTCGCTGTGCTTGGCGGATTTACCCGGAAATTCGCATTGGAAAGATCGAAGAATATATTGTTTAGGCCTTCAACCATAACCCTGCATTGTGTGCTGGTAGCGGCTAGAACTGGTACATCAACGGTTGCCGTTCCATCATTCTGAGTACTGTCGGCCAATGTGTATGGGAAAGTATTTCCACCGTCTGCAGAAAGTTTAATGCGCACAAATGGTGTATTGAAAGGAGCGGAGGCTGTACTTCCCGGAACCCATGTTACAGTTTGGCTAGTTCCACCTTCCCAGATTATTGCACTTGTATTCGGACTACTTACTGAAAATGCTCCACCAGTAGCGTTTACCGAGAAATTAATGCTTCCTTGATTTGCTCCGCCAGATCCAGCAAAATTGTCGCGAACCAAAAGTTTGAAGCTCATTGTGCGGGCTACAGTTGGAAGTTTTTCACCGATTACAGTGTTTCCTGCAAGTAGATTGCTAACCCTCGGCACAACTCTTTCCCGGCTGGAAACTGGGGAAAATGAGCGAATAATCGGGCCTACCGTTGAGCCTGGTGCCCCTGCAGTTCCAAGGTCAGATTGTTCCCAACAATATGTGAGGGCATCGCCTTCGGCATCGGTTGCCAAAGGAGCTGTTAATCGGAAAGGAGTACTGATTGGAATGGTGTATCCGCCCTGAATGGCTGGAATTACCGGAGGCGTATTTCCACTGGCAACCTTTACAGGACAAGAACCGCCGCTGTTGTTGTTGGTGATGAAGGTGGTAATTTCCTCATAACTTTTGAACACAAAGTACGCATTGGAATTATTTTGAAGGTCATCTCCACCACAAATACCGGCATAAGCCATGATGGTTGTACCACTACCGGGCTCATAAGCAGAATTGGGAGAACGATTTCCTCCACATGAACCGGTCTGGCTGTTGAAAGTGTGGTTTCCTCCAAATTGATGCCCCATTTCGTGTGCAACATAGTCGATGTCGAAAGGATCGCCGACTGGCTGATTTGAACCTGTAACGCCTGCTGCTTTGTTGCCGTTATTGCAAACACATCCAAGACTGGCAATTCCACCGCCACCAGTACTGAAAACATGGCCAATGTCGTAGTTGGCTGACCCAATTATGTTGGTAATATTGGTCTGGTTTTGACCCAGCATGGTGCCTCCGTTTGTGTTGGAATAAGGATCAGAGGATGCATTTGTATAAATAAGCTGCTCATTGTTGGCAACCAAAACAAAACGAACGGCTAAATCTACTTCATAAACACCGCCAACCCGGTTCACGGTGGTAACCATGGCAGATGCAGCTCTGGCTACACCCGAGTGAAAACTTGTATATTCTGCGGTCGCTGCAAGTGCGAGACGGTAAGTTCTTCTGGTTGCTCCGCTGGATGCCAAAATACTTGGCCCAGGTGTAGAAGCCTCCTGGTCTATCAGCTCGCTTCCTAAACTGCAAGCAAAATTCCCAGCCTTGTCCTGAACCCGAAGGTCTTTTTTGTCATAAACCTGAACAAATCGCTTATCACCGTGGAAAACAGGATCTGCATAAAAACTGCCCTGTGGCGATAAAACCTGATAATGAAATCCAAATGTGGTAAAATCCGCTTTCAGCGTAGCCGCAGGATTATCGATGCCTTGGCCTGTGTAGGTTTTGGCAAAAGACCATTTGGCAGCCAGTGCTGGCTCCATCATGCTATACGAAACAACAGCAAATCTGGCTGTGCTTCCGTCAGGCATTGGGAGGGAAATGGTTTTTCCATAATGCTTGATGTTGCCTGTTCTTTCTTGTGGGCAGGCTTCAAATTCTGCTTTAAGACTTGCCTCATCCAGTTCAAAAATCTGGGCTTTTACCGGCTTGATGTAGCGGGTAAAAGTTGAATTCATTTTTGCCGGATCGGCTTTTTTCCAGGTCTCAGCAAGGCTTGAGGAGGCAATTGCCAAAGAGGCCAGCAACAATGAAGCTATTTTGTTGCGACTAATAGTGTGAAGAAACATGAAGTAAAGGTGTGAACTAAGTTAAAAGGAAGTTTCTAAGGAATGAACTTGTACAAAGGACAAACAAAAGAATAAAAAAAGGTTTAAATCACAAACTTGTTTAAGAAAAATCGGGTCGGAATTGGCATCAGTATGCCTCCTTCTGAGTCGGAAAGCTGTTTTGCTTTACATCTTCTACATAATGGCAAACGGCATCCGTAATGATGGTGTGCAGGTCGGCATACTTGCGCAGAAACCTGGGCTTGAATTGATTGGTAATGCGCAGCAGGTCGTGGGTAACAAGTACTTGGCCGTCTACATGCGGACCAGCTCCAATGCCGATAAACAGGGCAAAGCCAAAAAGAGCAATGATCTGAAATAGAACTTTCTTGTTTTTCATTTTGTAATCTCAACCATTGGACCAGACTTAAAA
>JAIXQU010000087.1 GCA_027485575.1 Cytophagaceae bacterium
TATTCAGTAAGATTATTGGTAACAGATACTATATCCGGATGCATTGGCCGGGATACTTCTAACATTACCGTTTATCCAAGGCCTACCGCAGTTGCTAAATTTCCTTCACCTAAAACAAAATGTTTCAGGGATTCATTCACATTGAAGGCAGTTACAAAACAGGGACTCTTGTATGAATGGTTGCGCAATGGCCTAAGTCTTAATATTCCAAGCGAAAAAGATTCAGTATTAAAAACGGGTTTGTCCGGGAAATATATTTTGGTAGTCAGAAATAAGGGAGCTTTTTGTACAGACTCCTCAGATGCCGATTCTTTCAGTATTTATCCAAGATTTATTCCGAGGATACTGGGTCCTAAACGGTTTTGTAAAGATAGCACTACACAATTAAGGGTTTCTCCTGAAAATGAAGGATTCAGCTATGAATGGCAATACAATGGAGTCAATGTTCCTGACAGCTTACGGACTACTTTTACTATTGGCAGAACAGGTACTGTAAGGGTAATTCTTAGAACAGACCGAGGTTGCCAGGATTCTTCCATTATTGAAAAAATAGATAGTTTGCCCTTCCCCTCAACCGGAATATTGAATGACACTACTATTTGTGAAAATAGCAAAGCCATTTTCAAAGTCCCTACAGATAGTTTATATTTTTACAGGTGGATAGACAGTACGACCCAAGGTATTATTTCAACGGATGATACTTTAATGATTGGAAAACCCGGTAAATATTATGTTGAAGTTTATAACTCATGTCGGGTAGAAAGAGATTCTGTCTTACTCATTCGGGTGAATCCTTTGCCCAGATTTGGGATTTTGAACAATGGCCGGAAGGACACCCTCGTTTGTAAAGACTTGCCGGTAAAACTATTTGGACCATTGGGCTATACTTCCTATGTCTGGAAGTATGATACAACAGGATTAACCACAGGGCGGGTATTTACAATAAATACCAAGGAAATTGGAGAAATACCCATGCAGCTTACCGTTACCGATGAGTTTGGTTGTTCCAATTCTGATAGTGCAAAAGTCCAAATAGTTGAATGTGCGCCTGTGGTTTATATCCCAACTGCATTTTCTCCTCAAGGAGATGGCCAAAACGAATTTTGGGAGCTTCAAAAATACAATGTAACCGAGATTAAAATAACTGTTTTCAACAGATGGGGGCAAATGGTCTTTTTTACTGACAAAGTTCTTGACATAGGTTGGGATGGAAAATTTAATGGGACAGCTTGCCCGTCAGGTGCCTATAAATGGATGGTTGAATACAAGGGTATTCAGGATGGGGAAGAGATTTCCAGAAAACAAACAGGTACCGTTACTATCATTCGCTAAATTATGAAAATCCTATTCTTAGTACTTTCTGGTATATTCCTGTCCATAAATGCATTTGGACAAGACCCACAATTTACCCAGATTTATGCATCTCCAATGTTTCTAAACCCTGCATTTACCGGGAATCATGATTATGATTGCCGTAAGCTTGCCGGCTCAAGGATAAAAACAATGGTCAACTACCGGGCTCAATACAATGGCGATTTTAACACCTTTTATGGTAGTCTGGATTACAGAGAAAAATCCGGAAGACTTGGTTTAGGAGCGATCATCGTTAGAGATAAAATGGGTTCAGTTCCTTTAAATTCTACGATGATTGGATTTTTGGGATCCTACAAAGTACCCATCATCAACGACTGGCAGGTTCATTTAGGTCTACAAGGAAATTTTAACTATCGGAATGTAGATTATTCAGGCTTTACATTTCCAGACCAGTTTAGCCAATCAGGCCAAACCTCTGCTACCAATGAACCCTTGTTAAATGGAACGGATGCCAGCTTTATTGATTTTGCCACCGGAGTTTTATTTTTTAATGAAAAGATTTTTATTGGAGGGGCTGCACACCACTTAAATCAACCCAACCAAAGTTTGTATGGTGAAAGTGAAAAACTTCCTTTAAAAGTAGCATTTCATGGTGGTTACAAAATCCTATTAAAAAGAGCAAGAGGATTTGGCCGATCCAAAGGACCAGAGAAAAGCTTAACGCCAACTATCCATTATAAAATTCAAGGTGTTTTTCAGCAATTGGAGGTAGGAAACTTCTTCACTTTTGACCCCTTTCTGATCGGAGTCTGGTACAGAGGTCTACCCTTCTTAAAATCACCCGAGTCAACCATTAACCACGAGTCTGTATGCGTTTTGGCTGGAACAAAAGTACCTACTGACTATGGTCTGATAAAAGTAGGGTTTAGCTATGACGTTCCTCTTTCATCTCAGGTTAATAATCTTGGGAGAACATTTGAAATATCTCTTAGCTATCAGCTAATTAATGAAAAGTGCCGGAAAAGGATTGTGTATAGAAAAATTCCTTGTCCAGGCTTATAGAATCCATAAAAGGAAAAAAACAACTTTAGTTCGCTGATATTCATTTATTTGAAATGATTGTCGCAGAAGGTCAGTCATTCAAAACTTTATCTTTTGTGCCTACAAATGATAAAGTTTTAATGTTTTTGGACCAAAAAGGAAACAGGGTTAAAAAAAAGCATCTGAGCTGTTTTTATAAGATTTAATTTTGGAAGGGTTTAATTCCCAACTTCCCTCTTTTTATTAAATTCTGTTTTTTCAAGTAACTTATGTTTGTTTGAAAATAATAAAAAACTGTAAAGCTTTGGCTCATAATTACATTTAACCTTCAAATGATGCCTTTTTTAAAAATCAGAATCAAAAACTCATTTCATCCTGTAAAAACAGTTCTGACCTTTTGCCTCCAAACTTGTCTTTTTATCCATGTTATGGTTGGGCAAAAAAAAGATTCCACTTTGTTTCCAAATACGGTTACCGGAAAAATTGCAAGGTTCGGAAACTTTAAATCGGCTTTTGTAACCCCCAGAAATGTAGATATTTGGCTCCCTGACGACTACACAAGTAAAAAAAAGTATAGTGTTCTTTATATGCAGGATGGTCAAATGCTTTTCGACTCGGCAACAACCTGGAATAAACAGGAATGGGGGATAGATGAGACTATTTTTAAATTAAAAAAAGAAAACAAAATCAGGGATTTAATTGTCGTGGCAATTTGGAATGGTGGCAGCTTGAGGTACTCCGAATATATTCCGGAAAAACCTTTTCTTGACTTGAATTCGGAAAAAAAAGAAAGAGTTATAGTAGCTGGAAAAAAAAACGGCACCAAAGAACTTAAGGAGGGAAAACCCATTTCAGACAGATATTTAAAATTTTTAGTATCAGAATTGAAGCCATTTGTGGATAAAACCTTCTCCACAAGGACAGACCAAAAACATACTTTTATTGCGGGTTCAAGCAAAGGCGGGTTGATTTCAATGTATGCAATTTGTGAGTATCCAGGTGTTTTTGGGGGTGCTGCCTGCCTTTCCACAGATTGGCCGGTTGTGTATACCAACGAAAACAACCCAATGCCAAATGCACTTTTAGCTTATCTATCAAAAAAAGCACCCAACCCTAAGACACATAAACTCTATTTTGATTTTGGCACAAAAACGTTGGACAGCTTGTATGAGATTCATCAGTTGAAAGCTGATTCAATTTTATATTCAAAAGGATATCAACACCAAAATTATAAACATGGGAAATTCGAAGGTGAAAAGCACTGGGAAAATGCATGGAGAAAACGCTTCGAAATTCCACTTCTTTTTCTTCTGGGAAAAGATTGAATATCGGATTTAGAATTTACATCTCAATAATTTATCAAAAA
>JAIXQU010000043.1 GCA_027485575.1 Cytophagaceae bacterium
ATGTTGGATGTTTATCATACTTTCCCCATTGTACTTAACAAAATACTGACCTTCGGCGTGGTCACCCGGATGGAGGATAATCCTAAAAATCCGCTTCGTCTCTCATTTGTGCAGGTGCCCCAAAACCTGGGCAGGTTTTTCGAAATGACAAGAGGTGATCTCAAAATACTTTTGCCTTTGGAAGAAATTATCCGGTGGCAAATGGATAAACTTTTTCGAAATATTGAAATAGTCAGCATTAACATCTTCAGGATAATCAGAAATGGAGACATCTCTATTGAAGAAAGTGATGACATTGAAGCAGATTTGGTAGATGAGGTAAAAAGACAGTTAAACCATAGAAAAACAGGGCGTGTAGTCAGACTGGATGTAGAAGAAAATTATTCTGCCCATATGATGAAGGTGCTGAAGGAAAGATGGGATATTGACAATGACAATATTTTTGTGACATCCAACATCATAGATTATACTTCACTTTGGCAAATCATAAATCACCCGGATTTTAAGGACAAACTGCCTATCAATCCTCCCCAGGTTTTGCCAATTTCCTATCCAAAAGAGGTTAGAAACGGGAGTATTTTCGAGCTTTTGAAAAAGCAGGACATCCTTCTTCACCACCCTTTCAATAGCATTGAGCCAGTGCTAAAAATGCTGGAAGAAGCGGCCACAGATCCGTTTGTCCTTTCTATAAAACTAACCATTTACAGGCTGGCAAAAAATAGCAGGATTATAGATGCCTTGTTAAAGGCAGCCGAAAATGGAAAATATGTTTCCGTTTTATTTGAAGTAAAAGCCCGTTTTGATGAAGAGAACAACATTCGGCAGGCACAACGGCTCCAGAAAGCCGGCTGTTTTGTGATTTACGGTCTGGGCAGCTATAAAACCCACACAAAGCTTTGCCTGATCGTTCGAAAAGAGGAAGACAAGGTTACCCGGTTTGTCCATTTGGCCAGCGGGAATTACAACGAGGAAACTTCAAAAATTTATACGGATATAGGAATACTTTCTTCCAAAGAAGTGTATGCCAACGATGTATCTGAATTCTTCAATGTAATCACGGGACATAGCAAACCAGACAAATATGAATACCTGATAACCTCACCGCGAGATATGCGAAACCAGTTGATGGCCATGATCCGCCAGGAAGCTGAAAACGCAAAAAAAGGGCTTCCCTCCGGTATCGTATTAAAAATCAACTCACTGGAAGACCAAACCAGCATTGAAGAGCTATACAAAGCCAGTCAGGCCGGCGTCCCTATCAAACTGATTGTGAGAGGTATTTGCTGCCTCAGACCTAGCAGGCCTGGATTGAGTGAAAACATCATGGTAAAGTCAATTGTAGGCGATTTTCTGGAGCACACGCGTCTTTACTACTTTAACAATGCCGGAGCGCCAAAAGTGTATGGCGGAAGTGCTGATATGATGAACCGTTCTTTTGACAGAAGATTGGAATCGTTGTTTTTAATAATTGATGAAAAACTAAAGAAACAGGTGATTTCCATCCTTCATTACAATCTGATGGACAATGTCAATAGTTATGTGATGGCTGAGGACGGATCGTATGTAAAATACCAATTGCAGGAAACCGAGGAAGAAATTAACATTCATAAATTTTTCTATTCGTTTTCTGAAAAGGACCTTTCCCAGAATTGCCTTTTTTAGTTAAATCTCCATTTTTCCTGGCAGACTTTGAACCAGCAGTATTTTGAAGAAAGATAAAAAAGAGGTTCTCTTTTATTTTTATACCCGAAACGCAACCTTCATCCAAAAGGATTTGGGTTTTCTTAGAACTGCCTATCAGGTTTATGAATGTCAGTTTCCTGACCCTGAGAAATGGAAGACACCCCTGCTGTTTTTTAAGCAAATCTATTTTTTACTTTCTCATTTTTCGAAATGGAAAAAGGCAGTTTCGGTTTGCCAGTTTGCTGGTTATCATAGTTTTATTCCTGCTCTTTGGTCAAAATCATTTGGAAGACCTTCCATCATAGTGGCTGGCGGAACCGATTGCGTTTCTTTTCCTTCTTTGAGATATGGTCATTTTCAGAATAAGTTATTGGCCTGGTTTTCAAAACAATCTTACCAAATGGTAACCGCAGTATCGGCTGTTCATAAAACATTATTTTACAGAAAAGATAGTTACTATATCGCTGAAGAATCAGAGCAAGGCATATTAAAATTTATGCCCAACGCCAGATTTATTCAAAATGAAATTCCAAATGGATTTGATGTCGAAAAATTCCAAATTTCAAAAACATGGAATGAGAGGGCGCCGCTAAGTTTTATCTCCATTTCTGCTTCACTCGACGATCCTATCAGACTTAAACTGAAGGGAATTGACCTTTTAATAGAATTTGCAAAGCGCAACCCCCAATGCAGCTTTACGCTTGTCGGGGCCGAAAATCCAAATGGGATAGAGACTCCGGGCAATGTGCAATTGATTCCCTATGTTGAAAACCAGAAATTACCTGCCCTTTACAACCAGCATCAGTTTTACATTCAACTTTCTATTTCTGAGGGGTTTCCCAATGCCCTCTGTGAAGCCATGGCTTGCGGATGTATTCCAATTGTAAGCAACGTGGCCAGCATGCCTGAAATAGTCAATGGGAATGGGCTGATTGTTGAAAAAAGAGACATTGAAATCTTAGAAAAAAGCCTCAGTGAATTTTTAACCCATGATAATAAAGACTTTTCTAATAAAGCATCAGATTCTATTGCTTCCAGATTTCCATCTGAAATCAGGAAAAATGCCTTGATTCAATTGATAGATTCGCTCTAGAATTCTGTTTATTACCAGATTACATCTTTATCAACCCCCAGTCCAAAAAGGGCAAAATCATATTTGACCGGGTCAAGTGGATCGAAAACTTTGAGGTTCTCGGTGAGTTCTACTGCGGTTTTCCAATCTGTTTTGGGACTCTGAATCAAACCTAACTTTCTGGCCACTCTATCTACATGCAGGTCGCAGGGACAAATCAAATCGGCCGGGGAAATCCTATTCCAAATCCCGAAATCAACGCCTTTTTTGTCCTTCCGGACCATCCATCTTAAAAACATGTTCAACCTTTTACATGCTGATTTTTTGGAAGGGGCCGAAATATGTTTTCCTGTTCTTTGGGGGAAACCCTGTTGAGATATAAAAAGATGTCTGAACACATTTAAGGCTGATTCTACATCGTTAGGTTTTGAATTTTGAAAAAAAGCATTTTCAAGGCTGCCAAATTTTAAATACACAAACCTGAAAAACTGAAGAAAATAAAGTAGGTCTTCCCCATTGAAGGTCCTGTGCCTGAAATGACCTAACTTTTTGATTTCCAAAAAACTGGCATCTTTGACAAACGAGTAAGGCTCATTTTCAAACAAACCGACTAACTCCTGGCATTTGGAGATGATGGTCGGTCGCTGGCCCCAGGCAAGAATGGCAGCCAGAAATCCCATAATCTCAATATCTTCTCTTTTGGTGAAAAGATGCGGTATTGAAACCGGATCGAGTTCAATGAAAAATGAACGATTGTAGTGCTCTACCCTCGAATCTAAAAATGCTTTCAGATCTTCCTGATTGCCAGGAAAATTCAAATCGAGTTAAGATAATTGGTGAAAAGAAGATTGAATACCAAGATTAATTCTTGATAAATCTCTTCAAAGTTCTTCCTTTCGGACCGTCAAGAAGAACAGAATAAGCACCTGATTTCATGCCGGATGGAAGATCAATTTTTAAAACCTCGCCAAAGTTTGTTTCGTTTTCAAATCCTTTGGCAACTGTTTTACCGAGCTGGTCCACAATGGTCCATGAGTTTAAAGGATTACTCATGTTTCCGGATTGAATGAAAATTTGTTGATCAGCAAATGAAGGATATAATTTAATGCCTTCTGCTACAGTATTTTGCTCAATGCTTGTCAGGTCGGCTGGGATTGCCTTAGAAAGCGTATATGTATTTGCAGGGCTCTTTGTCCCGGAAGCAACATAAAAAGTAACATTTTCAGCTGTTGTTGGGGCAGTCCATGTAAAAACCCAGCTTTGACTATTGCCACTATTGTGGGTAACATATTGTCTGCCAGCCCCGGAGGCAATTCTATTGTTGCTGCCCGGTGTGAATGTTCCTGTACCGTTGTTGGCTGCATTCAATGCTACGATTTGAAATCCTCTGTTGCCATTGCCTCCGGACAAAGCGACAGTACAAACGTAAGCCTGACCTGCATTGATAAATTGTGGATTTCCTTCAATGTTTAATGTTAATGTACTTGGACCTGTATTTAAACCTCCACCATGGCAGGCCTGGCAGGTTAATTCAGTACCACCTGAGGCTGTGGGTGCGCCTGTTCTAGCAGGTACGGCACCACCGGAATTTCCAACACTCCATTCGGTAGAATTGAAGATGAGCACGAGAACAAGAATAAAGGCTGAGATAAGTTTAAATGTTTTCATAATTTTTTAGGATCATCAATAATACTTTGAAAGGTTATAATTATTTAGACAATTATATAAATTGACAAAAAACTAGGATACTACATAATATTATACCCATGAATGGAATAAAATCAATTTTTCTACTTACCATTTCCAATATGTTTATGAACCTTACTGGCATTGCCAACTACAATGGAAAAGTATTATACAGATTCAAAAATAAGGTCTTTCGGGTGTGATTTTTTAAGCTTGGGGCTTGCCATTACTGACTGTGTTTTTCAGGTAAGCTCCCGCCGAATGGGCTTGAAAGGAGAATGCGGAAAATTTTCTGTTTCTGAATTAAATACGGTACAGGAATTTCTTTCACTTTTAGTTTTTGGATTGATTGCTATCTTTGTTTTCAAA
>JAIXQU010000186.1 GCA_027485575.1 Cytophagaceae bacterium
CCTTCTCCGTTTTTGATTTCTCCCAAACCTGTTTCGGAAGCGGATAGCACAACCAGATCGGTGTTGTCGAGGTTGAGGTTCATGGCCTCGTAAGCAGTGAGGATGCCGTCTTCTCCTGTTTCATTCTTTTCGCCTTTGAGCGTATTGCCAGCTCCTGCCAGCATAAGTCCGGATCGCAACAAAGGATTACTGCCCTCAGTGGTATCGGGCTGGAAAAATCCATGCGTGGCCACATGAAGTAATCTTGGTTTGTAGCTTTCCTTGATGTTTTCTTCCAAAGCGGTAGAGCCGGTATAGTTCTTTACTTCCCAACCTTTTTCAGTTAGAATGTCTGCTATTTTATCCACCTCAGTTTTGGTGCCGGGAAGTTCGGCAAGCGAGCCTGTGGACTTCAAACTAAGGCCATAAATCAATTCCGGACTTTTACGCTCTGTGACAGCTGCAATCTGGCCGGTTTGGTTTGTGTAATAACTTGGAAAGCCCACCAGTTCTGCCAGTTTGTTGTCTTCTTCCGCAGGGGATGGATTTACAATGTCCTTGGTTACGGTTACAATCCGGATGTCTTTTTCCTCCAGCAAAAACTTTTTGGTTTTGGGGTTAAAGAGGGTGTTCAGGTTGAGGTTGTGGTACACCCCGTCCGGTGAAAAGAAAACCCTTTTTGAACCTTCAAGCCTGGTTCCGATTTTCTGCCAGAATTGCTGGTAGGATTTATTGTCATCAAGTTTATTTTTTATCAAATTCTGGTAATACTTCAGGTATTTACCTTCCATGTCGTTGCCGTTTTTCAGAACCACCATTTCGGGAATGGTAGATTCGGGTTTGACAATCAGGGCCGCATAGTAAATGGTATCTGTCAGGCCTTTTACTTGATACACGGGTTTCTTTGGGTCGCTGGTGTCGGTTACGGTTTTTTCGATGCCAAACTTTTTTACCCGTACTATTTCAACGGCGGCCTCTCCCGGCTTCAGGGCTTTTTGCACATCCTTCCAGTTGATTAGTTTCTTATCGGCCAGTTTAGCGAAGTTTTCAGACCGGAGTGAAAGCTCCTTTTCCATTTTCTCGGTTTTGGCCTTCAGGGAATCCAGACCTGCCAGCTCGGTCGAATCGGAAGACTGGAACAATTTGTTGAGTTTGTTCTGGTTGGTTTCCCATTCGTCAAACAATCGGCTCAGTTTTTTGTCGCCTGCTATTTTGATCCGGTGTTTCCATTTGGCCGAATTGTTAAGCAGCAGGCCTTTGGTGGCCAATTGGTCGTTGTAAAGGTTTTCTGCAATGGCTTTTTTTCCAGCATACCGATTGACACAAAAAGATTTGTAAATTTCCTGAGAAGCAGAGAGTTTATTTTCATAAAACTCTTTCTTTTCATTTTCCGACAGAAAAGGAAAATAGCGTTGTACTTGGGTCTGTTTTTTGGCATTCCAATCCAGGTAATTGATTTCGGCTTTCTCCATTTGGCCCTGGCTAAAATACAAATCGCCAAAACTGCAAATCAAATCTGTTACATCAGGGTGGTCTTTTCCTAATGCTCTTTTATTGATTTCTAAAGCTTTAAGAAGATATGGCTCTGCCTTTGAGTAATTCCCCATATCGCTGTATAAAACCCCAAAGGAAATGTATAAGATCGCCACATTCGGGTGGTCTTCTCCAAATGCTCTTCTGAATATTTCTAAAGCTTTAAGGTGGTATTGTTCTGCTTTTGAGTAATTACACATACCGCTGTATAAACTCCCAAAATTAAAGTATGAGGCTGCCACATTGGGGTGGTCTTCTCCCAATGCTTTTCTGAAAATTTCTAAAGCTCTAAGGCAGTATGGTTCTGCTTTTGGGTAGTTACCCATATTCATGTACAAACCCCCAAGATTTCTGTATGATGTTCCAACATCTATATGGGCTTCACCCAATGTCACTCTAAAGATTTCTAAACCTTTAAGGTAGAATGGTTCTGCTTTTGGGTAATTACCCATTTCACGGTAAAAACTCCCAAGGTTGTTATAGCAGGTCCCCACCTCCTCGTGATTTTCTCCCAATGCTTTTATGAATATTTCTAAAGCTTTAAGGTAGTATGGTTCTGCTTTTGGGTAATTACCCATACTCCTGTACAAACTAGCAAGATAGATATATGATGTCCCAACATTTATATGGGCTTCACCCAATGTCACTCTGAATATTTCTAAAGCTTTAAGGCAGTATGGTTCTGCTTTTGGGTAATCACCCATAATCATGTACAAACCCCCAAGATTATTATATAATACCCCAACATTTATGTGGGCTTCACCCAATGTCACTCTGAAGATTTTTAAAGCTTCAAGGTAGTAAAGTTCTGTTTTTTGGTAATTACCCATATTGCTGTACAAATTCCCAAGGTAGTTATAGCAGGTCCCCACCTCCTCGTGATTTTCTCCCGATTCTTTTATGAAGATTTCTAATGCTTTAAGGTAGTATGGTTCTGCTTTTGGGTAATTAACCATATCGCTGTACAAATTCCCAAGGTAGTTTAGCAATTGTGCAACATCCTGGTGGCTTTCCCCTAAGCCTTTTTTCAGGATTTCCAGACTTTGAAGTAGAATGGGTTCAGCTTCCTGGCTTTTACCATTTCGATTAAGGGCATGCCCCAAAGAACCCAATGCCCGGCCATAATCTGCTGTATTTTCCCTTTTTTCTTTTTTGAGCTTTGCCTCCCATTGCTCAGCAAATGCCAGAACTTTGGCCCATAGGTAAATCTTTTCATATTTATCAATAGAATCCTTCAGCGGGTCTTGTTTTTCAGCAACAGCCGTAGGCGTTTGCGCAAAACCAAATTGCAGCCAGCAAAGCAAAGCAAGGATAAGGATTATAGAAATTCGTTTCATAAAGGCAGGGTGAAATTACAGAAGGCAAGA
>JAIXQU010000139.1 GCA_027485575.1 Cytophagaceae bacterium
GGATGGTAAAAGCAAAGCAGGAAACGGGCTTGCCAATTACTACTGAAGTAGCAAATGCCTCTCACACTGAAGATGCACTTAAAGCAGGGGTCGATATTTTGTGGATCGGTGCCAGAACAACGGTTAATCCCTTTTCGGTGCAAGAAATTGCTGAGGTTTTAAAAGGTGTTGAAATTCCTGTTATGGTAAAAAATCCGGTTACGCCAGATTTACAACTTTGGATAGGGGCCATGGAGAGGTTGCAAAATGTTGGGTTAACAAACCTTGCTGCAATTCACAGAGGGTTTACTTCTTTTGAAAAAACAAAATTCAGAAACTCGCCGGAATGGTCTATTCCTATTGAATTCAAACGTTTGATGCCGGGTATTCCTTTGATTTGTGATCCAAGCCATATTGCAGGAAACCGGATTTTACTTTTTCACGTGGCCCAAAAGGCGCTTGATCTGGATTATTCCGGGCTAATGATTGAAACACATCCAAGCCCTGATGAAGCCTGGAGCGATGCCAAACAACAAATAACCCCGGAGGATTATTTTGAGCTGATAAGCAATTTGAGTTTTAAAAGAAAGGTAGTCGAAACACCTGAATTGGTAAACCAACTTGAACTCCTGAGAGCTAAAATTGATAAAATAGATACCAGAATTTTGGAGGTTTTGGCTGAGAGAATGGATGTTGTAAGGTCAATTGGGGAGTATAAAAAGGAAAATGGACTGACCGTTCTTCAAATCAAACGATGGAGTGATATCTTTGAGAACAGGTTAAAAAATGGCTTGAGTATGGGCCTTACTGAAGAATTGATACAGCAGTTGTATGAATTAATCCACCTTCAATCCATTCAACTTCAGGAAAGAATAATAAGAGGCACCAACGAAGTTTAATCAAAACTTAATATTTATTTTAAACCGCTGATTTTTAGGCTGTGTTTACCGTAGCGATTCAATGAAATAATCTAAAAATTGATTATTCTTTAATATTCCACTTTGAACTCAAGCCGAAAAGTCTACATTTGCGACCTCAGAAAAATATCTGATTTTAATAAATGGCAAATTTTGATTTGATTGTAATTGGCAGTGGACCAGGTGGTTACGTAGCTGCTATCAGAGCTTCTCAACTTGGACTTAAAACAGCTATCATAGAAAAAGAAAGTCTTGGTGGCATTTGTTTGAATTGGGGATGCATCCCCACAAAGGCCCTTTTGAAAAGTGCCCAGGTTTATGAATATATTCAGCATGCTGCCGATTATGGGATAACCATTAAGGAGGCCAGCCATGATTTTGACGCAGTTGTAAAAAGAAGTCGGGAAGTGGCGGATGGAATGAGTAAAGGCGTTCAATTCCTGATGAAAAAGAATAAAATTGAGGTTATCATGGGGATGGGGAAACTTACCAAAGACAAAAAGGTAGAAGTAACCAAATCCGATGGAACCAAGGAAATTCATGAGGCAAAAAGCATAATTCTTGCCACAGGAGGAAGAGCAAGAGAGCTTCCAAATGTTAAAATAGATGGCGAAAAGGTTATTGAATACCGAAAAGCAATGTCTCTTCCCAAGCAACCTAAATCAATGGTTATCATTGGTTCAGGTGCGATAGGCGTGGAGTTTGCTTATTTTTACAATACAATGGGTACTAAAGTGACCATCGTAGAGTTTATGCCAAGGATTGTTCCGGTTGAAGATGCCGATGTATCCAAAGAACTGGAAAAAATATACAAGAAAAAAGGAATGGACATCTACACAAACTCAAGTGTTGAAAATGTAGATACCAAAGGAAAAACTTGTAAAGTAAGTGTGAAGACGCCTACTGGAAATATTTCTATTGAGGCAGACATTGTGCTTTCAGCAGCTGGCATGGTAACCAATCTCGAAGGAATTGGTCTTGAAGAAGCTGGAGTAAAACATGACAAAGGAAAAGTATTAGTCGATGATTTCTACCAAACCAATGTTGCCGGAGTCTACGCCATTGGAGATATTGTTAAAGGTCCCGCTTTGGCCCACGTTGCATCTGCAGAAGGGATAATTTGTGTTGAGAAAATTGCAGGTCACCATCCGCAACCTTTAAATTACGCCAACATTCCTGGTTGTACTTATTGCAGTCCGGAGATATCTTCTGTTGGAATGACAGAGGAGGCAGCAAAAGCTGCCGGCTATGAGATTAAAGTTGGGAAATTTCCTTTTTCTGCCTCAGGAAAGGCTTCTGCTGCTGGCGCAAAAGAAGGATTTGTAAAAGTGATTTACGATGCCAAATATGGCGAATGGTTAGGCGCACACATGATTGGGGCTAATGTCACTGAAATGATTGCTGAAGTGGTTGTTGCAAGAAATCTTGAAACGACCGGACATGAAATTTTAAAGTCTGTTCACCCGCATCCAACTATGTCTGAGGCAATAATGGAAGCTACTGCCGCAGCTTATGGAGAAGTAATCCATTTATAGAAACTGAGGAGGTAATTTGTAAGCCTTGAAACTGAAAAGAAAGTTTCAAGGCTTTTTTATTTCACAGCATTCAAAACTTCCCTTACCCAGGGTTGCCAGGCTTTGCTTCTGGATTTTAGCTTTATGTCTGGTTTTATTCCAATGCCATCAATTGGGAAGGATGGCAACCTGTTGCTAAAGCCAATCGGATGAAAAAGAATAAGGGCTTCGCAAGGCAAGGGAATTTCAATAACTTCTTCAAAATCAGCAACTCCACCCGTTTTGGTTCCAGCTATTATGGCGTTCGACCCACTTTTAATGGTTAGAATGAAATCTTCTGTACTGCTTTTGCATTTTTCGTTGACCAGCAAAATTACTTTTTCAGGTTTTTTAAACCCTGGAACAGGATACAATGTATCATTTGAAACTTTCCAGATTTGTCCTTGAAATCGTTGCATTTCTTTTGCAAACATCTGAAATTCAGAATCTATTTCCCCTTCCAATTCATTTAGCTGTTTTTGGTAATTTTTTAAATTGGAAGGGGTGCAATAGTAATTGGTTCCAAATTGAATGGCAGGTCTTTCTAAAATAAATGGGTAAAGCGATTCAAAAACAGTAAGGTCTCCACCTTCATTATCTCTTAGGTCTATTATTAAGGTTTTGGCAGACTCAATTTTAACTTTATTTTCCTTTATCAAACTGTCAATTAAGGGTTTAACCCCTGCATTTAAATTTTGAAGTTGGATATAGAAAACATCTTTTGACCAGTTTCTAAATTCCTGTGTCCATTTATACCTTGCTGAAACATAGGATTCTACTGATTTTTCTCCCCCATTTCTGGGATACAGCCTGTTCCAAACAGTTATCTTATTGATTTCTAAAATATTTCCGGACAATACAAATTCCGGATTTTCAATACTATGGTCAGAGGTGTAAAACGTACAAACTAGCTTTCCTGCTTTGGATGGAATAAACTCCATTTTAACCTCTCCTTTTTTCCAGTTCTTATTTATGGTGTTTAAAATGAATGCACTATATCCAATTTTTGTTTTTGCAATCAATACTTTATAAAAGGATTCATAACTTTCCCAAATGCCTGTCAACGGATCTGAACTTCCAACCGAATCGCAATGTCTCTTTGCAGCATCTTCTGTCAGATTTTCCCAGATTTGAGTGTTCTGGTCCTTTATTATTTTTGGCTTAAAAACATCGCCCGAATAGGAAATTCCTATATGACCATCACCAAACCAGGATAAAAAATTCTGAATAATTTGGTGGCAATTTTTTGATGAAGTTGATTTTAAAGAATTTTCCCTAACAATTCTTTTCTGTTGAATGTAGTTTGAATCTAGCGTTGAATGAAATATAAAGAATGGATAATTCCGCTCAATATGAACGATAACTGAATCCACCGTTTGAACACAATCACATTTGGATTGGCCAAATCCAAATAGGGGAAAGGATAAAAGGAGTATAAAACAATATTTCATAAAAAAAGCGGCCTGAGTTTCTCCCAAGCCGCTCTTTTCTAAACTTTGGTTTCTATTATTCTTTAATGAACCTTTGAACGGTTCCCTTTGAAGGCTTTATTAAATAAATGCCTTTGCTTAATTTATTGAGGTCAATTCTGGTCATTTTCTCATCAATATTTTCAGTTGGCAAAATTATTTTCTGGCCCATTGGATTGAAGATTTCATATTTTTCTCCAGCCTTCAGGTTTGTTAAATAAACTTCAGATTTGGCAGGATTTGGAAAAATTCTAATCGAAGGGGAACTTTCAATCAAACCAGTTTTGTTTGAAGTAATGATGTTTGGCCATTGGTCTTGGGCATTGTTCGTTGCATCAATGATTTGTGCCAGATTTTCTCCGGCAACAACTGCAAAACCAACCGTCAAAGTATCACCAGGAGCAATGGAGTGTGGGCCGGAACCTATTGCAAGAGAAACATCTTTAGGCGAAGAAACCCCGGCGTTTCTCCTAAAAATTCCAGACGAAATCCCCTTGTATTTTTCCACATCAGAAAAACCATCATACACCCCAAAAGTATCAAGGGCTGTGGCGTCATTATCAATGGCATAATAGTTTGGGGTAGCACCTCCTAAAATGGCGACGCCCGCATACAATCCATCCTGATTGGTATTATATGCATATCCCATTTTATGTTGTTCGCTCCATCCTGCCCGGTCTTGTTGCCCGCTTACAGAAATATCAAAATCACCAAAGTATCCAACAAAGAAATTGGTCAAAGGCACCGTATTTCTGTTTCGGATTTGATATTTGAAAATGATATGGTTGCTGTCACCAGGAGTGGTGAAAGCATACGATTGCTGAACTATGTCAATATTTGAAATTGCTGTACCTGCGGCGGCATCAGACATTGTATTGTTATATTGAAAACCAGAAGCGGGTCCCGTTACTTCCTTTACAAACGAAATATTTCTGTAATCATTGTCATGCGTAGCCCCGGCTCCGGTAGTTTCATTTCTTACAGTATTGGCCATTTTTGTGGCAGAAGTTCCCGTCATAAGACCCAACTCATAAAGCATCTGCCGTCCTTTGTGCTGGAAGCCTAATCCTTCAGTAGATGCATCGTTATTAAATCCAATTCTCCCTTTGGAGGTAATTGTCGTGCTTATGTTGTTTTTTTCAACATTTATATAAGTTGGATTTAAAAGAATGTTTGAATGGTCATAATCATAATAGGTACCATCTGAATAATACATTCTTATGTCAATTACCCTGTCTGTGGGTAGGTTTTGCTTCAGGAAAACCTTGAATGGTGCATTGTTGTTGTTTTTTATTTCATTGTTATTCATTTGACCTAAGACATAGTCCTGAGAGGAAGCAATCTGTGTCACGTATACTGAATTTCCACCGGTTACAACTGAAAATCTTACTTTTAGATTTGGACTTGACGCCTGCAGATAATTGACAAAATCTGCAGTAATGTATAGTGTATCTCCTGGTTGAAATAAGTTGTTGTTGTTATCAGTAACTCTGACGGCAATATTTTTTAATCCTGGTGGTTCTTCAACCAAGGCACGGTATGCATTTACAATCCCTCTTCCTAATTTCCCAAAAAGGGTTGATTGGGTATTACCGGGAATGGTATACACATTGTCAGAAGTAACCCTGATTTTTTGGGCAATCTGGTCTGCGGTTAGGTTAGGAAAGTGAGACTTTACCAGGGCGGCAACTCCAGCTACCACTGGTGATGCCATTGAGGTTCCGCTATTGTTTTGATATCCGTTGTTGTAATAGGTGCTCATGATATTTACACCCGGAGCCCCAACTCTGACTTTATAATTATAATTTGTAAAATCTGCCCTTACATTATTCGCTCCTAAGGCAGCTGTTGCCAAAACGTGTTCGTAATATGCCGGATAAAATAAATCTGGTGAATTGTCATTACCAGCAGCGGCTACAATAAGGCAATTAAAAGTTAGCGTGGCATCTGTAATTACTTCTTGTTCATACGTGGAATAACCACCTGCACCACCCCAGCTACAATTAATGATATCCGCACCATGGCTTGCTCCATATTCAATCGCTTCATAGCCAAAATAAATGCTCCCGCCTCCATCGTCTGGCGCACATTTCAAAGGCATTATTTTACAGTTGTAAGCAACTCCAGCAATTCCCTTTCCATTAAATGTTTTGGCTGCAGAAATTCCAGCAACGTGGGTTCCGTGACTTGCATTTCCTGAAGTTATGTTTGCATCATTGTCTCCTGGGTAAGTAGAGATAAAAGTAGGCCCGCAGAAATCCCATCCTCTGTTGTTGTCTATTTTTCCATCATTATTATCGTCCAGACCATTAATTGGCTCATTGGCATCTACTTTTATTTGAGGAGCAAGATCTTCGTGGTTTGTTTGAACACCTGAATCCGCGATTCCAACTACAACATTGGTGTCACCCTGAGAAATATCCCAGGCCTGGTATGCCTGAATACTATCAAGATAATATTGTTGATTTTTTCTTGGGTCATTTGGAACCAGGCAGGTTTCACGAATATATTTTGGTTCTGCATAGTCAAACAGACCAGAATTCATAGCCACTCTTGCAGCTTCAGTTACAGGTATATTTCCAGAATATTCCATTTGATATATTAATGTCATATCCGGAAATGCTTCGCCAGTAAATGAAAACTTGCTTTTAGGCATTTCTCTATGGGGAAACCTGGCAAAGAAATTTGCCATAGTTAATTCGCTAAACAACGATTGGGCCTTTGGATGACTAAATCCTTTTTTTGATAACCAGTTTCGATACTCTGGCTTTACCCTCAACATTAGTGTTTTCGACCAGGTTTTCATACCAGGCTTTGAAATAGGACTTGTACCTCCGTTTCCACAAATTGCTGAGAAAATGATGGCATTGAAGCAAAGGAGTGCTACATAGAATTTGGACTTCATCTTGATTTTCAGTATTAACTTTTGAATAACAAATAAAATACCAAATGAGTAATTTTGTTTACATTTTAGCCCAATATGTCAAAATTCTCTAATAGCGGACCAATTCTTTAATCCTTCCGTTTGGCTTAAAATAAATCCAAACTCCCGATTTTTCGTCATTTAAGTATGTAGAAATCAGTTGAATAGATTTGTTTTTATTTTCAAAATAGGAGATAAACTGTCCATCTTTTTTCCCATTTTTAAAACTGCCTTCTTCCTGAATGTTTCCCGATTCAAACCAGTTTATCGTTTTTCCTTCTGGTAGTCCATCCAAATAATAAACTTTTTGGGAAAGTTTTCCGGTTTCAAAATAGGTTTTCCATTCCTGTTGGTAAACGCCACCTTCATAGATTCCGATTCTGAACAGCTGACCATTCGGATGAAAATACTTTGAAGTATCTTCCTGTAAGTCCTTTATCCAGGTTTCGATGGCTGAAATCTTACCGTCAGGATAGTAGTTTGTGATTTTTCCATTGAGTTCTCCTTCCGTATAAAACTCAATGGCCATTAAATTCCCATTTGGGTAAAAAATCTTCCATTCTCCTTCTTTTACTCCATTAGAAAAATTTCCAACTGCCTTGGATGTTTCAATTTTGTTTTGTCCATAAAGTCCTGATTTATTTAAAAAAAAGGAAAGAACGGAGATTAAAAAAAAGCCAACCTTTTGCATGATGTTAAAAATGAAAACCTAAAATGGTCTAACGGCTTTTGTGAAAGTTTTATTGAAATAATCTGTAGAAAGAAGATTCTCTGTAACCCCCAAACGGGAAGAAGTATGGATAAATTTTATCTCTCCTTTTTGGGTTTCGGTCACCAGTCCAACATGGGTAATTCCTTTTCCAATTTTTTTATCAGAGAAAAAGACAAGGTCTCCAGGTCTTATATTTTCTTTCCCTATTGGTTTTCCAATTTGACTTTGTTGACTTGAGGTTCGTGGAATTTTCAACCCGGCACTTTCGAACGAAATCATAATAAGTGCAGAACAATCAATGCCCATTCTATTCATACCTCCATCTCTGTGTGGAGTTCCTTTATATGACCTTGCCGTTTTAATTATTTTTTCAACCTCTTTGGTTGCATATTTAATTGAGCCTGTGTTGCTTTTATTTTTTCCTTTCCCAAAAATTCTTGCGAGCCAGCCTACTTTTTGTTTTTCATTCGGACCAGAAATTTGCTTGTTTCCCTTGCAGGATCCAAATGCTAGAGCAATCAGAAAAGCAGGAACCAACAAAGAAATTTTTGTTCGGCTTAAAAATGATTTTAGAAAAATATGGATTGCCAAATCAAATACCTGGTATAGAGTTAGACAAGGCCCCAAACTTAAAGTAACATTGTAAAAAGAACAACATCAGTTTTGTATTTTTATGACTTTCCTTCAGATTTAAGGATGTGCAAAATTTTTGTTCCGTCCTGGGATTAATAATTACCCGGTATTTTACCTAAAAATGAAATTAGTTTTGATTTCCGTCGTATTTTTGACCCGTAAATTTTTGCAAGTACAAGCCGGATAAATGAGTTCAGACAAGAAATCTAATTTTAGTTTTGGTATCCTATTCCTCATGGTTTTAATGGTGTCCATTGGTTGCAAAAAGAACAATATTGATGCTCTTCCAGTTTTTGATTCTGCCAAACAAGCCATTAAAGATGACAGCCTTTTGGTCGATTATTTCAAAACCAACGGACTTACAGATTTAGTTACAAAAACAAGTTCCGGGCTCTATTACAGGATAACAAAACCGGTTTCAGGCAACATGCTAATTGTTGCTAAAGACGTGGTTTTCACCCGCTATGAGCTTAGGTTATTGAATGAGACCCTGATTGAAGAAAACGTTACTTCGGCCACAGCCTTCAAATTTAATCCCGAAAAAAGCAATGTGATCAAAGCATGGAAAGAGGGAATTTTGCTGTTTAGAAATGGCGAGGAGGGCTATTTGTATTGTCCTTCCGGCCTTGGATATGGGAATACGATTCAAGGAAAGATTCCCGCAAGTACATGCCTAAAGTTTTTAATCAGAGTAACCAATGTGGAATGACCATTTGGAAATTCACTTGAAATTGTAATATCTTTGAATAACAAAGTTTACGGATGAAAGAGGAAAATTTTATTTTTCAATCTAAAGTGGTAATGAGCCAACTTTCAAAGCTCTGTGAAATGAGGCTTGTGATAGAATCAAAACAACAGATTCTTCTTTCGAGATCCATATATCTTTCCAGATTCATAAAGATAGCAGCTTTGGAACATGTAAAGGACTTTCCCGAAATTGAAAACGCCAGAAAACTTCTTTCTTTAACCTTGCCCAATTTTGAGATTTCTAAAAGTAAACCCAACTGGGATTCTTCCAGCCTGATTGATAGGAGAGGATTAAACTGGGGAAATATCAATTAGGAGTTTTTCGAAGGATAAAGAAAAAACCTTCAGTCCCGGAATGGGTTTAAACAAATCATCTTTTAGCTTTACTTTATTATGAAAGGACTGGAATTCTCCCTGTTTAAACCTACCAAAAAAAATCAGAAAGCCAATTTTGAAGATTTGCTTAAAATTTTTCTTCAATTATTGAATATTGCTTCCGGGGATGTTTCACAGGCAATGGCATGGTTAACAAGCTTAGATAAACAACATAATCTTACCGGGCCGGAATATGGAATTGGTGACTTTTACGAGGATTTAAAATCCAAAGGATATATTGAAGAAAAACCGGGTGATGGGGGGCTTTCGATGACTCCAAAATCAGAAGGTGCTTTAAGAAAAAAATCTCTTGAAGATGTTTTTGGAAAACTTCGGAAATCAAGTGTTGGAAATCACCAAACAAGAAAAACAGGAAAGGGCGATGAATCGGCTACAGAGACCAAAAAATATTCATTTGGCGACTCACCTGAAAATATAGTTTTTGCAGAATCTATTCGCAATGCCCAGATTAACAATGGAATAGATAATTTCATCCTGACCGAAAATGACCTTGAAATTCGTGAATCAGAATACAAAGCCCAGACATCTACTGTCTTGATGATTGATATTTCTCACTCTATGATTTTATATGGTGAAGATAGAATCACTCCGGCAAAAAAAGTGGCGATGGCCTTGGCAGAACTCATCACGACAAGGTTCCCAAAAGATACGCTGGATATTTTGGTTTTTGGAAATGATGCCTGGCAGGTTCAAATTAAGGATTTGCCTTATCTTCAGGTTGGACCATACCACACAAATACGGTAGCCGGATTAGAGCTTGCAATGGATCTTTTGAGGAGGAAAAAAAATAAAAACAAGCAGATTTTTATGATAACAGATGGAAAACCCACATGTCTGAAAGAGGGTATTCGTTACTATAAAAACAGTTTTGGCCTCGACCCAAAAATTTTAAAAAAGACCTTAAATCTGGCTGCTCAGTGTAGAAAACTTAAGATTCCTATCACCACATTTATGATTGCAACAGACCCTTATTTACAGGAATTTGTGCAGGAATTTACGGCTACAAACCATGGAAGAGCTTACTATTCTGGCCTGGACGGACTAGGTGATTTTGTTTTTGAAGATTACCAGAAAAACAGAAAAAAACAGGTTTGATTTTAAAGGGTTTCAATTTCTTTTTCCAGTAAACAAATACTCAGTCTTACATCATATTGCAATGAGGAAGTAGAATGCATAACTTGCCGCAGTATTATGAATTTGTATTGTTCAACAGGTGTAACTATGATTTCAAATCAAAAATGCTTTTGGGGGCTTTTGATTCTATTGAATGGAATCATAACAATTCCAAATAGGGTAGAAGCCCAAATTAGACAGGATTCTTTAAATATCAATGAGTTACAGGGTAGTCATGAGCCTCATGAATTGCTCCTTGATCCCCATCTCAATTCTGAAATCGATACCTTATATGCCAAGATAGTTCCTTCTGTGGATATGGAGACCATTGAAGACAGAGCTTCTTGCTTAGAGCTCGATGTCCCACTGGTAATTAATAAATCAGTTTGTGGTTTTATTCATTTTTTCACGGTTAGAAAGCGAAATTATACCCAAACGATGCTTGAAAGGAAGAATTATTACTTCCCTATTTTTGAATATTATCTGAAAAAGCATCAAATGCCAGATGCCCTGAAGTACCTTTCAATCGTTGAATCTGGTCTGAATTTTAAAGCGAGATCCAAAGCGGGAGCGGTAGGACTTTGGCAATTTATGCCGGGTACGGGTTCGGATTTTTATTTGGCCAATACACAATTTATTGATGAGCGTCAGAATCCATATTTGGCAACTGAAGCCGCTTGTAAATTCTTAAAATATCTTTACGGGATGTTTAATGATTGGGAGCTTGCCTTAGCTGCCTACAACTGTGGACCTGGAAATGTAATGAAGGCGATGCGGAAATCTGGCGGAAGAGGTTTTTGGGAGATTTATAACTTTTTACCTCAGGAGACCAGGTCATATGTACCACAATTTCATGCTGTAGTTTATACAATGAATTTTGCGCTTGAGCACAACATCAAGGCCGATTTGGATAGCGTTTTAGCCACGACAGCTTTGGATACTTTTCAAATTCAGAAAAATGTAGATATTGTTAAGTTAGGTGAAATTTTAGGACTCCCAAAGCAAGCATTGCACCACCATAATCCCAGCTTAAAATCAAAAATCTACCCTTCTTCCAGTCGTTTTCCATTATTGGTTCCTTCTTCTCATTCCCCCTTCCTTTCAGCGAATCTTGACAGATTTATTGATTCAGCCGCAGTTACCAAATTTGAAATCTCAACGCCATCCGAAAGAGGATTGGGTGTTTACAAATATTATAATGCCAAAAAAGGCGAAAAGCTGGGAGAAATAGCCGATAGGTATAATGTTGACCTGGCCACAATTCAAAAGTGGAATAACATTAAATCCGACAAATTAAGAAAGGCAACAAAACTGAAGATATACTCTTTAACTCAGGTGCAGAAAGCAGAAGTTTCTTCAACCAAGGATACAAAGGCATCTGTTTTAGCCACAACTGGAAATACACTTTCAGAACAAGACCGAAATGCAGAACAACATATTGTATCCAAAGGTGAAAAATTATATCAGGTTGCCATTCGATATGGACTGACGACTTCTTCTATAAAAAAACTTAACAATTTAGCCTCTTCTAAAATTTCAGAGGGTCAGGTTCTTATTCTAAAAAAAGACAAAGAGGCGATTGATTCGAATTTTGAAAACGGCAAAAAAAGCAATGCTGAACCAACTCCAATATTGATTGTAAATCAACCTGTTAAAGAGTATACAGTAAAAAAAGGTGACAGGTTATTTTCCATTGCCAAAAGTTACGGACTTTCCATTTCACAACTTAAAGAACTCAACCATTTAAATTCTGACATTCTTAAGTTCGGGCAGGTCTTAAGAGTTTCTTGTTCCAATGAAACTGATTGTGTTTCAGAAAACCAGCTTGATTCGACATTAAAAGTAAATTCTCTTGCGGAAACCCAAAAAGCTGAAAAGAAGATTCAGAAGCACGTTTTTAAAGAAGCAAAATCAAAACATGTTGAGATATCAAAAATGTATCTTGTCCAAAAAGGGGATACCTTATATTCTATAACAAAGAAATTCACGAAGTTGACCATTAAAGATTTAATGAGAATCAACAACTTGAAAAATAAAAATATAAAACCAGGTCAGCAGCTAATTGTGGGATAACTGATTTCTCATTCTTTAATTTCAGGAATTAAACTAGTTTTGCGGCCTATAACCACCAAATTTTAGAATTAATGGCTTCTTATATAGAACCCGCTCCTATTCAGGACAAAGAAAATCCATTTGAATCAATGATGTCGAGATTTGATGTTGCGGCACAAATTCTTGGACTTGATCCATCTACCTATAATGTTTTAAAAACCCCGACAAAGCAGGTTATTGTTGCTTTGCCCGTTACCATGGACAATGGTCAGGTAAAGGTTTTTGAAGGTTACAGGGTTATTCACTCCAATATCCTCGGTCCTTCCAAAGGAGGAATCCGATATGCAATGGATGTTAACATTGATGAAGTAAAAGCGCTGGCTGCATGGATGACATGGAAATGCGCAGTTGTTGATATCCCTTATGGGGGAGCAAAAGGTGGCATAACCTGTGATCCAAGGAGTATGTCAGCAGGTGAAATCGAGAGATTAACCAGAGCCTATACCATGGCATTGCTCGATGTTTTTGGACCAGATAAAGATATTCCAGCACCGGATATGGGCACCAGCCAAAGAGAAATGGCCTGGTTGATGGATGAATATTCAAAAGCCCATGGAACGACAATCACTGCCGTGGTAACCGGAAAGCCTTTGGTTCTTGGAGGTTCTGTTGGACGGGTGGAAGCAACGGGTAGAGGTGTGATGGTTTCTGCTTTTGCTGCGATGGAAAAATTGAAAATCAATCCTTTCAAAGCCACTTGTGCAGTGCAGGGTTTTGGAAATGTTGGTTCTATTTCTGCCAAACTTTTGCATGAAAGAGGCGTTAAAATTTTAGGAATTAGTGATGTTTCCGGAGCTTATTTCAATGAAAATGGAATCAACATTGAGGAGGCAATTGCCTATCGGGATGCAAATAATATGTCAATGGAAGGCTATAAAAACGCCCAATTGATAACAAATGAAGAGCTTCTGGCCCTTGAAGTTGATGTGCTTGTTCCTGCGGCCAAAGAAGATGTAATTACCCATGAAAATGTAAATAGTCTTCGTTGTCGCCTGATTGTAGAAGGTGCAAATGGACCAACTTCAGCCAAAGCTGATTCTGTTATCCAGGATAAAGGAATTATGGCTGTACCTGATATTCTTGCCAATTCAGGTGGAGTGACGGTTTCATATTTTGAGTGGGTCCAGAACCGGTTGGGATACAAATGGGGATTGGATCGTGTTCAAAGGCGAAGCGACAGGATTCTGAAAGAAGCTTTTGATAAAGTATACAATACATCTCAAAAGCATGATACCACCCTTAGAATTGGTGCTTACATTGTTGCCATAGACAAAGTAGCCCAAACCTATAAGTTCAGGGGCGGGTTTTAATATAAAATGACATTTTTTTTAGCCCCAATTTTGGGGCTTTTTTGTTTGGATTGGGTTAGATTTTTTTACAACCTTGTAGCCATAAAATCGAAAACATGCTTCCAATTTATATAGGCGCTGACCATGCAGGTTTCATCCTTAAAGAATACCTCAAAACAAGATTAAACGACCATTCATTCTCATTTGAAGATGTTGGTTGTTTTTCCCAGGAATCGGTTGACTACCCGAACTTTGCAGAGAAAGTAAGCCAGGCGATTCAGGAGAAAAAGGCTGAGTTGGGAATCTTAGTTTGTGGCAGTGGCGAAGGCATGGTGATTGCCGCAAATAAATTTTCAGGCATACGTGCAGGTTTGGCATGGAATACCGAAATAGCAGCATTGCTCAGACAACACAATGATGCCCAGATCATTTGTTTGGGATCTCGTTTCACGGCACCAGACTATGCATGGAAAATGATCGAAGCCTTTTTAAATGCCAAATTTGAAGGTGGCAACCATGCCAGAAGAGTGGAACTGGTTAATTCATTTTGTTGATCTACCCGATATAGATGAAGGTTATTCTGGCTGGAGCAACTGGTTTGGTTGGAGGAAAAGTTCTTGAGATTTTACTCAAAGAACCTCAAATAGAATCTGTTATCGCATTTGCCAGGCAGAAACAGGCGATTTCTGCACCAAAATTACAATGGGTTATTGGGGATTTGCCACCAGCATCCCTCCCTGGTGCCGATGCCCTTATTATGGCTATTGGAACAACAATAGCAAAAGCTGGGAGCGAGGCGGCATTTTTCAAAACAGATGTAGAAATACCATTTCAAATGGCGCTATTGGCAAAAGATGCAGGCGTTCAGCAAGTTATTAATGTTTCTGCAAAGGGCGCAAATACAAAGTCGTTTATCTTTTACAACCGGGCCAAAGGGGACCTGGAGAAAAGGTTAATTGAGCTCGGTTTTGAAAAAACTGTCGTGGTCAGACCCGCACTTTTATTGGGAGAAAGAAAAGAAAGCAGGCCAGGAGAAAGGATTGGCCAGTTTCTTTTCAGAAATCTGAACTTTTTGTTCCCAAAGTCAATAAAAGCTGTTTCAGCAGAATCTGTCGCCAGGACATTGGTGACGGCATTATTCTCAAAAAAGAATGGAATTTGCATAATTGAAAACCAGGATATTCATTCCTGAACTGGAGCCAGACACAATCTGTTTAGGAGGCTAACAGGCTTTTCCATTAGTTTTGCGGTTCTTTCGAATTTATTATGACCAGTTTTAAGGAGTTTCTCTCCAGAATTTCAATCGTTTCTGTTCTAGTTTTTTTTCAGTTTTGCTCTTCCAAAAAGCCATTTTTTGCAGTTGCGCCTCCTGCAGTGTATCAAACCGGGGTTCAAAAAGTTAAAGAAACTTCGAGTTTGAATATTCCCATTGAAATTTCATTAAATGATGTGGAAAGGAAGATAAATGAACAATTGGGAGCGGTTTTGTTCGAGGACAATTCTCTTGATAATAATGGAGGCGATAATCTGATTCTAAAAGTTTCTAAAAGACTTCCTTTGGCAATAGAAGCAAAGGGCGGAAATCTTTTTAACATAAAAGTCCCTGTTAATATCTATGCAAAGGCTGGCTGGAAGGTTGAGAAATTCGGACTTTCAGTTTCCAAGTATGAAGACACCCAGTTTGATCTTGATTTGAGTTTTCTTACCCGACTCAGTATCGACCAGAACTGGAAAATCAATACTTCCACCACACCAAATGGTTACAAATGGATAAGTGAACCCAAGGTGAAAATTGGTTTTTTTGAATTGCCAATTACCTCCATCATAGAGAAGATAATGGACCGTGAACTGCCCAATGTTGTAAAAACAGTTGATGGTGAAGTTGGTAAAATTAATCTTAAACCTCAGGTAGAAACAGCCTGGAAAGCAGTTCAGGAACCTTTTTTGATTAACGAGGCTTATCAGGCCTGGCTCAAAGTTACTCCTCAGGATATCCTGATGACCCCAATTTCAAACAAAGGCAGAAATGTAAGGGTAGGCATTGGGATGACGGCAGTAACTGAAACTTTTTTGGGAAACAAGCCTACAAGTGCAGTAATGGCGACACTTCCAGCTTTAAGAATCCAGGACAAACTGGATGAAAAATTTGAAGTAGGAATGATTACCGAAATTCCTTTTCCTACCCTTAAAAAAATTGCCATGGATCAAACGGGAGGAAAAACTTATGAATTTAAGGATGGTAAGTATAAAATAACGGTTGTTGATATTGATATTTATGGACAGGGTGAAGAAATTATTGTGGCCACCAATTTAACGGGTGCATTAAATGGTAAAGTATATTTAAAGGGAAAGCCATTTTACGATGCACCTTCTACCAGTATTAAAATTCAGAATCTGGATTTTGAGCTGGATACCAAGAATAAATTGGCAAAGACTGCAAATTGGCTGGCTCATGACAAATTTTTAAAAATGATGGAACCTTATTTCTCTATTTCTGTAGCAAGTCAACTCGAAGAAGGTAAAAAATTGATTCAGGAAAATCTTGCAGGAAACAAAATGAATAAGAATATAAACCTGAACGGAAAGCTAAATGAGCTTACACCACAGTCAATTTTAGTTACACCTCTTGGAATTCAGGCAGTTATCAAGGCAAAAGGTAAAATGGAAATAATGGTCGCTGGATATTAGGCCCTTATTTTAACCGGTTTTGAATTGTCAGTAAGGAGGTATTTTTTTATCCTTTGAAAGGCTAGCAATTCTTCTTTTTTTATCACTCCATCTGCTTCCATGATTTCTTCCAGGTCATGAATCACAGATGTTCTTTCCAGTTCAGTTAGCTGAATTTCTGACAAATAATTTTCCAGATAGGTAAACACCGAAGCAAAGGGCAGTTTGATGAAATTATTGTAAACATCTTCCACAAAATCATCGGTGTTTAATCCCATGAATGAAGGGTTTAGTTTTAGCTTTTCTAAAATGAGATCCATTTTAGATTGAGAAAAATTCTTATTTGCCAAGGCAACATAAAGATATAAATAGACAATGGCTGGATTTTCCATGGTTTTAGATTTTATGAAATTTACAAATTGTTTGTTCCTTAATTTACCTGAAAAAAGAATTCAGCCTCATCTGTAAGATTTATGGCAAAAATCAGTAACATATTGCTTTTGTGTTTATAACCTTGTGTAAAAATTGATTCGCCAAAACAAAATCCAAAAAATTGATTTTCAATAGGTTAAAAAATTTGGGGAAAAAAATCTGGCTTTCTTTTCCAGTTCAGCTTTTGCTTTTGAACTTTAAAAAGAATCAGGTTATCATTTTGCTATGGATCCTTCTTTTTGGTTTTTTGCTTTTGGATTGGGGAAAATTATTTGGGATTCCCTACCTTTTTCTGGACCCTGAATACCAGGGGAAGGTGAATGGCAGAAGCCTTTTTATCCTCGGTTTAGGTTTTGGGATTTTTAATGCCTCTTTTCAAATCACTTGCTATATTCTTGATTCTGAGCGATTCAGATTTCTGATTGGGGTAAAAAATGCCATTTTCAGGTATATTATCAACAACAGCCTCCTTCCAATTCTTTTCATTTTTGTTTTCTGCCGATGTTTTTGGAAGTTTCAAGTGGAGAGAGGCCTGGAAGAACCATTTGATGCCTTTTTAGAATCTATGGCATTTGTTGGTGGCTTTTTATGGGTTCAATTTTTTGCTTTTTTTTATTTTAAAATTATACAGAGCACCAAGTTGTTGATGTTTTCAAAAAATATTGATCAGCGACTTCGGAATTTAAGCCTTTACCGACTTTCCATTTGGAAAAGAATGAGAATTCAAAGAGGATCTGGTCAAAAAGTAGGGCATTTTTTATCCAGTGATTTTTCTATAGAGTCAACAGTTGCCAGACCACAAATCCACCCTGTTAAATTTCAGTCCGGAACTGGAATCTTTAGTTCTAACCACTTATCAGCCGTGGTTTTGGAGTTGATTACCATATTTCTATTGCTTCTTCTTGGCTTTTTTAGCGAGGCGGCTATTTTTCAAATACCCGCAGGAGCAAGTATTTTCCTCTTTTTTGGATTTATTTTAATGATTATTGGTGCCATCAGTTTTTGGTTAAGGGGCTGGAGCATGACTATTTTTTTAGGGATTACTATATTGATAAATATTCTTTTTTCATTGGGAATTTTGAATAGAACCTATCAGGCTTTTGGCCTTGACTATAGCAAACAAGTTTCTTACAACAATGAAAAGGTTAAAAATGAAGCAAGTGATGCGCTGTTTAGTGCAGATTCTCTTCAGACCATTTCAATACTGGAAAAGTGGAAAGCCAAATCTCAAAAAAGCAAACCCAAAATGCTTTTTATCTGTACCAGTGGTGGTGGAATCCGGTCTGCAACCTGGACTATGCGTACGTTACAATACGTAGACAGCGTTCTTAAAAGTCAATTGTTGAACAGAACCGCTTTAATTACTGGTGCCTCAGGGGGCTTGCTTGGGGCTGCCTACTACCGGGAATTGTATTTACAAAACAGGGTTTCAAAAAATGTAGATTATTTTGAGCGAAAGTATATTGATAATATTTCGAAAGACATATTGAATCCTGTGGTCTTTTCATTGATAACCAATGACATAGTGGTCAGACTGAAAAAGTTTCATGATGGAAAATACGAGTACAACTCCGATAGAGGTTTGGTATTTGAACAAACCCTGAATAAGAATCTGAATTTTGCTTTGCAAAAAAACCTTTACCACTATAAAAATCCTGAAAGAGAAGCCATTATCCCGATGATGATAATCGCTCCTGTGATAGTTAACGATGGACGAAAGCTATATATTTCTCCCCAGCCAATCTCCTATATGACCTGGGATAAATCAAACAGGAATTCAACTCCGGAATTCAAATTGATGAAGGGAATCGAACTTTCCAGGTTTTTTGACAGTTGCGATGCCATGCGGCTCAATTTCTGTTCAGCCTTACGGATGAATGCAACCTTTCCCTATATCACTCCAAATGTAACACTTCCAACAAAACCCTCTATTGAAGTTATGGATGGGGGTCTTTCAGATAATTTTGGGGTGAGCGATGCATTAAATTTTATCCATACCTTTCAAAAATGGATAGAACAGGAAACTTCCGGAGCTGTTTTGGTTTGCATCAGAGATACACCAAAGGAGCGGCCATTTAAAAAGCGAAACAACGATTCCTGGTTTTCCAGACTGGCAAATCCTGTTGGTTCGGTATATGCCAATTGGGCAAGAAATCAAGACCAAAACAATGACATGCAGGAGCAGTACCTAACTGGATCCCTTTCAGTTCCATTAGAGGTAGTTACATTTCAATATTTATCTCAGACTGACCTTTTGGCAAATCCTGAGGAGGGAAAAAATGAGGAAAGAGCATCGCTTTCGTGGCATTTAACCACTTTTGAAAAGAAAAGTATTGAATCTTCCATTTTGAATAAAGAGAACCAGATCGCTCTAAAAAGGATAAAGCAACTGGTTGAATCGGATACACTAAAGTGAAATGACAAGGTTTTTTACTGAACCTCCATACATAGAAGTAGGTTGCGACGAAGCAGGTCGTGGCCCTTTGGCAGGACCTGTTGTGGCTGCTGCCGTGGTTTTGCCAAGAGAATTTTCTATCATTGGAATAAATGATTCGAAAAAGCTAAATGAAAATACCCGAATTTCGCTTGAAACGGAAATTAAGAATGAGGCAATTGGTTGGGCAATAGGTGTTTGTAGTCATGAGGAAATTGACCAGTTCAATATTTTGAATGCTTCTATTTTGGCTATGCACAAAGCCATTGATCAATTAAGAATCAGGCCCGATATCATCCTTGTTGATGGAAATCGGTTTAAAAACTATCCATTTATTCCGCATCAATGTTTTGTAAAAGGTGATGCAAGGTTTGCCAGTATCGCTGCTGCTTCTATTCTGGCTAAAACAGAAAGAGACCGGCTCATGGATAATTATGCCATTCAATATCCAGGATATGGCTGGGAACGGAACAAAGGCTACCCAACTTTGGCCCATCGAAGAGCGATTGAAAAACTGGGTTTTTCCCCAATTCACAGAAGAACCTTTGCGGTTAAACCCTTGATTCAGAGTCCAGAGTGTTAGCCCCTGATTTTTTCTAAACCGATAATCTGGTTTGAATTTTATTGATAAACCAGGCGCCAACCAAAAAGAAAGCAATAAGTACCAGCGCAGAAACTCGCATGCTACCCGTTATTTGATTGGTTAGGCCAAAAGCAAAAGTGCCCAACACGATCGAAAATTTATCCAAAAGGTCAAATAACCCAAACATGGCCGATTTGCCGTGTTCTTCATTTGGTAAAAAATGCGTGAATGTACTTCGAAGCAAAGATTGGCTTCCCCCCATAACCAGGCCGACCAAAGCAGCCACACCAAAAAACTGAAGGTCAGTTTTTACAAAATAGGCAGATAGGCAGACAACAATCCAAAGAAGGCAGGCCAATAAAAGGGTGGTTTTTGAAGAACTTTTTTCGCAGATAAATGAAAAAATGCGTGCGCCAAATATGGCCACGATTTGAAGAATCAAAATTGTGACAATTAATTTCTCTGAAGCAAGATGCAACTCAATATCCCCAAAAATAGCTGCCATATACATAACAGTTTGAACACCAGTGTTTATACAAAAAAAACCAACCAGGAACCAGTTGAGTCCCTGAATGTTTGAAACGATATTTAAAGCAGATTTCAGCCTGTTTTTTATTGAATGAAAATTGATTTTATACGACTCTTTTTCAATTGTCCCTGGCAAACCTTTTATTGAAAAATAACCAAAAACGAACCACCAACCGCCTGTTAGTAAAAACCCTATTTTAGATATTTTTTCAAAATTTAAACCTTTGAAGAAAGGGACGGCAGGAAAGAAAAGCGGGGATAAAACGGTGATCAATAAGAGAACAGAACCCAGATATCCGATTGAAAAGCCTTTGGCACTTACTCTCGCGTACTGGTCTGGAGTTGCTATATCGGGCAAAAACGAATTATAAAAGACAATGCTTCCACTATATCCTATGGCAGCCAGAATAAAGGTAAGAATGCCAAATTCAATGTTGGAATGGTTAAAACCGAATAGAGCCACACATGAAACTGAACCCAAAGCACAAAAGCCAAAAAGGAATCGCTTTCGCAAGCCACCGACATCTGAAATAGAACTTAAAAAAGGGCTTAAGATCCCGGAAACCAGAAAGGAAATTGAAATGGCATAAGAGAACAAAGCCGAGTTAAGGATCTGATAACCAAAAAAAGAAATCAAATTTTCTCCGGTATCATTTTTGGCGACAATTCCATAATAAACCGGAAAAAGTGTCGAGGTGATAATGAGGGAATACACTGAATTTGCCCAGTCGTACATGCACCAGGAGCGTATGACTTTTGGGTTGTTTTTTCCTTCCACCGGTTCTACTTAATTAAACCCTGATACTTTTCAATCTTGGTTGGGTCTATTTGGCTTAAGATTGTAAAGGCTTCCTGCTTTTGTTCTGGCTTGGTCGATTCTTTTAAAATATTTATGAATTCGTCTGCCTTCATATCCAGATAACTGTTGATAAGAATGGAGGTTGGACGTTGGTCAAAAGCGATTTTGAGTTTTCTTAAAACTTCCAGCAACAAGGGCCTTGCATCTTCAGGCTTGTCTATATAGTTGTCCATCCCTTTTCGATAAAAATCATATAAAGCTTCTCTGAAACCAGCAAATTGCTGAGACATCAGGTTCTCAAGATAGAAATAACGGGTATTGGTACCATCAAACTGGTTCCAGCCCTTCAATCCGCCTTGGGTGGCATTTTGTCCTACCTGCTGGGCAAAGTTGTAGTAGTTTTTTCCCCCTAATTTTGAAAAAGTATCATAATCTAAACCAATGATTATGTAGGCGTAATAAGCCAGAAGAGAAGTTAAATTGGATGTAAATGTGCCCGGTTGAAAATCCAGTGGCTGACCCTCAACATATTGGAAGCCCCAGTCTTTATCCAGGAAGTTAATCAACCTGCTTTCATAGCTTGTTCCATAAACCGGCCGGGACGCCACGATTTGAGCCGTTGCTGTATAGTTTCCTACTGTTCCCGATAAGGTTAAGAATATGGTGCATTTTATTCTCTCCTCAACTTTGAAGTTATCATTGGTCCATCGCCTTTGGTTCATAAAGTCCTTAATGGCCCTTTGCATTTCTGTAATCACCCTTTTATCCACACTTTGCACGCCCTGGGAGTTGATTTGCACGTCACAAAGCAACTCCTGTCCAAAAGCATTGCAATTGAAAATTAAACCCAGAATTACAGGAATGAGAATTTTATAACAGTTTTTTAACCACATATTCCACGATGTCATTTGCTACTTCCTTTTTGGTTTTGGTCTCAAAGGTAAACTCTTGTCCAATTCTATCAATGATCGTTATTTTATTGGTATCAAATCCGAAGCCTGCACCAGGGTCATTCATAGAGTTTAAAACGATGGCATCCAGATTTTTCCTTTCAATTTTTGATTTTGCATTGGCTACCTCATTGTTGGTTTCCAATGCGAAACCTACCAGTATCTGTCCCTTTTTTTTCTTTTGACCCAAAGAAGCTGCAATATCAGTAGTTTTTATCAATCGAATTTCCAGGCTGTCGTCTTTCTTTTTTATTTTCTCAGTTTCTGCTTTTTCAGGACGATAATCTGCGACTGCAGCACTCAAAATGGTAATATCTGCTTCCGGGAAAATTTTCAGGCATGCCTGATACATCTCTTCAGCTGATTGGACCTTGATGATAGTGGCCTCAACCGGAAGTTTAACATCTGCTTTAATGGGACCGGAAACAATATAGACTTCGGCACCCTTTTTTACCAGGTTTAAAGAGATTTCGGCACCCATCTTGCCCGTCGAGTGGTTCGAAATAAATCGGACAGGGTCAATTGCCTCCATTGTAGGCCCCAGGGTTATCAGCACTTTTTTCCCTTTCAAGGTTTGGGCTGATTTAAAAAAGGACTCCAGAATGTTAAAGATTTGCTCAGGCTCTTCCATTCTACCTTTGCCTTCCAGGCCACTGGCAAGGGAGCCGGTACCAGGTTCAATGATTTGGACCTGATGGTTTTTAAGCAGGTTAATATTGGATTGGGTAGAGGGATGGGCCCACATATCCAAATCCATTGCGGGTGCAACAAAAACAGGACAACGGGCAGACAAATATGTAGTAATCAATAAATTGTCAGCCTGGCCACTTGTCATTTTTGATATTGTACCAGCCGTTGCCGGAGCAATTAAAAACAAGTCAGCCCAAAGGCCCAATTCCACATGGTTGGTCCAAACTCCGGTGGAAGTATTGAACATTTCCAAATAAATTTCTTCCTCTGAAAGTGTAGCTGGGGTCAATTTTCCAATAAAATCAACCGCAGAAGGCGTCATGATAACTTTTACTTCAGCGCCTGCTTTTTTTAATAAGCGTATGAGCGTTAATATCTTATAGGCAGCAATTCCTCCGCAAATCCCTACAATAATTTTTTTGCCTTCCAGTAGATGCATTTTTTTGAAATGATGGGTGCGAAGTAAATGAAAATTGTTTTGGGATGGTGACCAATTTAATTTGCCAGTTTAAAGAAATGAAGTGGCTCAGTTCAAATCTGGTTTGATTTGTAGCGAATATATTTCAATGGTTTGATATTCTGGTTTTTGCCATTCATAAATTGAATACCAGGCGTGCATGGCTTTAAGAACGAGAGGGTAAACAGGCATAAAACAAAGAAAGCCGCCTTAAGAGCAGCTTTCTGTTGTAGTCCGTACGGGAATCCCAGCCCGACTGCGTCACGCTGGCGGGGAACCCA
>JAIXQU010000035.1 GCA_027485575.1 Cytophagaceae bacterium
AGGACTTTTTCTGCATCAGAATTAGAGTTTGGGATGCCCGTTTGTGTAATTGGACCAGAGCTTTCGCAAACTTTATTTTTAGGAGAAAGCCCGGTTAATAAAATCATTCAGGCGCAGGGTCAGTTGTTTAAAGTCATAGGAATGTTAAAAAAAACGGGCTCAGTTGCCAATGGGAGTGGAGCAGACAGGGCCTTTGTTGTGCCTATCAAAAAAGGTGAGCAAATGGGTGCTGGCAAAGAACTAAGTTATGAAATTACATCAGTTACACCAGATCCCATGCTGTTAAGTTCTACAATGGATGAAGCCAGGGGCGTTATGCGGATGGTCAGGCACGACCCTCCAGCCAATGAAGATTCTTTTGAAATAAACCAATCTGCTTCCCTTGCCAGTTCAATTGAGGAGGTTACCGGAAGTCTTCAAATTGCCGGTTTTGGCATTGGTCTGATTACCCTTCTTGGTGCTTCCATCGGATTAATGAACATTATGCTCGTTTCTGTCACCGAGCGGACCCATGAAATTGGGGTAAGAAAAGCGCTTGGCGCTACCCCTTTGACCATTAGATTTCAGTTTTTGACTGAGGCAATTGTAATTTGTCTCATTGGAGGTGCATTGGGCGTTGTTTTGGGAATTTCTGCAGGGAATGCCGTTTCAGTCTTTCTTAGTGATGGTTCTTTTGTCATTCCCTGGAATTGGATTTCGCTGGGATTGGGACTTTGTGTGGTTGTAGGTGTTTTTTCAGGTATTTACCCAGCAATAAAAGCCTCCAGATTAGATCCTGTGGAGGCTTTGAGGTTTGAATAATAATAGTAAAAAGACAAAGGAGTTATTCCTTCATCTAGCTTTAGGCCAATAATTCAGTCTGAATTTTTACGCCTGAACTAAGCATTTTGTGAACTGGACAAAGGTCAGCAATCTGAATCAGTCTTGTCTTTTGATCTTCATCCAAAGGTCCTTGAATTTCAATTTTTCTAACAATCCATGATGGAGAACCGGCATCCTGTTTTACAAGGTCGCATTTGATTTCAACGCCTTCCAATGGCCATTCTTTTCGGTTGGCATACATTTTCATTGTTATGGCGCTGCAGGCTGAAAGTGAAGACAAAAGTAACTCGTATGGGTTTGGTCCAAGATTTTTTCCACCCAGTTCTTCGGGTTCATCGGCTTGCCAGTGGTGTGTATCGTTGGAAAGGTCCATCAAAAAATCAGATGAGCCCAATTTTGCCGTTATCTCTGCTAGTATTTCCATATTTGTTATCCTTTAAATCCGATTTTATTATGACTCTCATCGTAAAATGGTTTTTTTGATGAGGTCCGTTTTCTTAATTTCTTTCCTTTCTCCGTTTTCAAGCACTATCCATGGCCTTCTGAACGGATTGAAAACTTCCGTAGAATATTTTCAGCAATTTTTGGAATGAATGCACACCGAGGGTTGCCAAAGCACTTCAAAATCAGCGCCCTTTTATGACTTACTTGCCATTTGAGTTTTGATTATCCGGATTAAGGTTACTCGCGTTTTTGCTGTACACGAAGTAAACAATGATGCCTAGAGTGCCCCAAATTAAGAAAGCAATCCAGGTTTCATGTCGGACTTTGCTCATCAAAAATATGTTGAACCCCATTCCCAAGGTAGCTACGACTGGCAACATTGGAGTCCGATATGGCCTTTCTAGATTCGGCTCTTTTACCCTCAACAACCAAACAGCCCCACAAACCATGGCAAAAGCCAGCAAGGTTCCCATAGAACACATTTCTGATACTTTATTAATCGGAGTAAAAGCAGCAACTGTTGCAACTACGATTCCTACCACAACGGTTGATTTATAGGGTGTTTTATAAATTGGATGAATGGCCCCAAACAAACTTTTTGGGATCAATCCGTCTTTTGCCATGCCCAGGAAAATCCGGGTTTGGCCAAGCATCATTACCAACATTACAGAGGTTAAACCGGCTGTTGCGGCCACCACAATAAGCAAAACTGCCCAGGTCACGCCAACACCTTCAAAAGCGGAAGCTACCGGCGCTTTCAGATCCAATTGTTGATAAGGAACCATTCCTGTTAAAACAAGTGAAACAAGAATGTATAAAATTGTGCAAATTACCAGGGAAGCAATAATGGCAAATGGAACATCTTTTTTAGGATTTATTGCCTCTCCTGCCTGGGTTGAAACCGCATCGAAACCAATATAGGCGAAGAAAACAATGGTGGCGGCAGTTACTACGCCGTCCCAGCCAAAACTACTTGTACCATCTGGCAATACTATTTTCTCTGGAATAAATGGTTTCCAGTTTTCTACATTTACATAAAATGCCCCCACAATAATTACAAACAATACAACGGCTACTTTTAAAATTACAATAATGTTGTTTGTATTTGCGGCTTCCTTTATTCCCTTAATCAAAATGCTGGTTACCAGTATGGTAATGAGAATTGCAGGGAGGTTAAAAGCAAATCCAGGGGCTGGTAGGTTTAACGCTTCTGATTTTGCTGCCGCGGTAATGGGATCATTCATAATCCAAATCGGTAGATCTATTCCAATTAAATGGAGCAGTTTTTCGAAATATCCACTCCAGGCTACTGCCACAGTTGTAGCTCCCATCATGTATTCCAAAATAAGGTTCCAACCTATAAACCACGCAAAAAACTCACCAACAGTTCCGTAAGCGTAAGCGTAAGCCGAGCCTTCTACTGGTAGGACTGACGCAAATTCTGCATAGCAAAGCGATGCGAAAAGACAACCTACTCCAGCAATTACAAAAGAAATTGCAAGAGCCGGACCTGCAAAATCGTGTGCTGCTATTCCGGTTAAGGTAAAAATCCCTCCACCGATGATGGCGCCAATGCCCAATGATGTTAATCCCCAGCGGGTTAATACTCTTTTTAAATCACTTTTTTTTGAATCGGCCAGATAGGCGGAAATTGGTTTTTTTCTCCAAATGGATTGACTTGCCATTATTTAATTCTGAATTTAGAAACGCAAAATGTGGTTAATAACTGATATTTTACAAATTGATAATTTAAAAATGAAAAAATGTCTTGTAAAAATCAGCCCAGTAAAAATTCTAAGATTTTGAAAGCCAGACTCAAAACGGTTTATTTTCCTTTAAAAACTTATTGAGAAATGGCAATAAGGGTGCAAGTAATTTTAAACACATGGGGCTTAATTTTAGAAGTGCAGGCAATATTATTAACTTTTCATCACCCGGTGTTTTTACATCTACCCCCAATAAGTTAAGCCCCAAAGCAATGGAGCTCAATAAAAATGCCATCTTAAACAAGCCAAAAATTGCACCGGCTGTTTTGTCTACTGGTCCCAAAAGTGTAGATTTCAGTGTTTTTGACGCAATACCGGCAAACCATTTCATAAAAAGAAAAGTACCGACTGCCAGAGCAAAAAATGCGGCAAATGGTAAAATGGTTTTTCCAATATGCAGATATTTGTCAATGACAACACTTGCCTCAGCCAGAAACTTAAATCCAACAACGATTGCAGCCACGAGGGCCATGGTATTCAATAATACCAAAACAAAGCCCGTTTTGTACCCCTGGTAAATGCCATAGGCTAAAAACAAGGCCAAACCAATGTCAATGGGATTCAAAGTCGCAAACTATCCGCCAGCCAATAATCTTTTCACAATGTCTGAAATGGCCTTTCCATCCGCAAGACCTGCGAGCGCTTTTGCTCCACCCATGACTTTGCCCATATCTCCCGGTCCTGAAGCTCCAACCTGGGCAATGATTTCTTTTACCTTGATTTCCAGTTCTTCAGCACTCAATTGCTTTGGAAGGAATTCTTCAATATACCCTAGTTCCAGCTGCTCTTTTTCTGCCAAATCTGACCGGCCCTGGGTTTTAAAAATCTCAAGAGAATCTCTTCTTTGCTTAGCTGCCTTATTCAACAACTTCATTTCAGCCTCTTCTGACAATTGACCATTTACGCCTTCTTTGGTTTCTTCCAATAAGATGAGAGATTTAATGCTTCTCAAGGCCAATAGTTTCCCCTGGTCTTTGGCTAGCATGGCAGTTTTTATTGCGGCATCAATTTTTACTTTCAGTGACATTGTAAATTTTGTATAATTAAATGAAATATAATGTGTTATATTAATTATTTAAGGTTTTTCCGACGCAAAGATAATTGGATACATTGTATGAAACAGGTTTTCAATTGTCGTTTTGTGAAATTTGAAATTGGCCGATTTACTTTAAAACCTGAATCCAGCCGGTATAAACCCTATCTCCGGGGATATTGCTAAGCTTGAAAAAATAGACCCCGGGTCCAACATTTTCTGCTTTCCAGTCCAGGTTATACAATTTGTCCTCGTGGACCAGTTTTCCCATGCGGTTATAAACCTCCAGATTCCATTTTCCGGGATTGATTCCTTTGATGAAAAATGATTCATTCAGTCCCTGGTTATTACTGATTATCAGGTTGGGAATAAAAAGAGGAGAACCAATTTTTACAATTCCAGATGCCGTATCCGCACATCCGACCAGAATATTTTTTGCTTCCAGGCTTATAAAATAAGTCAATGTGTCTCTTTCAAATTCAGCTTTATAAACGTGAAATGGATCTTTTTCTATGCTTAAATTTCCATCCCCGAAGTCCCAATTGTATGCATTGGCAAGCGTTGATTTGTTTTTAAAGAAAACATCAAGAGACGTGTAATTTTCGTTGGATTCAAAGCCGAAATCGGCAACCGGTTTTTTCTCAACTTCTATTTTCAATGAATCAGCCGCTTTGCAACCACTTTCTACATCTATAATTTCGCTAAAATAGTTTTTGGTTGCTGGTGGTTTGGCCCAGGGCGAAAGGCAATTCGAACAACTTAAATCTTCAAAAGGGCTCCATTTGTATGTAAATCCAGGTTTTGGATTTTTATTCAATTGAATGGAATCTCCAAGACAAATGGCTCCACCTGGCTCTTCATATGGAAAAGTTTCTCTTATTGGAATGTTGATTTTATCCACAGAGGGTAACCCTGGACATGGATTGATTAGGTCGATTGATATGGTTTCATTGTCATCATTCAAATTGTCAGCATCGATGGAAATGAAAAATTCCTGTTCAATCTGGCCGGGAGAAAAAACCAAAGAATCGGGTCCTTTGGTATAATCCTGACTTTGAAGTGCCGTACCCGAATATGTGAGATTGAAGGTGATGGGCAGATTAATCTGGCTTTGGCGGGTTACTTTTACGAAAACACCATTGCAACCTTCAATGGCTGTCGGGAATTTCGGATGTTCATACCGGATGCTCAATTTGGGCGCCTTGGTTCTTAAACTTCTTCCGGCAATGAAAATTCCTGCATCATAAATATCATCTTTTACATCACAAATGGCCAGTTTTAAGGCATATATCTGGCAAGGCCGAACGGCAATTTTCGATTCCAGTCTTCGCGTAAAACCATCATATTGTAAAAATAAATTGTCAAACGGCGTTGAACCCGTTCCATTGTCAAGGTAATATTGACTGTTATTCGCGTTGTTGATATTTTTAACAGAAACCGGGTCACTGGTTCCCGGCACAGTTGCCAGATTCACTTTTCCGGAAATGCCTGGACCTGAAATGAAGAATCCAAAAACATCATGAAAATCCTTGATAAACTCCAGGTATTCTTCTGAGCCAAATACATAATCAAAAGTTAAAGTATCAGAAAAAACTTCTACATTAAACTCAATGACACAGGCATCAAATTGTTTTTCCCCTGAACTGATGATTCCCTTTAAATCCGGATCCTCTACTTCGTTTTTGTTGCTTTGGCCTTTTGTGGCTGAGTTGTTTGGCCCGATGGCAAACGCGGCAGAACCCGTTGTCATGAGCAAACCATCCGAAATGCCAAGTGTGCCCGTGTTGTCTGTGAAATACCCATACGGTCTTCCGGAATTTGAAGGGCAATTTACCCTGATATCAGAAACTCTTACACCCTGACCAACCAGTTTGGAAATTGCTACATCGATTCCAATATTTTGATCCACCTTAATTTGTGCAATAGCAAAAGTAGGTAGGATGAAAAGAAATGAAATTAAGGTCCAAAACCTGAATCTGATTTGGATATCCATTCGGCAAAAATAGGTCAACCAAAATTAAAAAAAGAAGAGATTTGGCTTTGGATGTATTTAATAATCATTAAAATTGACGTTCTATCCATAAATTCAATTCATTGAGGCAAGTTGAAATCACAACTCGCGAAACTCTTATATATTTGCCCCATGCGTATTTTTTTCTGCCTTTCTGTTTTTGCAGCCTTCGGGATTCAAAGTCTTTCTTTTGCACAAGCCTATCGCCATACGGGTTCTAATCATGGAAACAAGTTTGAACAGCTTGATTATCTGATTCCTACACCCAACGAATATAGAACTGCAAGTGGCGCTCCCGGTCCCAGATATTGGCAGCAAAGGGCAGATTACGACATTGAGTGTACGCTGGATGAGCAGAAACTACAATTGCGTGGAAAGGAAACGGTAACGTATCACAACAATAGCCCAAGTCCACTCGAATACATTTGGTTGCAACTCGATGAAAACGAGCACGATCCCAACTCGGATAACCATAGATTTGATGGAAGCAGGATGAATGGGCAAATGTCTGACGGCGATTTGAACAACTTCAATTACAAAAGCACTCTGGCGGATTATGGAGATAAAATCGTCTCTGTGACTGATGCTTCCGGTAAAAAACTGGCTTACACCATCAACCAAACCATGATGCGGATAGACATGCCAAAGGATTTAATGCCGGGGGCAAAATTTGTTTTTAAAGTAGAATGGTATTACAACATCATCGACAGAATGAAACTTGGCGGAAGAGGAGGTCTGGAGTTCTTTCCTGAAGATGGCAACCATATTTTTACCATGTCGCAATGGTTTCCAAGACTTTGCGTGTATTCTGATTTTCAAGGCTGGCAAAACCACCAGTTCACGGGTCGGGGTGAGTTTGCCCTTGCTTTTGGAAATTATAAAGTACGGATGACCGTTCCTGCCGACCATCAGGTTTGTGCAACGGGAGAAGGCCAGAATTACAACTCCATTCTAACCAAAGCCCAATTGGACAGATGGCAAAAAGCCCAAACGGCAAAAGAACCGGTTGAAATTGTCACTTTGGAAGAAGCCAAAAAAGCGGAAGAAAACAACAAAGGTGGAAGCAAATCAAAAGCCACAAAAACCTGGGAATTTAAGGCTGAAAATGTGCGGGACTTCGCCTGGGGCAGTAGCCGAAAATTTGTTTGGGATGCCATGGGAATCAACCAGGCAGGTAAAAAAGTTATGTGCATGAGCTTTTATGGAAAAGAAGCGTATCCACTTTACAGAAAATATTCAACCAAAGTAGTAGCGCACACCATCAGAACTTACAGCAAATTCACAATCGATTATCCCTATCCTGTGGCACAAAGCATAGAAGCGAGCAGTGGAATGGAATACCCAATGATTTGCTTCAACTACGGTCGTGCAGAAAAAGACGGAACCTATTCAGAAGCAATCAAATATGGAATGATTGGTGTTATTATTCATGAAGTGGGGCACAACTTTTTTCCCATGATTATCAACAGCGATGAGCGCCAATGGAGCTGGATGGATGAAGGTTTAAATACCTTTGTGCAATACCTGACCGAACAGGAATTTGACAACAATTATCCAAGCAGCCGAGGACCTGCCCACAAGATGACGGGCTACATGCGACTTGCCAAAGACCAGTTGGAACCCATTATGACCAACTCCGAAAACATTGCCAACTTTGGTGCAAATGCGTATGGAAAACCGGCAACAGCTTTAAATATTCTAAGAGAAACGGTGATGGGCCGTGAACTTTTTGATTATGCATTCAAAACCTATTCGAAAAGATGGGCTTTTAAACACCCTCAACCAGGAGATTTTTTCAGAACCATGGAAGATGCTTCTGCAGTTGATTTGGATTGGTTTTGGAGGGGTTGGTTTTTTGGAATCGATGCTGTCGACATTAGCCTTGATACTGTGAAATGGTACAAACTGGATGCACCTGGCAATGAAATGGCCTTTAAAAAACAGCCATTCAAGCACCTTGGTCAAACAAGAAATGCGGCAGATAAAAATATGAAATTCGCTGTGGACCAGGACACCAGTTTGCGTGATTTTTATTATTTCAACCGCAGTGGAGATGACGATGAAGCGATGTTCAGACGCATGCGTGAAGGTGCAGCTGCCCCGGTTTCAGCTGACAAACAAAGCGATAGCTTAAAAGCCAAATGGGTAAACAAAAACTTTTATGAACTCAGTTTTAGCAATTTGGGTGGATTGGTGATGCCAATCATTGTGGAATTTACTTTCAAAGACGGCACCAAAGAAGTGGACAGAATTCCAGCCTATATCTGGCGTAAAAACGAAGAAAAGGTGAAGAAAACCTTTATGAAGGATAAAGAAGTGGAAAGCATAAAAATGGATCCGTTTAAAGAAACTGCAGACATAAACGAAGAAAATGGCATGTGGCCGGTTCGGGAAATGCCAACCAGGTTTCAATTGTTTAAAGGTGGAAGACAAGGCCGAAATGCCGGCTCATCCATGCAAAATCCGATGCAAAAGGCCAGGGAGAAGAAGCAGTAGGAAATAAATCTGTTTTTGGAGATTGCGATAGCGCTCTATTTCAATTTGTTGCAAAACAGAAGTTCTCAATTTCTGAAATACAATGGTTTAGAGCAAATTACTTAACCTTCAGGAATGTTTCGCTGTCCCCAAACCCATCCTTTTTGATAAAATCTTTAAACTGTTTTTTAGAGAGAACAAATTTTAATGGAAAGAGGGTGTCTTTCTGGGTTTCAGTTATGGCCTTTAATGTTTCAATTTCCTGGGTTGAGGATATCCTTCCAATGGTGAGTTTTCCCCTTGAGAGGTCTAGTTTTTTTACCTCCCAACTTCCTTCATCATATCGTTCATTGAGAAAGTAATGGCCTTTCAATTTTCGAACTACATTGTCATAGTTTATCTGGAATACGGTATCAATGTAATGGGTATGAACCACAAGCGTGTCGCCTTTTCGTGTTATAACTGTCTTGTCGTTTGTTTTCAGATCGATTAAGGTATCACCTGAAAGTTGGAGGGTACTATCGAGTTGGGCCACAGGAATTCTCTGGTCATAGTCATAGATTCTTGAAATTAATTTATCCTGAATAGACAGTATTGAATTATCAGCCGGACTGCGGTATTGCCCCACCAGGCGCTTGGGAAATTGGCTTAAGTTTTCTGTTTCAACTGGTTGAGGTTCACTAAAAATAACAGAGGCTTCCTTGTCGCCACATCCAAATAAGGTTATCAATAAGGCAATTGCAGAAATTGATTTTAGCTGGTCCATGTTTTTGGTTTTAGAGAATAAATAAATTGAAAACAAATATAAAAAAAGTCTCTGTTTGGCGAGGAGTTAAGCTTTCCATAAGTACATATATTGAAGGTCAGACAGGTAACACAAAGGTAGTTTTGATTTGGGAAGATTGCATAGCCGTCAATCTAAGATTTTATAATTCTAACATGAAAAAATATTTCGTCCCGCTGGGACTTGAATCCGTGGTTGATTATGAATTCTACCAATATTTAGCCCCGATGGGGCAAATTTATGTTCATATTTTTTGTGTCATTTCCAGTTTGGCGAAGATTTTCCCTTCCCAGTTTGGCGAAGAGTTCCTCTTCGTCAGTGTGTTTTCGAAACTTGGTTTCGACTCTGTTTTTTTTTCTTCCCAGTTTGGCAAAGAGTTCCCCCAGTTTGGCGAAGAGTTTCTCTTCGTCTGTGTGTTATCGAAACTTGGTTTCGACTCTGTTCCCAGTTTGGCAAAGAGTTCCTCTTCGTCAGTGTGTTATCGAAACTTGGTTTCGACTCAGTTTTTTTTATTCTGTCCTGGTTGGAGTCGGTTATCATCACCAAATGAAATGCACTTTTTTCCCGTGTCTATGCCCCACAAACTAGTTTTTAATCAAAACTTTTTCATTATTTTGAAATAGAATAAAATTAATACTTCTTGCGAAGGTAGCGGAATTGAAACCTTCATAATTCCTACAATAGAAGACCATGAGGTATAATCCCCGTCAGCTCATACACCTATCTGAACACAATCCGAATTTCGATGGTTTCATGGATTAGAACTTTCTGGAGAAACAACATAAAATCCTGGGTTGAAAAATGGAAACACCTAA
>JAIXQU010000107.1 GCA_027485575.1 Cytophagaceae bacterium
GATGGCACACCAAGAACTGGCGATTGTGGATATGGTTGGAAGTTGAATTGGACAACCGCCTCTGGTGCAACGGGTCAAAAAGTCTATTCCTATTAAAAAACGTATCAGAAAATTAAAAAAGGGGGCCTTTTCCAGGTTACCCCTTTTTAATTGGAAAATATTGATTTGAAAGTTCTGATTATTCAATCCGGAACCATTTGGAATTGGATTTGGAAGCCTGAATTCTTATTTCAATCCGGTTGGGTTTTGTTCACAATACTGCTCTGTTTATCCCAAAATATGACCTTCTGTTTCTGCAAAATCCGGACTTTACATAATTGTTTGTGTATTGTTATGATAAAAAATCCCAAATTCGCGGTCCTTTTTATGAAATCTCGCCAGTGTCAATTGGCTGGAATTTGATGAAAGCTCCTGTATATGAGAAGTTTACTTTTATTTATTTGTGCTTGTTTTTCTGCGGTTTTGGCAATGGGCCAAACTGCAAATAACCTTGCCAAAGCAGAGAAGTTGATTAACTCCGGAAAAATTTCTGAAGCCCTGCCTATTGTAAACGAGGCAGTAAGAAAAAATCCTTCCGATGGTTTGGCGCTTCGCTTGTTAGGCGATATTTATTTGTTTGAAAGAAATTTCAGGCTGGCTACACTTTTTTTACAGCAAGCCATTGAGAAAACAACAAAGCCAGACGAAAAGATGTTTTTTGATCTGGCTCAGGCCCAGCATTTTAGTCATCAGTTTGAAAATGCAATAGAGAACTACAAATTGTCTGACCCAAAGGGTAAAAACAGGGTTCTTATTCAAAGTAAAATTTTGGAATGCGAAAACGGTCTGGAGCTCAAAGGAAATCCGATCGAAGTCCGCATCACCAATGCAGGCGAAATGGTCAATTCAAAGTCGGACGATTTTCATCCTTTGATTACGGCGGATTATACCCAAATGTTTTTTTCAAGGTCAATTGATTCCAGGTTTTCCATTTTTCAAAGCCGGAATAACTCCACCTGGGAAAAGTCTGCGCCTGTTCCTTATCCTGTAAATTCAGAATCCGGAGAGAAATGTGCAGGGATTTCACCTGATGGAAAAACGATTTATTTGATTAGACCATTAAACAAAGGAGATATCTATTTCTCTGAATTTGAAGGCGATGCATGGTCTAATCCAAAACCATTTCCTTATAATTCACCCGGCGAAGAATCGTCAGTCTGTGTTTCTGCAGACAAAAAACGTTTGTTTTTCATCAGCAGTAAAACAGGTAATAAGGATATTTATTCATGTTCAAAGTCGGGAAAAGGTTGGTCAAAACCGGTTAGAATGGCCAGAAATATAAATTCTTCCCAGGATGAAGAATCCCCTTGGATCGATGCCGATGGCAAAACTTTATACTTCAGTTCAAAAGGCCACTCCGGCATGGGTGGATTTGATATTTTTAAAATAGAGTTGGGCGAGCCAAATGCAAGGCCGGTCAATATTGGGTACCCAATCAATTCTGCTTCAGATGATCTTTATTTTATGATCATGTCGGATGAGAAAACGGCTTTTTACAGTTCTTTCAGAGATGGAGGATTTGGTGGTCAGGATATTTATTCAATCCGGATGTCCATCTCCAAAACCCCTCAGCTACAATTGTTTAAAGGAACTGTTTCTGAAACAACAGGACAACCGATTGAGGCCAGCATAATTTTAATGGATTTGGAAACCAACCAGGTCGTTGCCAGGCTAAAATCCAATGTTGAAACGGGGACCTTTGTGACCATGCTTCAAACGGGCAAAACCTATTCCATTCTTTTTGAAAAAGAAGGATACCTTTTCTATTCCGACTTAATCAATCTGGTGGATTTGGCCAATGCGGATCTCAACCGGAACATCAAAATGCAAAAGCTTTTTCCGGCGGTCAATCTTGTTTTGAACAATATATTTTTCGACTATGGAAAGAGTAGTCTGAAAAAGGAATCGAGTCAGGAGTTGCAACGGATTTTATTGATTTTGAGGCAGAACCCTGGAATAAAGGCTGAAATTTCTTCCCATATGGATGATTCAGGAATTGAAGAGTTTAATTTAAAACTCTCAGAGAACAGGGCGCAAGCTGTTGTCGATTATCTGGTTACCACAGGCATAAAAGCTTCGAGATTGGTGGCCAAAGGATATGGCAGCAGTCAGCCCATTGCCGACAACAAAACTGAAAAAGGCAGGATAGCCAACCGAAGGACAGAATTCAGAATTTTAAACACCCAGTAGCCGCCGGAATGAATCGTTTTTTCACCATTCTCAAAGCAATAAAAATTGGTCTTGCGGTTTGTTTTTTGGCCCCCGTTTTGGTGAAGGCCCAGCTCAACAATGAGGCATTTTACATGGGTTTGGAATCCGATTCCATTGTCGGGAAGCAGTTTACTTTTCAACTGGAACATCTCAATTATCTGAAAAACAATGAATATTTCACCAAAATTGCTGATGGAAGGACAATGTTTGGCTATCAGGTTATTCCAAAAATCACCTATACTGCCCACCCAAAACTAAGGTTAGAGGCGGGTGCATTTCTTTTGAAAGATTATGGAAACAAAGGTTTCCGGCAAATAGAGCCTGTTTTTACGGCAAGATTTATGGCTGGAACCAATCAGGTTTTAATGGGAACCCTCGATGGTGGATTGGAACATAATCTGATCGAGCCTTTGTATGATTTTGAAAATCAGATGTTGAGGAGGCTGGAGAATGGATTTCAATGGAAACACAAAAGCAATGGTATAAAGCTTGATGCATGGGTAGATTGGCGGAATATGATTTATCCCAACAGCAGTGATCAGGAAGAAATTGTGGGTGGCCTAAATGCGGAACCCATTCTATACCATGGGAAAAGAACAAAATTGGCTGGGTCGCTCCAGGGGAATGTTTACCACAAGGGCGGACAGATAGATACCAGCAGTTTGCCTTTAAAAACCTGGTTTAATGGTGCTGCCGGATTCAAATTGCGAACCATACCGGGACATGGAATTATTTTGAAATACATTGAATTTCAGGGATATGGCCTTGGATTTTTAGACAATTCAAATCAAAAAGACAAATCCAACCAAAAAGGCAATGGCTGGTATTTAAATGCAAGTGCCAAAACACTTTGGTTTGAAATCATGGTAAGCTATTGGAAAGGAAGCAATTTCAGTTCTTTTCAGGGAGGTGCCCTCTACAGGTCGTTTTCTTCCAATACCAAAAATCCTGATTATTTTGAAAAGAACAGAGAGTTGGTTTTTATCAGGTTGATGAAAGATTGGGAAATAATGCCAAACATCTGGATCACAGCCCGTATAGAGCCGTATTTTGACCTGAAAAATAATTTAATGGAATTTTCACATGGACTTTACATTAATTACCGCGGTGAATTATGGAAGTCAAAATCCAAAAACTAATTAAGTAAATGCTTGATATTCAAAATCTTTCAAAAACATATTCAAATGGGGTTAAAGCCATCAATGGCATAAGTCTGCAAATCAACCCCGGAATGTTTGGCCTTTTGGGCCCAAATGGTGCGGGGAAATCATCTTTGATGCGGACCATCGCCACGCTGCAGTTGCCTGATGAAGGTCAGATACGATTTGGAGATATTGATGTTTTGGCCCAACCCCATGAGTTAAGAAAAGTATTGGGTTACCTACCGCAGGAGTTTGGCTTGTACCCGAAAGTTACTGCAGAAGAATTGCTGACCCATTTGGCAGTTTTAAAAGGGTTGACAGATGGAAAAGCCAGAAAAGAGTGGGTAGATTATCTGCTTCAGAAGACAAATTTGTATGATGTAAGGAAGAAAAATCTGGGAACCTATTCCGGTGGAATGAAACAAAGGTTTGGAATTGCCCAGGCACTTCTTGGGAAGCCAAAGTTGATCATTGTTGATGAGCCAACGGCAGGACTGGACCCTGCAGAAAGAAATCGATTTCATAATCTGCTCAGCGAAATCGGTGAAAATACCGTGGTGATTTTATCTACCCACATTGTGGAAGACATCAGCAATCTGTGTCATTCCATGGCCATAGTTAACAAAGGAAAAGTGGTTGCCAGCGGAAAGCCTTCGGAAACGCTTGCACTTCTGGATGGCAAAATATATAGCAAAACGGTGGAAAAATCAGCCTTAGAGGAATACCAAAAGAGTCATAAAGTGCTCAATTCCAGATTAAAAGAAGGGAAGCCAATGATTTTTATTTATGCTGACTCCAATCCCGGAGATGGATTTGTTTTAGAAGAGGCTGGCCTGGAGGAGGTTTACTTTTACCATATTAGTAACTAACTGCCTGGATTTCAGGAATAGGATTCAAATTATTTTCAGGTTTTCAATTCAACGTACGATACATTTTTATGTCTTCTGCAAACAAGAATTTAAGTAATTTCAGACAAGATGGACTGAAAAAGGTAAATGGTAAAAAAGTTGCCATCATCACCGCCGAATGGAATGAAGAAGTAACTTTTGCTCTGAGAGATGCTGCGGTAGAATTTCTGAATGAATACGGGGTTTCTGGTGAAAATCTGATTTTGAAACAGGTTCCCGGAAGTTTCGAACTTATTTATGGCGCCATCCAGGCATTTGAAAAATACGATGTGGATGGGGTTATTGTTTTGGGCTGTGTCATTCAGGGAGAAACGCCTCATTTTACTTTTATTTCGCAGGCAGTGGCTACCGGAATTGCCGAGTTAAATATTACCTATCAAAAACCTGTTATTTTTGGCGTATTGACTACTTTAGATACCCAGCAAGCCAAAGAAAGGGCAGGAGGGAAGCATGGAAACAAAGGAACTGAAGCGGCTGCGAGCCTGATTAAAGTTTTTAACCTTTAGTATTTTACCTTATACAACTTGTAATTCAGGGTTGTAAAAATTCCATACCCATCTCCCTTCATGGGAGATAAAATTGTTGCTGGCTGAGCAAATGGATTTCCATTGGCACGGTTGGCATCCGAAATGGATTCCAGATAGTTATAGTATTGTTGTTCAATATGAAAGAGCCGGATAAACATGGTTTTTCCAGGTGTAAACCGATTGCTTGTGCCTATCGGGAGTCTGCCATTGTCCGAACTTTGGTCACTAAAAGTAAATTCCAGCACCGGAGCACCGGTCAGAGAATCCTCATTAAAAATTAGCCTGTAGTAGTTGGTTTGGTTGGGAAAGTCTCTCACCCACATTAAAAATCTGGCCAAAGAGTCTGTATCCCTGTATTTCACCACTATGGAATCAAAAGAAGGAATGGGTAAAAATCTGGTTTTGCCTTCCAGTTTCCGTCCAATGGAGTCTGTAATGGAAAGCGTGTATTCTGTCACAGTATCATATTCCAAAGGAGATAAAGTGCTGAAATTGTAGAGTTTAAATCCTGCAAAATCGATGAAGGGAAAGGGCTGAATTGAATCCGTTTTTCCGTTGGCCGACAACAGAACTTTGGCCGATCGAACAATCGGAATTTGCAAAGAATCCAATTTTACCAAATCAAAATAACCTTCAGATTCAAGCAGTAAAAGCTTAAACGGTTGTCCTCTTTCCAGATAGCTTTCAGCAACAAGTTCCTTTTTATAGGGTGGCAATTTGATTTTTACATCTTTCTCAAAATCGCAGGAAACCAGTATGAAAATGGAAAGTATGTAAATCAGAGTTTTCAATCTTCGACCGGATTTGAAACAAAAGTACTTTTGAAAGCAAGCCAAATTAGAAACAAAACCAAGGCCCAGGAAAGGTAAACCTGATAAAAGTCAGAAGTGTTTTTATATCGGTTTTCTTTGTATTCCGATCGCTCCAGTTTATTGATGGTTTCAAATATGTTTTTCAACGATTCGTTGTTCCCGGCACGGTAATAACTCCCACCTCCCAGTTTAGCAATGGTCTTTAAGGTTGACTCATCCATATTGTTTTCAACATATTGGTCGTTGCCAAAAGGGTCTGTACCCATCAAAACCCGGCCGTCTTTTCCAATTCCGATGGTATATATTTTTATCCTGTAGCTGGCGGCTAGTTTTGCTGCAGTGTATGGGTCAATGTTTCCGGCAGTGTTGTCACCATCACTTAAAAGAATCATCACTTTGGACTTTGCCTTCGACTCAGAAAGCCTGTTGGTGGCCACACCGATCGCAAGCCCGATGGCAGTTCCGGGCTTTGAAATCATTTCATAGTCAATGTCTTCAATAAATCTTTGCAAAAGATCATAGTCATTGGTCAAGGGTGAAAGCGAAAATGCTTCCCCGGAAAATACAACCAAACCAATTCTATCTTGCAACCGCCCCAAAACAAATTCCTGGGCCACTTTTTTTGCGGCATCCAGTCTGTCTGGTTTCAGGTCCTGGAGTTTCATCGATTCTGAAATGTCCAATACCAGCATAATGTCTATCCCTTCGCTGTTTCGTTCAATGTTTTCACTGGTTTTTTGGGGTCTGGCAAGTGCAATTATCAACGTTGCCATAATGCCTGCCATCAAAATATCCGGAATAAACCTCAGGTAAACAGACCAATGTGATTTTAAGGAATTGGTAAAAAAGGCAACTTCAATTTTTTGCCGGAAGCTCACAAACAATAAAAACCGGACAAGAAAGACCAGGGGAATAATTGCCAGAAAATACAGGACAATGCTGTTTTCATACTCAAACGACTGAAAAGTTTCCAGCGTAAACCATTTCTGGTCGAACCATTCAAAGTTTTTACTCAAACTTTCCATCTTTGATAGATTCTCTTTTTTTCAAATACAACTGAATAGAAACCTGTTTCACATACTCCATGTTAGACCGCCAATCTTTCATGTCGATCCCGCCATAGATCCAACGGTCAATTTCCTGAAGAATATCCCGCAGGTTTTTATCCGGCAAGACCTTGAAAATTTCCATACTGGTAAAAGTAGTATAAGGCTGGCCATCTACCCGTTGGATGTATTTTCTCCAGTTCACAAGCAACGCCTCCACGTTTTCAATCGAAAGCTCTTTTTCAAGGTTTTTGATGTTTTTGTCATAGAGTTTCAGGTATGAATTATGCCTTCTCCGCTCCAGAAAGAGAAAAATAAATTTCTGAATTGGCCTGTCGAAGAAGAAGTTAAACAGAAACAACAACAGAATGATGACTGCCATTCCAATGAGAATGTAGGGATAGTTAATCCGAAGCGCTACCGGATGATTGGTGTTGTCATATTCAAAAACAGGTTTTTCCGGCAAGCGTCCTTTAAACTTTTGCAGCACTTTGATGCTGGCTTCATTTGAAAACCATCCTGTAGAATCTTCTCCAATAAACTGGTAAACAGGCATTTTCAAGGTTTGGATAGAGTCCAGTGAAAAGGTAGAAACTACATAAACCACGCTGTCGAGGCTGATTCCTTTGGTTGATTTGGTGGTAAAAAACTCCTTTTTTATCAGCTCGAAAGGCAGAAGGGAATAGTTGGTATCTGGAAAAAGGATTTGTTCTTCAGATGGATAAGCGACAGACAATGAAACTCTTATGGGCTCACCAATCTTTACGCTGTCTTTTTCGAACTTTAAAACCGGACGAAGTTCCGTTTGTGCAAAAGCGGTACTCCAAAGGTTGATAAAGGCAAAAACAAAAATTAAAAGCTTAACCATTTTCAAAGGGCCAAATTAGGAAATGACAATCAAAATAATGGTATGAAAGCAAATTTGAATTGAAATAAACCAGTTCAATTTCCTTGTTTTGTAGGGTCAGAAACAAGGAAACAGATGCCATTGCTGGAATTTACGACCAAAGGGATTTATTGTGAAGCGGGAGACTTTTTTATAGACCCTTGGCAGTCAGTGGATAAGGCGATAATAACCCACGCACACTCAGACCATGCAAAACCGGGGATGAAGCATTATCTGACCCACCATCTTTCCAGGGAAGTTTTAAAGTTGAGGTTGGGCAAAAACATAAGCGTTCAATCTGTGGGTTATGGAGAGCCTGTTTTTTTTAATGGCGTCAAAGTTTCGCTACATCCTGCCGGTCATTTGCCGGGTTCGGCACAGATAAGGGTGGAATATAAAGGAGAAGTCTGGGTCAATTCCGGGGATTATAAAGTTGAAGATGATGGGCTTAGTCAGGTTTTTGAACCCGTTGCCTGCCATTGTTTCATTACCGAAACCACGTTTGGTTTACCCATATTTGATTGGGCGCCCCAGCAGCAGATTTTTGAAGAAATAAAAGCATGGTGGAAGTCAAATCAGGAAAATGGAATTACCTCCATTATCAATGCCTATTCTCTTGGAAAAGCCCAAAGGTTACTCCATAATTTAGGAAATGAATCTGGTGATATTTATGTCCATTCCTCCATCTACAAAACAAATGAAGCCTTGAAAGCCAGTCATTTGAAGTTGCCGGATTGCAAGGAAATTCCCGCTTCTTTTGATTTCGATTCAAAGGCCATGCCCTTGATTATTGCGCCAGGTTCTTTTTTAAATGGACCAGGATCAGAGTTAGTTGGCCCCATTCGGGTGGCCAATTGCAGTGGTTGGATGGCCATTTCCCGATTAAAAAACCAAACCAAACAAAAAGGCTTTGTATTGTCTGATCATGCCGATTGGAAGGGATTGATCTCAGCCATTAAGGCCACCGGGGCCAGCCAGATTATTACCAACCATGGATATACAAAAAGTTTTGCCCGATATTTGAATGAAAATGGATTTTCTGCATCAGAAGCAAGGGTGAAAGTTCCGGGATATGCAGGTTTGGAAAGAGTGGAAGACGGCCAAAATAAATAAGTGAAATGACAGCAGCTGAGTTGAAAAATCTGGTCAAAAAAGGGGAGGGGCTTGGTCTTGAATTTAAGAAAAAGGCCGACCATCCCGAAAAAATCGTGAGGGAACTTGTTGCCTTTGCCAATACGCAAGGCGGTTTTTTACTGGTGGGTGTGGAAGACAACGGAAATATTTCCGGCCTGAAATTTCCTGAAGATGAGCAATATGTGATTGAAGCTGCCCTTTCAAAATATGTAAAACCCGAATTGGATTTGAAGTTTGGCATCATTCCCGTGGGTTCAGGGCTTTCGGTCCTTTCCATTTATGTGGCAGAAGCAAAAGCCAAACCCTGCTTTTGGTTGGCAGATAAAGAAAAGGACATCTTTAAAGCCTATGTCAGGCACAAAGACCAATCTTTGAAAGCATCCAAAGAGATGTTTCAGATTTTGAAATTGCGCAATAAACCCCATTTGGCAAGGCCTTTCCGGTTGACGGAAATGGAAAGAAAACTGCTGGGCTATCTGGGAGAAAATAAGGAGATATCAATTCCTCAATTTTGTGCCCTGGTAAAAATGCCCGGTTGGAAAGCCTCTAAGCTATTTGTCAATTGGGTGATGGCAGGGGTTTTGGAAATACATCCGGGCGAGGAATTCGATTTATTTTCTCTTTCCAAATCATATAGCCATTTTAATATGGAGATTTGATTTGGGATAAGGCAGAAGTTTTAACTCAAAAATTAAAGGGCAATAGGAGTCAGGAATAGGGAGTTAGGAATCAGGAGAAAGGCAAAAGTTTTAACCCAAAAATCAAAAGGGAAGTGCTAAGATGGAATTTTTAATAATGGTGAGATTTGATTGCTAAAGGCAAGTTTCTTAAACGAAAAGATTAAAGATAGTTGAATATAAGAATTCACAACAAAACACTGAAAGATGTCAGCTTGTCAATAAAAAGAACAATTTTTAAGCGAAAAGTAGATAATAAAATTGTTCGGTTTCAGCAAACCATTTTTTTTGTTTTAAAGTAAGCAGAACTAAATAATACTCGAAGCAACCTAAATTCTTTTAAAAAAATAAGCTTAAATTAGTTAAGGTTGCCGAGTGAAAGTCCCAGTTCCAACAATACCAGTAACTGGAGAAGTTGAAGTAACGGTAATGGTTTGACCATTTGGACTCATTGTTATGGTTCCATCACTTGACCATAGAACACTATTTATTGCCCCGCCAACTGTCTTAATCCACAATTCCTGACAATTCCACTTTGTTGAATTTACAGGTGTGATATTTCTCAATTTTAAACTCCCAAGACTAACCAGCCCCATGTTTGCGGCGGTTTGCCAACTACTGTTAAACACGGTAAATGCTCCCCCAGTTCCAGAAATTGTTATTACATATCCTGTTTCATACAACCATTTTCCATTAATATCCAGGTTTACGCTTGCCCCACTTGTGGTGAAATTTAATTCATTACCATAGGCCGTTCCACTTCCATTTGTAGCATAGGCACGAACATAGTATTTTGTGTTTGGAGATAAACCAGTAATCGAGCTGGTAAAAGAGCCGGATCCACTGCCATTCACTGTTTTGGTTACAAGAGAAACCGTAGGATTAGGGGAAAGACCCCAAACTACGCCTTTTGCCGTGATCGATGAACCGCCATCGCTGGCAATAAACCCACCCGAATTTGCACTGTTCTGGCCAATGCCAGAAATAAAATTGGTTGTCAGGCTTGGGGTAGCAAAGGTGCCAGGACAAGAAAACGTGTATTCCCACAGAGTGCCTCCGAGCTCGCAACCCGAGACCACCACTTCAATATCTGTCCCATTTGCAGGATCATAGTCAAATAAAAACTCACTTTTCTTTCCAAAATAACCCAATACCTCCGTTGCAACAGAACAATTCAAGGCCTTCCTCAAGGTGCTTCTTACGGTAGTAGGGCCTGTGCCACCGATCCACTCTCCATTTTGGAAAACATCAATTTTATCCTTCACCACATAGGTGTCGTAACTGATTTTTATTTTTCCAGCAGTACTCGGAATTTTAAATAAGTTACTCGTAAGACCCTGTCCACCAGAAACTTTTGTTATGCCACAATTAGACGATTTTGTAATATTAATTGAAATTTCAATTGGAGAACTTACCTTACCTTGTGCGTCGTAGATTTTCATCAGGACAATAAAATTTCCTGAACCGACCAAAACTGATAGGTCAAAAGGCACAGAAATAATTCCACTTGAAATGCTGGTATTTATTGGAATGTTAAAATATTTAGATGCGCCCTTCACCTGAAAGTAAATCCCTTTAATTGAGGAAGAGGCGGAAACTTCTAAAGGAAGAAAAACTTTAGATCCGGCAGAGTATGATATGTTGTTGTCAAAATTTGAAATTACGGGACCTCCTGAAGTCGAACTTTCAGGAAGGGTCAAATTATCCACCGTTGTGGAATTCGGAAAGACAATTATTCCGGTAAGTGCATTTGGGTCTGCTGGTGAAACTTCTATATTATTGGGTTTTGAATCCTCATCCTTTTTGCAGGAGGTGATTAGATTTTGGACAAGGATTAGTCCGACGACTATCAGAATTTTTTTGTTCATGATTTGATTAGTTTTTAGAGATTATTTTCATTTTAAGTTGGCCAATAATTCGAATTTCAGGTAAAATACTTTTTTAAAAAGTGTGCATATTTGGCTATGTTTGTTGTTTATCAAACCATTCAAGTTAAAAAATTTTCAACAAAACACTTATTAATCCTTTATGCAACGGACACTAAGGAAATTATATTGTTGATAAATGCCAGTTCGCTCAACTCCTGGGGTCCTTGGTAAAATGCGGGCCCATGAGGATTCAAAGAATGGGGATTGCGTAGAGGTCCACCACCAAGCCTCAGATCTCAATAAATTGTAGGTTTCGCCAGATTCTTTGAACCCTCCTGGAAGGGCTGAAAATCCACTTTCATTTGTAAAATCATTTGGAGGGTAGTTAACCCATAAGCTGGAGACAGACCTTAACTTATCTCCAACCTTTTGGGCCTTTCCCCTATCAAATCCCCCTGAAGTGTCCAGTTCGGATGAGGTCATTTCAAGATAGGTTTCAAGGGTTTTCCACTCCATATCGCTTGCCACATGCCACCCTGAGGGGCATAGGCCACGGGAGTCGGCTACGGCATACCAATTGTACAGTTTTCCATAAAGTTGATTATTCGCAGGATCATTTTGGTAAATGCCGAATTTACCAGATCCATTGGAGCCTATTAAATCCCCATTCCGGTATTTGCTCACTTTCAGATTTTCTCTTAACCAGCATTGGCTACCTATTTTAACTGTATTATATTCATTTCCATCAATATCAGTTACAGTGGGTTGTCCAGGACAAGGCTGAATAGCAGAAGACCAGGAACAAACATCTTGCTTTCCAATGTCAAGAGTCTGGTCAGGTGTAAGCGTAAACTCTTTGCTTTTGCCTTTTGATTTAAGTACGTAAACTGTAGGGCCATCCTCCACTGCTACTTCCACTAAAAACTTTCCATTTGCGTTCGTAGAAGTTGAATATACCCTCGAATAACCAACTCCGCTTGTTTTCAACTTTATCGCCTCCAGACCTAGAATAGCTGAACCACAGGTAAGCTCTCCCTTTATTGTTGCCTTCTTCTTAAGCTTATCACAGTTGCCATAGGTGTAAGATGTAACAGTCATGTAAACCTCCTGACCAATAGGGTTCGCCACTCCCCCATAAACCCAAATCTTTGTAATGTCATCGAAGTACCAAAGGTCAGCTCCGTTGGCATTAACTTCGGCGAGTGCCTCTGCTGGTAATTTGATTCCAACCTTTGCATTGCCCGTTTTGGGAATTATTCGCTTTCCATTTTTATCTTTAAAATCTATGGCCGTAAATCCATACGACTCGAGGGTTCCATCTTCGCCAGCCTGTCCTATTGCAGCAAAGTCGCCTCCTGGCATTAATTCAGATAGTCTATCCTGATCAGAAGCATCAACATATTTTGCAAAAACCTCTACATTACCCGTTACAGGATTGCCAGCACTATCTAGAAAACCCTGACCCGTTACTTCCACTTTAAAATCCGTACCCGATAATGTTGCTGATGCAGAGGCATCAATGGTTCCAATTTTTTGTTGGGAAATTAGTTTTACTACTGTTGAATGTTGCTCAGCACCTAAAAATGCAAGATTTCGAAAGCCCACAAAAAAACCATCCTTTTCAACTTTCACATTTATTTTCCCTGCTTCGGCGCTTGCACCAGCAAGGCTTGCTACACCATCGCCCCCGCTTATTGCTGAAACAGAACCAATGCTCACCTTTGCACTTGAAACTGGAAGTCCATTTTCATCAAGAACCGTGATTTTTGCACTTACATTTCCGCTGGATGTTCCATCGGGTCCGGAGCTGTCCTTTTTGCAGGAAACAATATAGAATAGAAGTATGAAAACTGCAAAACAGCAAGTAAAAGTTTTAAAAATGAACTTATATCGATCCATAAATACTTATTTTAAATTTAATTTGCAAAAAGAAAAAAATATCCGAATTATACAAATACCCAACTTTTATGTCAGTTCTTTTAATCTTCGAGCTGGTTCCTTTGTTAGAAAACAAAATACTGGACCAAGCATCACTATACACTTTTATTAATTTTTGAGCAGGCAAAAAACCAAAAATTAGATTTCAGGAATTTAGGTACTTATGTGTATTGACCCAGATATTTTGAAGTTCATTTCAGACTTAGAAAACGTAAATAAACGATAAGAAGTGCAATTATGCAGACTTCAACCAGCCCTTAACACTATTTTTCTTAAATCTGGCAGAGTGACTTCGTAGGATAAGAAGTCACTTAAAGTTATTTTTATGCTTTGTAATAAAATCCAGTGCTTTAAATCCAGGCTTCAGAAATACAAGTAATGATAAATAAAGGATGGAATGTCAGGGCGTTGCCTGTAGGCAGCTTTAAGTGGACTGTTGAATTTCAAAACTTGAGGTTTAAATGTTGGTTTCAACTTTTAAATTGGCCATGTTCAAACCCCAACGGGGTGTCATTATTATAGAAAAATAAAATGTGGAGGATGTAAAACCCTGAAAGGGTGATATTATTGTGGTATAAAAAATTAGCAAATGAGAAATGAGATTGGGGCAGGGTTTAATTTTGTTCTCCAATTTACTAATGGTCCTATTCCAAATTAAATTGGAGGTTCACTAGTATTTGATGCCAACAATTCGTTATTAGCAAATCCCATAGTAAATGAGTGGCCGATCCAGTTTGGAGCGGGTAGGGCGGCTTCCCCTGACTTTGCACAGTCCATAGTTATTTCATCTTTTCCACGTGGTATATATCTGTATCGGGCAGTGATAGATGGGGAGTCTTATTCGGGGAAAATTATCAGGAACAGGTGGAAAGTCAAAAGTTTTAACTCAAAAATTAAAGGGCAGGAACCAGGCTAAAGGAATTAGGAATAGGTAAAAAGTACTAACTTAAAAATCAAAAGGATGATAGTAAACAGGAGAAAGTCAAAAGTTTTAACTCAAAAATTCAAAACCCAGGAATCCATGATAGAAGTTAGCCAGAAAAATCCGGAAATTGCCTTAGATATTGTTTCTTGTTTCCTGAAAACCAAAATGTAGACTTCTTGCCAAAATGAATAAGCACTTTCCTCTTATTTTATTTGCCTTTTCCCTTTATCAAATCGGACTTGCTCAAGGCCACAACCTGGATTCACTGGCAGGTAGCAACCTTTATTTTGATGGTTCTACCAATTATGTGGATACGAGAGACACCAGTTTGTATGCCTCATTTACGGTTGAATGCTGGGTAAAAAGTCCGAATGCGCCCAACTCAAATCAGGGAAAAGGACCCGTACAATATGAAAAAAACTTTCAGATAAACTGGGACCATGCCCAACCCAATGCCCGTAATTCACTGGTTTTGAACGTAACCAATGGCGGTTGGCAGGCAGTTAGTTTTGGTCCTTTGGAAGCCAATACCTGGTACCACCTCGCCGGAACCTATGATGGCGATACCTTGCGGGCATACACCAATGGCAGATTGGTGTCTCAAAAAATAATCAATGGAGGGAGTCCGGTAAAAGAATCCTTTTCCCTCAAAATCGGAAAGCATGCCAAACTCAGCGGTGCCCAGGAATATTTTAATGGCAATGTAGATGAGGTCAGAATCTGGAATCGAGCCAGGACTCCAGACCAAATCCGGAAAAATATTTACCACCCACTTGCCGGCAATGAACCCGGGCTGATGCATTATTATCAGTTTAAAGCCCTGCAAAGCGATTCTGCCCA
>JAIXQU010000097.1 GCA_027485575.1 Cytophagaceae bacterium
AAGTTGTTTGACGATTACAGGATTGGAAAAGATTTGGTTGTTCCATCAGGGGTAGAAAAGTATAGCCGCAGAACCCTATGTGGGAATATTGCTCAAATTTTGAATGAGATTTCCGTAGGTTGAAGCTGGAATGCCATAAAAGCACTGGTTTTTTGAAGTTCCAAAATTTAATAGATATATTCAAATTTTGTTGGATTTTATTTCTTTACACAATAAATTTTCTTTTTTATTTGGAGGTTAACTTAAATTCTACTATTTGCGTATAGAAAGCGTTTTTCAGTTTTGTATTGAAGAACCAGTTCGTTTCAACCAACAAAGCCATGAAAAGATTTACCCTTCTTTTCCTTCCCTTTTTTTGTCTCAGTTTTTCCCAGGGGCAAGGTCAATCAAACCAAAAATCAATTGATAATCTTGATTATTTCGAGAGCAAGACGCTGGCTGTTTATGAGCAGATTCTGGAGTTACACAAGCGGATTTTGCTCCATGATGTCAAACGGATAAAGAACTATAAAAAAGAAATGCTGTACCATCTTTCCAGGGAGAAAGAGTCATTTGAGAAAAAAGAGATGTTTAATGGTCAGGAGCGGCTCAAACAGGTCTTTATTCAGTTTATCAAAGATTCTGAAGATTATCTTCAATATGAGCCTGATGTTTTGATTCAGTATTCTGAAGATGAATTTTCTGATTCAATTCATTTTCAACAAAACCGGCATTTGGCCAGACTTGAGCTTTTATGCAATAAAGCAACTGGATTACAGAAAGAAATTGAACGATTTTGTATAATAAACAAGGTGGTGGGCCGAAAGCAGGAAACACCCATTAATGAGCATTTCCTGATGATGAAAAATCTGGTTAAATACGCTTGCCAGATACATAATATAGTAATGGAGATTCGGGTTAATGAACGGCTATGTGTAAAACTCTGCACCATGGATAGTTTGGAAGCAGCTGAAAAATGGAGAATTTCATTAATTAATTCTGCAGATCAAGGTGCCCATTTTCTTAGTTCCCTCCCAACATATTTTGGAGATAGAAGTCTGATTATTTGTGCTTTACATAGCATTAAACAATATCGGAAAGAAGCAAACCACGATCTGGCGAAAGTGTTAAACATGAAAAAAAGGGAGTTTCAAACCAAACAGAAATCCAAAACGGAGGATAATGGCATTAAAGCAGCAAATAATTTGGATGATAAAAAGCACAATCAAATTTCCCCTGACAACGAAAAAGTGCAAACGGTTATCCTTGAAACCATTGAAAAGGAACGAGCCTTACATGAAGATGCTTTTGCCTTCATATTCTCGGAATTTCTCAACCATAGAATGAAGTTTCAAACTGTAGGAAAATGAAAGGTCTGATTGAAAAATAGTTGTCAAATAAAATTTGGTTAGCAATTGTTTAACAGAATTTTTAGTTCATATATTGACCAACTATCGGTAGGGGTTAATTGAAAAGTAAAATTGGTTAGTGAGACACTAACCCAGGCTGGGTGGTTAAATGAAAAGCAAAATTGGTTAGTGAGACACCAACCCAGGCTTGGACACTAACCCAGGCTGGGCCGAAATTTTTGACAGAACGCAATGAACAGACGAAAATTTACAAACAGGACATTTTTGGGACTGACCGGTATAGGTCTTTTCAGCGGCTTATATACCTGGCAAATTGAACCGTTTTGGTTGGAGTTTGTGAAAGTGAAAATGCCAATCAAAAATTTGCCAAGGGACTTAATTGGCAAGACGCTTATGCAAATAAGTGACATTCATATTGGAAATCAGTTTGACCATCATTTTGTTATTGACTCATTCAAAAATGCAAAAGAATTTAAACCCGACTTTGTCGTTTACACAGGCGACTATGTAAGCACCCACAAGGACCAAATCCAGTATGACAAATTAGAAGAAACATTATGTAACATCGTCAAAGGGGAAATAGCGACTATTGGCATTTTAGGTAACCACGACTATGGACCAAATTGGTCGGAAAACTCCGTTGCAGAAAAAGTTTCGGAAATACTTACGGGCAAAGGCATTCAACTTTTAAGAAATGAAACTGCTGAAGTAAACGGATTAAACTTTATTGGCTTTGACGACTTTTGGGGTCTTAACTTCAATCCCGAAAAGACAATGAATGGTTTTGATAAATCAAAAGCAAACATTGTATTGTGTCATAATCCTGACGTTTGCGACTTGGATGTTTGGGGGGAATACAACAGTTGGATATTATCAGGACATACACATGGTGGACAAGTCAAACCACCGTTTCTTCCGCCACCAATGTTGCCTGTAAAAAACAAAAAGTATTCTGCCGGACAATATGAATTGAGCAATGACAGAACTCTATACATAAATAGAGCCTTAGGCCATTTATGGCAAGTACGATTTAATGTAAGACCAGAAATAACGATTTTTGAATTACAAAATGGATAAGCCTGATGCTCACCAGTTTTTGGGAATAAGTCTTTTCAATTCAAAGGCAAATCCTTCAACTCAAATGGTTCTATTTTGAATAAATCCTCTTGAAGGAAGTTGTAAAGAGTTATCTCGTTACCCGTTTTGTCCTGGAGCACCACCTTGTCAATAATTCCATCAGGTGATGAACTTTCAATGGATTGCTGTTTGAACTTAAAACCTAAAAACTTCATCAGGAAGCAAAAGCCACCCATACCTAAATTCAGAAAAGGTCTTTTTGCTGTTAAACCGTTTCCGCTGATGAATTGCACGCAGCCAACCCGCAAAAGCAGAATTTGTGAGCTGTCAATTTTATCAAGGTCAACCAAAGATTCCTGATCATAATAGAGACTACGTGAGAAGCATAGAAAATCAGTTGCCTTTTCAGCAAGCATAAAATACTCATTCTCAATGGCCAGTGCCATTTCTTCACTCGTAAAAAGTATTTTTAAGTGGTTTAGATAATGTTCGCTCAACTGAATTTTCATGAATCAAATTTCAGATATTTTTTTGAAGAAAAATAGTTACATGATTATTTAGAACTAAATAATTGATTGTAAACGAGATATAACCGATCTGAACGCCACCAATACTTTGGTTAGGCTTTCAGAGAATAAGAATATCTTTGATTTAGCAGGTTGATTTCTGTAAGCTCAAGCAGTTCCGGGTGGAATGTGTAGGAGGGACAAAAAAAACCTTCCAGGTTTGAGGTGGCCAGGTTTGCGACGGCTTACGGCGCCAGCACAATTTTCTTGATCTCAATGGCATGCCCCTGCGGATTGGTGATGTGCAGGTAATAAACGCCGTGGACTTTGCTTTGCTGCTGGCAGAAGGCTAAAAAAAACCTATAAGCTCTTCGAAGAGCTTATAGGTTTGGGGTGGGATGGCTTACGGTGCCAGCACAATTTTCTTCACTTCGGTGATGTGGCCCTGCGGGTTGATGAGGTGCAAAAGGTAAAGACCATTGCCGCCCCAGGTGCTCATACTCAACACCTGCTGCTGCTGACTGATGAGCGTGGCCGGATACACCTCCTGCCCCAGAGAATTGCTGATTCTGATTTTCCAGCCTTGCATCAATGCCAGATTGCCGGCATCGAGCGTGATGGCGGTATTGCCGGGATTAGGCCATACTTTTAAGGTATTGCCATAAGCCACCGGATTGTACGACGTAATGCCGGTATGGATGAGCAAAGTATCGGTTACGGTGATGCTGGTTTGGCAGATGCCCTGGTTGTAAAGTTGGGTAATTTCTTGTGGGGTAAGGGCACGGTTCCAGATGGCGATGTCGTCGAGGGAGCCTTTGAAGTATCTTGGATAAAACATGTCAGCGCCTAAGTTAAACTGGTTAGTTTGGGTCCATGGATTCGTACTTATAGCCGCTATTGCTGTATCAACTAAAACACCATTGTAATAAAGTCTAAGTCGTGGACTTGGATTGGTTTGATAAGTTCCAACAACATGATTCCAATTTTGAATATCTTGAAATGATATAGATTCCGCTAAATTTGTTGTTTGTTGATTGACATACCATCTGATAGCTTTTGTATTTGGCCAAGAGCCTAAGCCGGTATAAGCTGATCCATTTTGGTTTCTGCCGCCCACAAAAGAGCTACCTGGGTTGTTGAATAATGAATCATTATTTTTAAACCAACAGGAAAAAGTGAATTGTGTTTGACTCGAACTACCGAATCCTTGTTGGATCGTAGTTGGTAGCGAAATATGATTGTTTTGAAATGAATATGCACTATTAGTATTCCCAAACCGATCAGCGGTAAGCGTAGCGCCGTTTACTGTGCCATGGTTGTTGTTGCCGCTTTCATCCAGCGCATTGCCACAAAATGGCCAGTAGCCAACCAAACCTTGTGCTAAGCTGGCAGGAAAAGTAGGGCAGTTGGCGGTTGTGTTGGCGCCCTGGTACAAAGAGGTGATTTCCTGCTGAGTGAGGGCCCGGTTGTAGATGGCGATGTCGTCCATACCGCCTATGTATGGTTCTAAGTAATTTGTCCAATTTTGCCCTATCCTTAGATTGGAATTAGAGCAGGTGTCTGCTTGAGCATTAGGAGCTGCAATATTGGATTGAAGAATCGCATCAACAAAAATCTGTATTGAAGTTGAACTTGTAATACATGAAATCATATGGTAGGTCCCGTCCGAAAAATTCAAAGAATTTGCAGCGCCAACCCAGCCAAATCCTGGTAAACAATTACTGTTATATTTTGAAAAGTAACCTATACCCGATACTCCAGGCGAAAAGTAATTAAGGGTAGCATTATAATTTTCATTACTTGCATCATTAAAATTAGCCTTGTTAAACAAACACATCCTATTGTTAGAACTAGTTTTAAACCAAAGATTAATTGTGCCATTAGGCAAATTCAGTGAGGGATGATGAATTATTTCAATGAAATCATCTATTCCATCAAAGCTATACGCCTTCCCAACATTTCCAAACCGATCCGAAGTAAGCGTAGCCCCGTTTACCGTCCCATTGTTGTTGTTCCCCGATTCATCATTGGCATTTCCATTAAAAGGCCACCAGCCAACGAGGCCATTGGCGGGTACATACGAGGGGAGAGTTTGGGCCGTTCCATTGCCAGCAAGGGCAAGCAGGGCGAGGACAGAGAGAAGAGTTTTTTTCATTTTCATTTTTTTAGGTTTTCCCTGCACTGTCCCGATGCAGAGGGTTGTAAAAAAAATCAGCGTGGGACAGTTGCCATACTTGTAAGCGTGGGAGTCGAAGCCCAGTGAACAAAGTAAAGCAACGCCCACGCTTTAACGCGGGCGTTATGCTTGTACCTCCCTGTTCAATAGAATTTTCGACTTTTCGCTTACAGGATTCTACAGCAAACGCTGATTATATTATGTTAGCCATCAAGGCTGTATCATATTCTATATCATTCAATTTTAATTGTCTGGTGCAAACATAATCGTAAAAATATTATGTTGGTTAAATTCATAAATGAAATGCTATGTATCGGCATGGAAAAACTGGTCATTGTCGTTGCCCGGTTGGTAAGCGGTTGCAAAAAATTAGTTTTCTGTCTTGGCCCTGTGGGCAGCTGCTTATCGGGCGTGGCTCCAGCCACGTTCGCACTATTAATAAGCCTCTGGCTTACATGACCAATGTTTTGTTAATAAAAAACGGGATTCAATTTGAGGATTATGAGAAAGATGTTTGATTTGGCCGGAGGCCTTACAATATCCGGAACGTGGCGGAGCCACGCTCCATTGGCGGCGGCTGTTTATCGGGCGTGGCTCCAGCCACGTTCGCACTATTCATAAGCCTCTGGCTTACATAACCAACTTATTGCCAGAAAAAAACGGGATCAAGAAAGATGTTTGATTTGGCCGGAGGCCTTACAATATCCGGAACGTGGCGGAGCCACGCTCCATTGGGGAGATGTAAAAAAAAACCTATAAGGTCTCGAAGACCTTATAGGTTTAAATACTGAAAGTCAAAAACTTACCCCTTCAAAAACTGCCGGGTCACATACTGCATAATGCCGCCGTGTCGGTAGTATTCGATTTCCACTTGGGAGTCAAGTCTGGAAAAGGCTTTGAAATTGCAAATGTATTTCAATGTCTGGTTTCTTTTTATACTTTCCCCACCTTAAACCCAATCTCTCTTCTGGGTTCATTCTTTTCGTGAAACAATTGCTTTATCGCATCAAAAACCACTGCAAATTGGTGGTCATATTTAGATTCAAGCTTTTCGATTTTTTCGGCCAGTTCTTTGTGGGTGGCAAGGTAATCCCTGATTTGAACAAAGGCTCGAACCACAAAAATGCTTGCTTTGATGGCTACTTCAGAATTGAGGACACTTGCCAGCATTACTGCGCCATGTTCGGTGAAAGCATAAGGTCGGTATTTTCTGAGCAAACCAAAGGTCGCATTTTGCGACCTTAAGATTTTCCATTCCTCTTCAGAAAGTTGAAACATGAAATCTTCTGGAAATCTGGATAGATTTCGTTTTACCTGTTCATTCAATCTTTTGGTTTCAACACCATATATATCAGCTAGCTGCGAATCTAAAAGAACCCGTTTACCTCGAATTAAATGTATGCTATTTACAATTTGAAATTCCATATTCAAAAAAACTTGAAGTCGCAAATTGCGACTTCAAACTAATTTTTCATTACCCCTTCAAAAACTGCCGTGTCACATACTGCATAATGCCGCCGTGTCGGTAGTATTCAATCTCAACTTGCGAATCCAATCGGGAAATGGCTTTGAACTCAAAAGTGGAACCATCTTCCCGAACTGCTTTCACGGTCAGCTCTTTGCCTGGAAAATTGTCGCTGCCAAGTCCAATGATGCTGAATGATTCTCTACCCGTTAGACCAAGGCTTTCGGTATTTTGTCCGTCTTTAAATTGCAATGGAACTACGCCCATTCCTACCAGATTGCTTCTGTGGATACGCTCATAACTTTCGGCAATCACAACCCGGATTCCTAAAAGGTAGGTTCCTTTGGCTGCCCAGTCCCGGCTTGAACCGGATCCGTATTCTTTACCAGCCAAGACCATTAAAGGCGTGTTTGTTCCTTTGTATTGAACAGCAGCATCATATACGGTAGTTTCCTCGTTGGTTGGGAAATAGGTTGTGAATCCACCTTCTTTCGTAGCCACTTTATTTTTGATTCGTACGTTGGCAAAAGTTCCACGAACCATCACTTCATCGTGTCCTCTCCGGCTTCCATAAGAGTTGAAATCTTCTTTTGCAACACCTCTGCCAATCAGGTATTTACCTGCTGGAGTTCCTTCTTTAAAAGAACCGGCTGGTGAGATATGGTCGGTGGTAACAGAATCGCCCAAACTCAACAATACCCTGGCATTGTGGATATCCTGAATCTGGCCTGGCTCTACAGACATGTTTTCAAAAAACGGCGCTTCTTTAATATATGTAGATTCTGCATCCCATTTGTACACCTGTCCGGTTGCGGATTGCAATTCCTGCCACTGTGCGTCGCCATCAAAAATGGTATCGTAGCTCTTGGCAAATTCCGTTGTGGAAAGCGAAGAATGAATGGTGCTGTTGATTTCTTCTGTAGTTGGCCAAATGTCTTTTAACAAAACAGCGTTTCCAGATTTGTCAAAACCCAAAGGATCGTTTTCAAAATCGAAGTCAACTTTTCCAGCCAAAGCATAGGCAACAACCAACATGGGTGACATCAAAAAGTTCATTTTGATTTGAGGGTGAACCCTTGCCTCGAAATTACGGTTACCAGAAAGGGCAGAAGCCACAACCAGGTCATGAGATTCAACCGCTTTGGCGATATGGTCAGGTAAAGGACCTGAGTTTCCGATACAACTTGTGCAGCCATAGCCTACCACGTTGAATTTCAGCTTCTCCATGTAAGGCAACAAGCCGGATTTGGAAAGATATTCGGTAACTACTTTGGAACCTGGAGCCAGCGAAGGCTTTACCCAAGGTTTGATGTCCAGACCTTTTTCAACTGCTTTTTTGGCTATCAATCCTGCTCCGATCATTACAGATGGATTGGAGGTATTGGTACAGGAAGTGATGGCTGCGAGAACCACATTTCCATCGTACAACATGTAATCCTCTTTGCCGTCAAAAACATAAGCGCCTTTCATAGAACCTTCTTCGATGGTGGCGGTTTCTGTTTTTGCTCTACTTGCGGCAGGTACATATTTTCTTCCAAAATCCTGAATCAAACCTTCAAATTTGGATTTGAATTCGGATACAACAATCTTATCCTGAGGTCTTTTTGGGCCCGAAACGGTTGGAACAACGGTTGATAAATCCAGTTCCACAACGGATGAATATTCAATTGGTTCGCTGTGATCCAACCAAAGCATATTGGCTTTGCAATAGGCCTCCACAGTTTTAACCAACGCTTCAGGCCGGTTTGATTTTCTTAAATAATCCAATGTCTGGTCATCAATCGGGAAGAAAGAAACAGTAGAACCAAACTCAGGTGACATATTGGAAATGGTGGCTCTGTCCGGAACAGTAAGCGTGGCAAGTCCTTCGCCAAAAACTTCTACGAATTTGCCAACCACACCATGTTTTCTTAAGATTTGGGTAATGGTCAAAACCATATCAGTTGCCGTTGTTCCCAACGGAAGTTTTCCAGTCAGTTTTAAACCAACTACTTCCGGCATGATGAAAAACAAAGGCTGACCCAAAAGGGCTGCTTCTGCTTCAATTCCACCCACACCCCAGGCCACAACACCGATTCCGTTTACCATTGGCGTGTGAGAATCAGTCCCCACCAAAGTATCAGGAAAAGCGATTCCATTTCTAACCTGAACGGCTTTGGCCAGATATTCAAGGTTTACCTGGTGGCAAATGCCCATTCCCGGAGGCACCACAGAAAAGTTATCAAACGATTTCTGCGCCCATTTCAGGAACTGATATCGTTCTCCATTTCGCTCATATTCAACTTCTACATTTTTTTCTAATGAATCAGCTGTGCCGAAATAATCCACCATAACAGAATGGTCAATCACCAAATCAACAGGAATCAATGGATTTACCTTATTTGGGTCCATTCCTTTTCTGGCCATTTCACCTCTGATTGAGGCAATGTCAACCACGGCCGGAACACCTGTAAAATCCTGCATCAATACCCTGGCTGGCATAAAAGGAATTTCTTTGTCCGCTGGTTTTGGCGCCCAACCCAAAACGGTTTCTACATTTTCCTGCGTTATCGCAAAACCATCATAGTTTCTCAGTGCATTTTCAACCAGAATCCGGATAGAATAAGGAAGTTTGGAAATGTTTTTTCCTTGCTTTTGAAGTTCTGCAAGGCTATAATACTTTACTTTTCCATTTGGTGTATCGAGTTCACGGACAATGCCGTAGATGTCTTGTTTTTCTGACATAGAAGTTGCTTTAGGCAGATGTTATGTTGAATTTTTAAAGCTGCGAAAATAGGGACTTTGAATTTCAGGATTGATTAAAATTGAAAAAAAACTCAAGTTAAATCCATAAAAAAAGCCTCCGGGGTTTCAGAGGCTTTTTTGGTCAATCTAACTAAATATTAGTCTTTCTGGTTTTTTAATGCCCTTGGGATTTCAATGGTCACCACAGGCACTGAAGCCGGATTTAATATTTTGTAATTTTCGGTTTCAATGGAACTCACTTTGACAGTTTTTCCAAGATCAAGATCTGAAACATCGATGCTTACAAAATCAGGAAGGTTTGCTGGTAAAGCTGAAATTTTTACTTTTCTAAGCCTTTGAACAAGTTTTCCACCTTTGGAAACGCCTACTGAGTTTCCTTTGATTCTGACAGGAACTTCCATTTTAACTTCCTTTTTCTCATCTAACTGAAGGAAATCTGCATGAAGAATAATGTCATTAACCGGGTGAAATTGAATATCCTGCAAAATTGCCCTGAATTTTTTTCCTTCCACATTCAGGTCCACAATGTGCGCATCTGGTGTATAAACCAAAGCCCTGAATAAATACATAGGTACTGCAAAATGTACCTGTTCGTTTCCACCATAAAGTACACAAGGCACTTCGGCTTTTTCACGGAGTTCTTTAGAGGCGGTTTTACCGAGATTCGCTCTTTTAAACCCTACAATCTCTACTGATTTCATTTTTGAAAATTGATTTGTATATAAAAATTAAAGAAATAACGTACTTATTGATTCTTGTGCGTGCACTCTTCGAATTGCTTTTGCAAAAAGAGGAGCGACACTGAGCACTTTTATTTTTGGATTATTCAACTGTTTTTGGGGTAAAGAATCGGTTACCACAATTTCAGTCAAGGCTGAATTTAGTATTACTTCATTGGCTTTGCCTGAAAAAATACCATGGGTGCAAAATGCCCTAACGCTCAATGCTCCCTTTTCCATTAAAACGGCAGCTGCTTTTGCTAAGGTGCCACCTGTATCTACGATATCGTCAACCAGCAAAACATTCATCCCACTCACATCTCCGATAACCTGCATGGTTGCAATTTCATTTGCCCTTAACCGATGCTTGTCACAAACCGCCAGTTCTACACCAAAATGTTTGGCATATGTTCTTGCCCTTCCAACACCGCCAACGTCTGCTGAAGCAAACATGAAATTACTTAGTTTTAAGTCCCTTATGTAAGGAACGAAAATTGCTGTGCCATCCAAATGGTCAACAGGACAATCGAAAAAGCCTTGAATCTGTCCTGCATGCAGGTCCAGCGTCATCAATCTTTGGATACCGGCGGCTGACAATAAATTGGCCACCAACTTTGCACCAATGGCAACTCTTGGCTTGTCTTTTCTATCCTGCCTTGCATAACCGAAATATGGAATTACAGCAGTAATATTGCTCGCAGAAGCCCTTCTAACAGCGTCAGCCATGAGCAAAAGTTCCATTAAATTATCAGAAGGAGCGCATGTCGCATTGATCAGGAACACATCTTCTCCGCGAATGGATTCATTAAATTCAGGTGCCATTTCTCCATCACTGAATTTGTTAATTTTCAATGCACCAAGAGGGGCGCCGTAATGTTCTGAAATCTGCTCAGCAAGGTATTTGGATACTGTGCCGGAGAAGATTTTTACGCTGGACATAAGTTTTTGCTATGCGAATTGGGCCGCAAAGGTATGCTTTTTGTGATTGAATCGGAAGAATTTTCTAAAAATAGTCTTTCAAAAATGAAGTCTAAGGTTAAATCCACTTTTTGTTTCTGAAGTAATAGATTATTCCAAGGCTTGAAACAGACATTAAAATCAATGAAATCCAAAAACCAACGGGAGAATGAAGTCCGGGAATCAGGTTGAAATTCATTCCAAAAATGCTGGCTATCAGGGTAGGAGGGAGGAAAACAATACTGAAAACAGTAAATATCTTGATAATTTGATTTTGCTCCAGTGTGATTAAGTTCATCAGGGTATTTTGAAGATATTCCAATCTTTCAAAATTAAAACTTGTGTATTCCAACAAGGACGAAATGTCCTTCAACACAATTTTTAGCCTGTCTTTTTTGTCTTCTGGAAAAAGGGCAGAGCGCATGCATGCAGAAAGCACCCGCTGTTTGTCTATAATTCCAGCCCTCAGTTGCATGGTTCTTTCCTGGAGGTCATTGATTACCAGAATGTTGTTGCTGTCTGTTTGTCTGTTTGTGTTTAAACTTCGAGAAATCTGGGTAATATCTTTCGCAATGGTTTCAACCAAATCGGCCTCATAATCAATCTGGGTTTCAAACAAACGAAGCAAAACATCGGAACCGGAAAGAAACTGCTCTTTACTGATTTTCATTTTCCTGACTGTATCAGCAAAAATTCTGGAATCGCCTGTCCTTAGTGTAAACAACGTTCCAGCCTTCAACTGAAAAGCCACCGGATAAGACTCTTCTTCCTTTTTTGGGTTGATTATCAGAAAGTTTGAGTTTGCGATTATGGTTTGCTCTCTTTCCACATATCGGCTGGAACTCTCTATCTCTATTACTTCCTGCGGGGTTTGAAAACTAAGGTTGAAATGCCCTTCAATCCAATCTTCGTCTGACGCGGATGCGTTTTGAAGATCTACCCAAACGATGTCGTCCAATTCTTCAATTTCTTCCAGCGAGGTTTCTTTTCGGATATCCTTTCCTTCTTTGTAGTAAACCCTGACCATGCTTTCCGGAATATTTTAAACTGAAGTTTTGATAAAATCGACTTTAAATAGCTGACTTTGAATTATTTGTTTTCCAATTTTTAGGAAAATTGTGTTGTGTTATTCTTCCATTTCAAATACTGAACCGGAGATTTTCAGCTTTCCTTCCGTTGAATTTTGAATTTCTTCAATGCCCACACCTTTGGCCCTTTCAAGAAGCATAAAACCACCTTCAGGCAGGACTTCAAAAACACCGAGTTCGGTTACAATTTTTTTTACGCAACGCAAACCCGTTATAGGAAGACTGCAATTTTTAAGGAGTTTCGATTTTCCATCTTTGCTTTTGTGCTGCATGGCGACTATGATGTTTTTGGCCGAGGCAACCAAATCCATGGCCCCACCCATGCCCTTAACCATTTTGCCTGGAACTTTCCAGTTTGAAATATCTCCATTTTCAGAAACTTCCATTGCGCCCAAAACAGTTAAATCTACATGGCCACCACGGATCATGGCAAAGCTGTCAGCTGAGCTAAACAAGGAAGAACCAGGTATCATTGTTATGGTTTGTTTTCCGGCATTGATTAAATCCGGGTCTACTTCTGAATCATTTGGAAAAGGCCCGATTCCCAAAAGTCCATTTTCAGATTGAAGGACTACATTAATTCCTGAAGGAATATAGTTGGCAACCAAAGTTGGAATCCCAATTCCCAGATTTACATAATATCCATCTTTTAATTCTTTGGCAATTCGTCTGGCAATTCCGTTTTTGTCGAGCATGGTGCAGTAATTAGGATGGCAAAAAAAGGCAATTAAGATTTTGAAACGCAAAAAGTTTTAAAGGACTTTTCATTTTTTCTTTCAAGGCAAATGAATCAATGCTTTTCACTGTTATTCTAAAAGCTTGAAATTGAGAATATTGATTAATATCTTAACCTAAAAACCAATTAACCTGCCCTCGATTTCCAATTAAGTTGGTAGTTTGCATCGGCAAAAAATAGTAGGTTTAAATAAGTTAAAGTTAAGAATTTCAGCAGTTTAAGAAAATGGAAAGAAAGGTTAAGATTGGTATGGTCCAGACGGAGTGCAGCAATGTACCTTCCCAAAATATGGATTATACGGTTGCCCAAATCAGGAAATTGGCATCAGCAGGAGCTCAGGTTATTGTTTTACAGGAACTTTTCAGGTCACTTTATTTTTGTGATATCGAATCCTATGACAATTTTGGATTGGCCGAATCTATTCCAGGACCTTCCACAGATTTTTTAGGAAAACTTGCAGGTGAACTAGGTGTGGTTATTGTAGCCTCCCTTTTTGAAAAACGTGCGGAAGGTCTTTATCATAATACAACTGCGGTTTTAAATGCCGACGGTTCATATCTCGGGAAGTATAGAAAAATGCATATTCCTGACGATCCTGGTTATTACGAAAAATTCTATTTTACCCCCGGAGACCTGGGATATAAAGTTTTTGATACAAAATACGGCAAGATCGGAGTTTTGATTTGTTGGGATCAATGGTATCCCGAAGCGGCAAGAATTACCACTTTAATGGGTGCAGATTTTCTGGTTTATCCGACCGCCATAGGTTGGGCACTTCATCAGGATAAAAGAACCAATGAACTTCAATACAATGCCTGGCAATCGGTTATGAAAGGTCATTCTGTCGCAAATGGGATTCCGGTAGTTGCTGTAAACAGGACTGGGATAGAAGGAGATATGCAGTTTTGGGGAGGCTCTTTTATTACCAATGCCTTTGGAAATGTAGAGTTTCAGGCTGCCCATTTGGAGGAGTCAGTTTCTATCCAAACGATCGATTTAAACCTATCTGATTATTACCGCACACATTGGCCATTTTTACGTGACCGACGAATAGATTCCTACAACCTAATCGAAAAGCGATTTATTGATTAGAAAAATGTATAGTCTTGGACATTAGTTTTTTACATCTTTTTTTATATTCCTTTACCGGGATATTTGTTTTCTGTGGGGTCATTCAAATGTTTTACCACTGGTATTTTTTTATAAGAATTATCAGGTTTAAAGATGAAACAACAGACCCTGAAATCTGGCCTTCGATATCTGTTATCATTTGTGCAAGAAACGAACTTCAAAATCTTCAAAAACTTATTCCTCTTTTGTTGTCGCAGGATTATCCTGATTTTGAGATTGTTATAATCGATGATAGGTCCGACGATCCAATGTATGACTATATGTTAGAGCAAAGGGCCAGTCAAAAAAATCTGAAATTGGTACGGGTCAATTATACCCCGGAGGGAATGAACCCAAAGAAATTTGCTCTAACCATGGGAATCCGGTCAGCCAGATTTAACAATTTGCTTTTTACCGATGCCGATTGTATTCCGACAGGAAACCAGTGGATTAAAACAATGGCCAAAAATATTGCAGGTAAGGAAGAAATAATTTTAGGGTATTCTCCCTATTTAAAAATGCCAGGCCTGTTGAATGCATTAATCCGATATGATGCTTTTTTTACCGCAGTTCAGTATTTCAGCTTTGCACTTGCAGGTTTGCCATATATGGGCGTAGGAAGGAATCTTGCCTATAAAAAACCTCTTTTTATGAAGTTAAAGGGCTTTTTCAAGCATATTCCGGTAACAGGTGGAGACGACGATTTGTTCGTAAACAGGGCAGCTACCAAAAACAATATTTCCGTTTGCTTAGATCCCGAAAGCTTTAATTTTTCTATTCCTAAAGAAACCTGGTATGACTGGTACCGGCAAAAAACCAGGCATTTATCGGTAGGGAAATATTATAAGGCAAACCATAAATTTTTATTGGGAATGCTTGCTGTTAGTAATTTACTGTTTTATCTGACCGCCATTCCTTTATTTTTCTTTCCAATTACATTACCTTTGGTTGCAGTTGGTTTTATTTGGAAAATCGCCAACCATGCAGTGGTTATGAATCAGATAAAAAAGAAATTAAATGAACCTTTTTCAATTTGGCTATTTCCGCTGCTTGATTTTACGCACAGTATAGCCATTTTTGCATTTTCATTTCCTGCCAGATTCTCTAAAAGAGCCACATGGATGTAGAATATCTTTCCTTTAAAGAGCGGAGCCCTGAGCTATATAACAAAGTTATGTTGGCTAAAGAGGGAGACCAGAAGGCCATTGCTTTCTTGCTTGAAAGGTATAAAAAATCGCTTTTATCCATGATTCTTAAAATGGTCAGGAATCTTGACGATGCGGAAGATATTTCCATTGAGGTTTTCGAAAAGGCATTCAGAAACATTCATAAATTCGATGCCAAATACTCATTTTCTACCTGGCTATTTAAAATTGGCACCAACCATACCATTGATTTTCTTCGCCACAAAAAATTAAAAACTTTCAGTATTCATGGAGAAGTAAGCGATGGAAAAGGAGATTCTTTTACCATCGATGTTGCATCACATGATTTTGACCCTCAGGAGATTCTGCTTAAAAAACAAAGCCATGAACAATTAAGAGACATTGTATCACAGCTTCCGGCTATGTATCAAACTCTTATCCGGATGAAGTATTTTGATGAGTTGAGTCTGGAAGAAATTCAAAAGGAAATTCAAATTCCGGTCAATACAATTAAAATCAGGTTGTTCCGGGCCAGAAATCTGATACTTGGTATCATGGAAGGTAAGAGGAGCAATAAATATTAGCAGACTATTTTTCTTTACTCCCTGAACGGCAGGGACTTTAATTTATTATTTTATTAAAATGAACAAATGCATCCTTCTGGATAGAGATGGAGTTTTAAATGAAGAAAAGGGTGATTATGTCTTTTTGGAAAGCGATTTTGTAATTCCGGAAGGTGTTCCCGAAGGTTTAAAAATGCTCAAAGCAGCCGGATTTAAAATGGTTGTGGTTACAAACCAGGGAGGAATTGCCAAAGGCCTTTACACAAGGGAGGAAGTAAAAAAACTACACAATAAAATTCAGGAAGCCTCCGGTTTTTCCATTGATCACCTTTTGTATGCCCCATTGCACCGCGATTTCTCAAAAACACTCGCGAGTAAGCCAGGGAGTTTGATGATGGAAAGAGGTCTTGCTTTGGTTGGCGCCTCTTCTGAAAAAAGCTGGTTAATCGGGGATGCAGAAAGGGATTTAATTGCTGGCAAAAAAGTAGGGGTAACCACCATCCTCATTCCGACTTTAAAAGAAAAGGAATCGGCTTTTGCTGATTTTGTTTGCTTTTCATTTTTAGAAGCGGTGGCGCTTATTCTCTCAAAAGGCTAAATTTAAAATCAGGAAGTAGCCCTGTTTCCCTGCAAGGTTTGAATGGAATTTCATCAGTTGATTTCCTGCAGCAAATAATCAAGTTCATTCGAACTAAAAAAAATCCGGTTTTTTGAGTTGGTCATTTTACCCAAATTACCCAATAGAAAGAGCTTTTGGTTCATAAATGATTGATTTTCATTTTAAGTTCTCTACCTTGGAAAAGATCCAGGTGAGATTATAAAGCATAGAAATTCAATCATTTACATCCTATCGCATCATCCGGGATAAAGACTGGATAATCATGAATGGAAAAAATGTGGAACACGGGTTAGTTATATAAAGTCCAAAAAGAATTTACAATTTCTATTTTTAGTTGGACCTCATTCCAGTTTCTCCAGTGGAGAAATGACTAAGGCAAATTGTAAATTCAAATTAGACTTTAAATAATAAAAAGAACATAGATTACGATAAAAGGTCTGATGAACTTAGTGCAGGAATTACCGAAGTTAGATATCGGAAATTTCCCTTTATTGCTAAAGATAACAAGGGTCATTTCCTGCTTCAGGATCATGGGGATGAAGTTGCTTTTAAAAATATAAAAATCCAGACATGGTAACTCCACAAGTAAAGAATTCACGAAGAGACTTTATTCAGAAATCAGGTTTTATAGCTGGCGGTATGGCAATTGGCTTAAGCCCATTAAGTTATGGAAAAATAATAGGGGCCAATGATAGGGTCAATGTTGGCATGGTAGGTTTTGCTATGCGGTCAAAACAATCGCTGATTCCTGGCTTTATGAACCATGCCAGGGAGCTGAATATGGAAATCATTGCCTTAAGCGATATATGGAAATTAAGGCGGGAAGAAGGTCAGGTGTTTTTGAAAGAAACAACGGGCCGGAGTTCTATTGCAATGGCCCGAAACAATGAAGAATTGTATGCCAACAAAAATGTGGATGCAGTTATAATTGCCACTGCAGATTTTCAGCATGCTTTGCACGGGATTGAGGCAGTAATGGCCGGAAGAGATGCGTATATTGAAAAACCATTGGCCAACACCATGGAAGATGCAAAAGCAATTTTGAAGGCTGTAGAAGATTCGAACAAAATAGTTCAGATCGGCACCCAACGAAGATCAGGATGGAACTACAAGGCAGCTGAGAATTTTATTAAATCCGGAAAGTTTGGTAAGGTAAATCTGATTGAGCTCACATGGAATGTACATCAACCTGGTCGCTGGCGATTACCCGACCTTGTGAGAAAATGTAAAGAGGAAGATACAGACTGGAAACGCTTTTTGATGAATAGGCCGCAAGTTCCGTTTGATCCGAGAAAGTGCTGTGAATACAGGCTTTTTTGGCCATATTCTTCCGGAATACCAGACCAATGGATGGTGCATCAAATAGATACTGTTCATTGGTTTTCAGGGCTTTACAGGCCAAGGTCTGTGGTTGCCAATGGTGGAATCTACCAATGGAATGATGGAAGAGCCAATTATGACACGATGACCGCCGTTTTTGACTATGGAGACTTAAAGTCTGAAGATGTTGGTTTTCAGGTGGTTTACACCAGCAGGTTGGGAAATTCAGCGGGTGGAATAAATGAACATTATTTCTCAAACGATGGAATGTTGAATCTTGAAACCAACCAGGTTTCATCCACAGTAGGTCTTGACGGAAAAATGGCTTCAGCCACGGGTTTAGAAGTAAATCTTTTAGAAAACTTTTCACTTTCGGAAGCCATTAAAGGGGAATCCGGAGTCAATACCGGAGCAGACCCTTTGACATCTGCACATATGCGAAACTGGATGGAATGCATTCGATCAAGAAAACAACCCAACGCGGACGTAAGGGCAGGATACAACCATTCCGTGGCACTTTGTATGACCATTGCTGCCCTTCAATCGGGAAAAAAGGTGACATTTAATGACGAAAAACAGGAGGTCATTATGGATTAGTTTTTTATTTTTAATAGTGCTACATTGAGGACCAATCCGTTTATTACCCATGAAAATTATGGCAAAATTCCTATTAGCAATCCTGCTTTGTAGTTTCTGGCCCGGAAATCAAACCTTCTCCCAGGGAATAAAGGCAAAACCGGCAAAACCCAGGCAAAAAGGTGGCGTGGAGGTGATTCCGGTGCCATCTAAACGCAGGGTAGATGTGAGGATTGATGGTAAACTGTTTACATCTTACAGGTATCCATTGGAGGTTAAAAAACCAATTTTATGGCCCATCATTTCTTCATCCGGCCATTCCATAACCCGTGGGTTTCCAATTGCACCTGAAGCGGGTGAAAGAATAGACCATCCACATCACGTGGGACTTTGGTTTAACCATGGAAATGTAAACGGGTTGGATTTCTGGAACAATTCGGAAAGTATCGGGCCCGAAAATAAAGGTCCGTTTGGAACCATAGTTCATGAGAATATAGAAAACTACACCAGTGGAAAAGACCTTGGCGAACTGTATGTTTCTTCGCTTTGGAAGGATACCAATCAAAAAGCGATTTTGACAGAAAATACCTGTTACATTTTTGAAAAAAAGGGGAAAGACAGATGGATAACCCGGGTTACAAAACTAAAAGCAGGTGCTGATACGGTTAGATTTGAAGATAATAAGGAGGGTATGTTGGGTTTAAGACTTTCAAGATTTTTGGAAATGCCTACCCAAAAACCAGAGATTTATCTTGATGCAAAAGGAAATCCTACCTCTGTTCCCATTATGAATAATGCTGGAGTTTCCGGAAATTTTAGAAACAATGAAGGGGTAACAGGGGAAAAAGTTTGGGGAAAACGGGCAAAATGGTTAAGCGTTTCAGGAGAAAAAAACGGGAAAAAAACAGGGGTTATTGTATTCGACCATCCCTCTAATTTTAACTATCCTACCCATTGGCATGCAAGTCCTTATGGCTTGTTTTCTGCAAATCCCATTGGCTCAAAGATATTTTCTGAAGGGCTGGAATATCATCCCAAAATTTTACCTCCTCATTTTGAAATGGAGTTTCGACACAGAATCATGATTATTTCCGGCCCACCAAAGTCGGATTCTCAGATTGGTCAACTCTTTGAAGATTGGGCAAAATAAGTGGCTGCCTTCGGTGGAAACTTGGTTTTTTTGGCATAAACCTGCAAATTGCTCGTCAATGCCAAAAAATAAGTCATTCCGGTTTTCCTTTTTTCAATACTTTTTGGCAACAGGGCTTTTATGCTTTCTGTGTTTAGATTCTCGTTGTCAGGATTTTAAGTATCGAAACTTTACAACCAAAGATGGCCTTCCTTCCAATACAGTCTACTCCAGTATCCAGGACAAGGAGGGTTTTATTTGGTTTGCCACAGAATATGGAGTCAGCAGGTTTGATGGTTTTGTCTTTCAAAACTATGGAAAACAGGAAGGGCTTTCTGATGATGATGTTTTTGGGCTGTTTCAGGATTCTAAAGACCGCATATGGTTCTTAATGAGCAATGGAACATTGAGTTACTACAAAAATGGAAAGATATTTAGCAAGGGGAATGATAAAATTCTTATCCATTTTGATTCCAAATCCTATTTTAATGGTTGTGTGGAAGATGGCTTTTCCAACATTTGGTTTACCACTTATGCGGATGGAGTATATGTATTGAGGCCAAATGGAAAAATTGATCACCTGAGAGAAAGCCTCGAAATTTCATCACGCTTTATTGTGTCCAGCCCATACCTTGATGCCAAAAAAAATGTTTGGATTTTAGGCAATGAAGGCACCATTAACCTGAGTGAAAATCCAGGCAAAACCGTTGTTCAGGTTGAAAAACATCATTTTTCAAATGAGTATTTTTTTGTGACCAAAAACCAGGAATTAGTCTTTACCTCCGGCAAAAAGTTCTTTAAGGCAAAAAGCTTTTCTTCTCCTTTTCAAATTTTAGATTCAAACCAGGTATCATATCAGAAAGTCGTTTCAAAAATTGTAGAAGATAAATCTGGAAATATTTGGGTTTCAAGTTTTAGTGAGATTACAAAGTACAAAAATGGAATATTTGAAAAACAAAATTCCACCTCTTATCTGAAAGGTAAAAATGCATCCAGTATTTTGTTTTGCGCACAGGGAAATGTATGGGTAACATCTTTAAACCAGGGGATTTTTCTGGTTAATAATCAAGACATTACCCACTTTGATTTTAAGTCCAATCCTGACCCTGTTCCGGTGTCAGCCATAAATTTTGATGGAAATAAGATTTGGTTTGGAACGGACAATGGGAAGATCGGAATTTTAAAAGAAAACAAAATTGAAGAGTTTCTTTTCCCCACTGATGGTAAGTTTTTTGGAAGAGGTAGAGTCAAAGGTTTTTTAAATTTTCCAACAGAAAAAATAACCATTACTGCTTCTGGAATTGGATTGGGATATTTTAAGAATCAGAAACTGGTATCTATTTTACCTTCAGGGGCAAAAACTCTGGCGTATGAGAAAAAAACCAATAGCCTAATCATAGGCACAGGTTCAGGTCTATACAGACTTTCAAAAGCCGAACTGATTGCTTTTTTGGATAAGCAGGATGCTGATTTTGAGGAAGTCAAGGATTTTTTAAAATCAAACCAACAAGAGTCCTTAATTCCTCCAACCCGGGTGTATAAAACTTTAATTGATGATTACTCCACCATTTGGGTTGCTACCAATTCTGGTTTGGTGAGTATAGAGTATAATAAAGTTCAGATTTGGAAAACAGTTGACCAACGTCTCGGTGTTTCGTTTCAGAATATGGCTTTGCTCGAAGATGGCTCCCTGGCCTTGTCTTCAAATGGCCTGGGTGTATATATTTTTCGGGACGGAATTGTTAAGATAATCAATTCAAAATCAGGATTAAGTTCGGATTATATCCGGAATTTGAGGGTTACCGGAGATAGCCTTTGGGTTTGTACTTCCAAAGGCATTAGTTTAATTCAGTCTAAAAGTGGATTTGCAAATTTTGAAATTTCGACCTGGAATAAAAGTAACGGGTTGGTGTCAGAAGATATTTGGGATATTCTTTCAAGGAAAGATTCGCTTATTATTTCTTCATCAGAAGGCGTAGATATTTATTCAAAAGGAATTATTAATCAGGTTTTTGAAAGAACTGTGCATTTAAAGTCGTTCTTTCTGAATGGTAAGGCTCTTCCCATTTCCAATGAATTTACGATTGACTCATTAAACTCTTCCATCAGGTTGGTTTTTTTTGACCTTGATTTTAAAAACCTGGGATTGATAAAGTACAGGTACAGGCTAAATAAAAATCTGGCCTGGCAGGAAGTCTCTGGAAATTCGATTCAATTCTATGGGGTGAATAATGGTTTCTTTGAAATCGAAATTCAAAGAAAAATCGGATCTGGAAAATGGTCGGAACCCATTCCTTTGGCTAAAGTTCTGATTGATTCAGGCAATTTCTGGCCACTGCTTTTTTTAATTTTAATAATGGCATCTGGTGTTTTGGTTTTTTCATATTATCAGTGGGTCCAACCCTTATTGGATTCCAAAGAATCCAGGCAATTGGCGTTTAATCGTTATAGATTTGAAAGCATCAGCATTTTTATAAAGCGAAGTTTTAGTGGGGCTAATTTTCTAATTGGAGAACGAAAAAATCTGGAGGCATTGACTTTTATCTCTAAATCCAAACGGATTTTTTCTTTGATATTCTTTGGATTTGAGGATGTTGAACATTCTCTTTTTTTAGAAGAGCAATTGGTAAAAGAATACGTTGCCCTAAATAATCTGGAAGGAAACTCTGTGGAATTGGATTTTTCGACCGGACTGATAAACGGTTCTGAAAATATCATTATTCCTAAAATGATTGTTTTTCAAGTCATTGAAAGCTTGATTATTTCTTTTCCAAAGGATTCTGAAGTTCTTAAAATTGAGATTGCTTGCTCAAAGATAGGGGAGCTACTTCAAATAATGATTTCATATACAGTTCAGGGACATTGGGAGTTTTCTGAAGAAAGTGAAACTTCCTTCAAAGAAAATATCAATAAAATAAGAGAGCGATTGGCTGGTCTGATTGGGAATAAAGCTTCTAAGATGGATGTTGTTTTGAGATCTAAGCAACAAATTGGAAAGCGTGGAATTGGTGTTCAGCTTTGGCTGCCTTACAAGTTTAACGCTGAAGGCAGCTGATATGAAATCGCTAATCGATCAAGGCATTAACAAAGGCCTTTCCCAGGTTTTTGCTTAGGGGATGAACCTCTTCCATTTTCTCCGGATGCCATTGAACTGCCATTAAGAACGGCATTTTGCTGGAAGAAGAACCTTCAAAAGCTTCTATGAGACCATCGGCAGAGATGGAAGACGAAACCAGATCTTTGCCTAAAACATCAACCCCTTGGTGGTGGTTGCTGGCTATCATTCCTTTTTTAATCCCCGAAATTTTGGAAAGTTTCGTGTTGCTCAAAACTTCGACTTCATGTTCCGTAGGTCCATTTTCCCGATGTCTTACTTTAATTCCCAATCTGGAAGGAATATCAACTATTAAGCTTCCCTTTAAAAAAACATTGATCAATTGAAATCCCCTGCAAATTCCAAATACTGGTTTTTTAAAGGTAAAAGCATAGTCAAGCATTTTAAACTCAAGGGAGTCTCTTCTTAAATCAAAATCTCCGCAATCGCTTGTATCTTTTTCTTTTCCATACCTTCCGGGATAAATGTCTTCGCCACCAGTCATCAAAAAGCCTGAAGCATTTTTAAGCCAATACTCTATGGAGTCCTTCCGGACGTGGTACATGGATACCAACTTTAGATTTGGATCTTGTCGCAAAAGCCACCTGTCATACACTCCATTCCCATACGATTTTGATATTAAAACAATCTTTGCTTTTTGACCAAATAAAGAATTTGAAAAAGCGAGTAACAGGCCGATTATTAGATAGATACGAGACATAATTTTATTTCCATTCAAAAGTTCCGCCTGAAATTAAATCACTGTGCTTGATTTTATAACCAGGGAATATTTTTCCATTTTTATACAAGGCATTTCCTTTGCCTGAAACCGAATATTTTTTTCCTCCGGGAAGATTGATTTCTGCTTTTTCGAGATAAGGCGGAATCAGCCAGTATTCATCTGTTCCGGCAAGAGGATAAATCCCAAGATATCCCCAGACCAACCAACTTGACAAAGCTCCTGAATCATCCATGCCCGGTAAACCTTTGTTTCCAATCACAAATTTTTCGGCCAGAAGCTTGTGCACTATGTTTTTTGTTTTTTCTCTTTCGCCAATCCACATATAACCGTAGGGTAAAATAAACCCAGGTTCAACCCCAATATCGAAATGGTTTCCAGAAAAAATGCTGTCCAGTCTTGCGCTGAAAGCTGGCTTTCCACCTGTCAGACTTATGATAGAGTCAACGAGATGAACTGCTGATAATTGATTTAACCAAACATTTCCTTCATAAAAATAAGGTCCATTCCCATGGCCACTTTTCATAAATCCGGGCGTAAAATCCGGCACCCATTTGTTAAGGCTGTCTTTTACCCAAAAGAATTTTCTGTCTGGATGCCAAAGGTTTATTACTTTTTGAGAACGGGTTTTTAATAAATTTGATTCGGCAATTTTTCCAATTTTATCGGCAAAAAGACTAAGTGAATAATCATTAAATGCATATTCAAGACTGGTTGATGTGCAGTTTTTGATTTTAGAGGAGCAAAAACCATTTTTGAGATATTCCGCATTTCTTCCATATAATTCGGGTCTATCGGTTTGGTTCATGGCGTTGTCTATGCAAACCTTCCATGCTTTGTTTACATCCGCTCCAACCAAAATGCCTTTTTGAACCGCCTCAGAAAGAATCACTTCGGCATTGCAACCGCCCTTGGCCCTAGCAAAATCACCGGCAATCCAGGCATCAGGTAGCCATTTCTTACCTTCTCCAATTCTGACCAGACTATGAAAAATTCTTCTTTGTTGTGCTGGATAAACAAGATTATGCAAGGGCATCAAGGTCCGGAATGTATCCCAAAACGCATCAAGGTCCCAGAAATGAGCTTCCCCAAATTGGTCTTCGGGATGGTTTCCAGCCACATCGGTGGGCATTATCATTGTATGGTAAACCGCGGAAAAAAACATCTGAGTTTTTTCAATCGGGTCATTTTCAATCGAAAAAACAGATAATCTGTCTTCCCAGGCCATTTCTGCCGATTTTTGGATGGTCTCAAAACTGAGATTCAGATTTTTTTCAAATGCAGGCAGGGTTTCATCCTGATTTTTATATGAAATACTGACGGTCACTTCAATGCTTTCTCCGTTTTCTACTTTTCCAGTTAGGGCAAAACCTGTGGTATCAAACTTTAAAGTGGGCTTTGCCTTTGAACCTTTGGGTACAGGCATTTTAAGGGTATCCAATTTATAGCTCAGCGTGCTGCTTTTTATATTGGCCTGGCCCTGGAAAAAAATGGTATATGGATTTTCTCCTCCCCAACCACCGCCAAAGGAAGCGGAACCTGAAAAACTGCCATCTGCAGAGGCAGTAAACTTTGTGCCTTTAAAAGATGCTTTTGGATTTCTGGAAAGGGTATGGGATAAGTCCACCAGAATGGAAGCCAAATAAGGTTCTGTGGCTCCATTTTTTTGAAATTTATACCTATGTCTTCCTATGTTCTGGTTGGCAGTTAGTTCTGCGGAAACTACTCCGGAATTTCTAATCAAATCCACAGAATAAAAGCCTGGCGATGCTTTTTCATTGTTTTTGCTTTCGCTGGCCATTTTTTTCCAATCGGGATTTCCTACCATTGGAGAGACAAGAATGTTTCCATACCTTCCTTCGCCTCCTGTTCCACTTAAATGGGTGTGACTGAATCCAATAATGGGTTTGCCGGGCTGATATCCAGAAGTTGGCGTAGGGAATGGGCAATCCGGACCTAGCCTGACCATACCAAAAGGAGAACACGCACCGACAAAAACATTTCCTCCATCACAACCCCAAAATGGGTCAACTTTTCCGCAAAGATAATTTGGCTGTTCTTGGGCAAAAACCGGCAGAATAGTCTTAAAAAGAATTAAAACTAAAATGGGAAATTTGGTTTTTCGCCTGTTCATGAAACGAATGAAGGAAAGAAAATTGACTATTTCAATAAAACTGAAATCTAATTGGTCAAAACAGGTATTAAAAACTTTTCGAAGAACCTGGGTAGTCTATTGCCAATGAAGTAATACAGTTTTTGAGTTTGTTTTAAATGGAAGAAGGGTAAAAAAGCAAAGCCTGATATTTTAAATCAGGCTTCGAATTCATTTTGATATTTGATCAAAAAGTTAAACGGTCATAATTTCTTTTTCTTTGTCGGCAATCATTTGATCCACCTTTTGACTATGGGAATCAGTCAGTTGCTGGACTTTTTCTTCTGCTCTTTTGATGTCATCTTCAGAAGCGCCTTCTTTTTGGAGTTTTCTTAACTCTTCGTTGGTTTCTTTTCTGATGGAACGGATGCTGACTTTCCCTGCTTCACCTTCATTTTTTACTTGCTTCACAAGGTCTCTTCTTCTGTCTTCGGTCATGGGTGGAACAACAAGTCGAATCACTTCACCATCGCTTTGCGGGTTGAGGCCAAGATCACTGTTGATGATGGCTCTTTCGATATCGGGAATTAACTTTTTTTCAAACGGTCGGATAATGATGGTTCTGGCATCTGTGGTATTTACAGTTGCTGCCTGGTTCAACGGAGTTGTAATTCCATAATATTCAACTGTTAAACCATCCAACATAGAAGGGTTTGCCTTTCCAGCCCTTATTTTGTTGAATTCTATTCCTGTGTGCTTCAAGGCCTTATCCATTAATTCTTTGGCCTCGTCCAGAAACATATTAATTTCTTCCATTGCTATTTTAAGAGTTATTTTCTAATCAATTGGTTACCAGGGTTCCAATTTCTTCACCCTGAATCAGTTTTAAAAGATTATCTGGTTTATTCATGTCAAAAACGATGATTGGCAAATCATTTTCTTTGCAAAGGGTAAATGCGGTCATGTCCATAACATTAAGCCCCATTTCGTAAACCTGGTCAAATGAAATGCTTTTGAATCGGGTTGCAGTAGGGTCTTTTTCCGGATCGGCTGTGTAAATTCCATCTACCCGGGTACCCTTCAAAACTACATCGGCTTCAATTTCGATGGCTCTGAGCGAAGCCGCAGAGTCGGTAGTGAAATAAGGTCTGCCAATTCCAGCGCCTAAAATTACAACCCGTCCTTTTTCCATGTGACGGATTGCTCTCCTTCTGATAAATGGCTCACAAACTTCATCTATTTTTATTGCAGACATTAATCGGGTGTACAAACCTTCATTCTCACAAGCTCCCTGAATGGCCATGGCATTTATCAAGGTGGCCAGCATTCCCATATAATCGCCGGTTGCTTTTTCTATACCAGCGCCTGCAGCATCTTCACCTCTGAAAATATTGCCTCCCCCAATCACAACCACGATTTGGACTCCCAGCTCGGAAACCTTTTTGATTTCAGACGCATAAAGTTTAAGCATGCTGGGGTCGATTCCGTAACCTTTTTTGCCCAGCAGTGACTCACCGCTTAGTTTTAGAAGAATCCTTTTGTATTTCATGAATTGGTGTCGTATGCCCAAAGGCGCTGCAAATATATGATTTTGGCTTTTTTTGCCTAATTCTGAATCAACTTTTACCTTATCCGAACGGTATATTTCCAGGAATAGCTGCCTGGCAAAATTCTGTAAGGCTCTAAGGGCAAGGCTCCCCAGCTGTCAACTCCAGCCAATCCTGCCTGCTTAAAATCTATGTGAATATGTGTAAATGGAGATCTTTCCAATTCAAGTGAATGAAATTGTTTTTTCTCTGAAGAAGGGTCCAATTGGTCTATCCCATATGAAATGGCAGAGCAACTTAAATTTTCTCCAAAGGAATTAAAGGTTAATCCTTTTCTGGATTTGTTATAAATGGAAAATTCCTTGACATCCACATGGTTTCCGGATTCCTGCGGCCTTATATAATTGTGGTATTCCTTCGATGCCAAAGTTTTGAAAAATGAAACTGTACCGGTAGATTTCCTGTCACAATACGTTTCCATTGGTCCTCTGCCCCAATATTCAAGAGAATCGTATGAACTTTCCAGTTTCCAATGATCTCCCAATCGAAAAAGTAGGGGTAACGAATCTGGCATATCAACCTGATTTTCAATTATAAAATTTCCATTTCCTTTATAATGGAATATGGAGGTTTGCCTGAATCCATTGAGTTTTCCTTCTGTTATCTTTCGGGAAATTATAAAATCCAGAATCCCCAAATCCTGTTTCTCTGTTTTGCTGACAGAGGTTTTAAAAGCATAGGGTGGTCGCCAGGCCCGCCATTTTTTCTGAGTTCCGGACCCAAAATCATTGTCGGTTGGTGCCCGCCAAAAATCAGGATTTGGTCCATAGGTTTCCTTTTTACCATTTTTGATACTGGAAATCATGCCATTAATTTTATGAATGCCGATTTCTAACTTCCCATCCTGAATCAGAAATAGTGAATCGGATTCCAAAACCAGGAACTTGTCTGCTCTTTCAATTGCAGATGCCACATATTTTTTTTGCCTTAATTTTCCTTCTTCAAATATTTGATAAACAAGCGTGTTGGCTGGCAACAATGAATCTTTATTTTTTGTAAATGCCTGAAATTCAAATCCGCAACCTTCCAATTCACCCCCAAGTGTCATTCCCAGGAACTTTTTAGGGTAGAAAAACTGAATATCCTGAGATTGACCAGGTTTTAAATTGTTAAAGCTCACTTTTTGCGTTTGAAACAACTTGCCATTCTTAAAAAGGTTGACACGTCCTGTCAGGTTGCTGAAGTCTTTAAAATCATATCTGTTTTTGAGTTGAAGGATTATGTTTTCTTTTTTTAAAGTGATTTTTCCTTGAATGGGTGAATACAAATGTTGAACCTCAAAGGCATGGGGATGCATTTCTCTGTCAGGATTAACGATTCCGTTGCACAAGAAATTGTTGTCAGAATTAACCCCTTCCGGTCCCCAATCACCGCCATAGCCAAAAAATGTTTTTCCATTTTTTGTGGTTCTTATTCCCTGGTCCACCCAATCCCAGATAAAACATCCCTGAAGCTGAGAGTTTCCATAAATCAATTCCCAATACTCTTTGAAATTACCCATCGAGTTTCCCATGGCGTGGGCGTACTCACACATTATATAAGGTCTGTCTTTTTTGCTTTTGGCATATTCAGACAATTCTCTAGGTAAAGGGTACATGGGACAAATGATGTCGGTGTTTTTGTCCAACCCCGCCCTTTCATATTGAACCGGCCTTGTTACATCTCTTTTTTTAACGAGGTCATAAGTTGCTTCAAAATTTGAGCCTTGTCCAGCTTCATTTCCAAGACTCCAGATCACAATGCATGGCTGGTTTTTATCTCTTTCAATCATCCTTGAGGTCCTTTCCTGGTGGGCTTTTTTCCATTCAGGTTTGTTGGCTAAAGTCAATTTTTCGGTGTAGCCCATTCCATGACTTTCAATATTGGCCTCATCGATTACGTATAAACCAAATTCATTGCATAGCGCATACCATCTCTCGGCATTTGGATAATGACAAGTTCTTACTGCATTGATGTTGAGCTTTTTCATCAACTCAATGTCCTTAATCATAGATGATTCAGAAATGACATGGGCATGATCGGGGTCATGTTCATGTCGGTTTACTCCCTTAAATTTTATGGGTTTTCCATTAAGTACATAGTGACCATCTTTGATTTCTGAACTCCTGAAACCCACTTTTTGCTTCACAACCTGAACTACTCTTCCGGATTTTTCTTTCAGGATAAGTTCCAAATCATAAAGGTTGGGCATTTCTGCTGACCATGGCAGCACATTTTGAAGTTTTGTCTGAAAGAGGTTTTCTTTTTGAAAATCCTGTTCTGCTTTAGATTCTATTTCTGCTTCTGAAGTCCAAACGGTTTTGCCCGATGGGTCAGATAAAGTTGCCTTAACACCAAATTCTTCGCTTGTTTTTTTATACGACCTGATTGTGGATTCAATAGAAAAAATTCCATTTTTATAGGAATTATCCAGAGGGGACTTGATAAAGAAATCTCTTAACCAAACTTGTTCCGTAGCAAATAGATATACATCTCTTTCTATTCCGGAAATCCGCCAGAAATCCTGACACTCCAGATATGAAGCATCGGAATACCTTAGTACCTGCATGGTTATGAGGTTGTTGCCTTCGGTAAGGTGACTGGTGAGGTCAAATTCTGCCGGAAGTTTACTGTCTTCACTGTAGCCGATATAGGAATTGTTGCACCAGATGTAGAATGCAGATTTTACTGCCCCAAGGTGAATGAAAACCCTTTTCCCTTTCCAACCAGAGGGAATTTTAAAAGTTTTCCGGTAAAGTCCTGCAGGATTGTCATTTTCCGGAACTTGCGGTGGGGTAGGGGTTATTATTTTTCCGTTTTCATCCTTTTTAGAAAATTCATAAGGAATGTTGGTATATATTGGTATCCCGTAGTTTTTAAATTCCCAATTCGAAGGAACCTGAAAATTGTCCCATTTGGAGTCCTCAAAATCGGGTTTCTGAAAGTTGGTGGGAATGTCCGCAGGTTTGGGAACCCATTTGAATTTCCAGATTCCGTTTAGAGATAAAAAATTTGTGGCATTTTCTTTTTTGTCTTTGGCCTCCATTTCATTTGAAAATGGAAAGGCAGTAGCCCGCATGGGTTCTCTGTTAACTTCAACAATTTCAGGATTTTTCCATTCTTCTGATTGAGACCAACAGGTTAAAAATGAAAGGAAGAAACAAATGGTAATTGCCAGTTTTTGGTTCATGGGGCAAAAATAGGGGAGAATGCCATATAATCTGGCAAGGTTGTTTCCATTACATTTGCCCTATGCTTGAAAAAATAAAGGAGATTAAAGCAGCCATTGACGCTTTTGTGATTGATAGTCCGGCTAAGCTTGAGGAGTTCAGAATTTCTTATCTGGCTAAAAAAGGAGTTATCACCGACCTGATGACTGGCCTTAAAGATGTAGTTCAGGAGGAGAGGAAGTCTATTGGACTGGCGCTTAATGATTTAAAAACCAAAGCATGGGAAAAGTTTGAGCAACAGCAATCTGGCTTGGGAGAATCAACGGTTGAAACCGATGCCCCTGATATGAATTTACCAGTCCAGGTTTTTCCCCTTGGGTCACGTCATCCTTTATCCATTGTGCGGCAGGAAATCATTGAAATTTTTGAACAAATGGGTTTTGCCATGTCTGATGGTCCTGAGATTGAAGATGACTGGCATAATTTTTCAGCCCTCAATTTTCCTCAAAACCATCCGGCAAGGGACATGCAGGATACTTTTTTCATATCTAAAAATCCGGATGTGCTTTTAAGAACCCATACTTCTACGGTTCAGGTAAGGCTAATGGAAAAACAAAAGCCACCCATCCGGGCCATCATGCCGGGCAGAGTTTATAGAAATGAGGCCATTTCGGCAAGAGCCCATTGTCTGTTTCATCAGATAGAGGGATTGTATATAGACCGTAATGTCGGATTCAAAGATTTAAAGCAAACCCTCTATCATTTTGTCAAAGAGATGTTTGGTAAGGACCAAAAGATAAGGTTCCGTCCTTCATTCTTTCCTTTTACCGAGCCAAGTGCTGAGATTGATATTTCATGTCTCATTTGCAATGGTGCTGGTTGCAACATATGTAAACATACCGGTTGGGTAGAAATTGGAGGTTCTGGTATGGTTGATCCCAATGTTCTTACAGCCAATAATATTGACCCGGAAGAGTTTACTGGCTTTGCTTTTGGTATGGGTATAGAGCGAATAACCATGCTCCGGTACGGAATCAAGGATCTCCGGCTTTTTACTGAAAACGATGTCAGGTTTGTCAGTCAGTTTTCAGGGTTGTCGTAATCACTTCACGCAAAGAATTTCTTTTTCGTTTTTACACAGGAAACTTCAGGAGTGGTTTTAGTTGAATTCCATTGGAAAAAAATAATAAAAATCATTACATAAAAAAAAGCCTCCTGAATTGGATGCTTTTTTTGACTTACAGTATTTAACAAAAGCCTGAATTCAATATTTCAGACTTTTTAAGAATAGACATTAATTAGAACCCAACTCCCAAACAACCTCTTTTGCTTTTCCACCCACTGTCAGGATCAATCTGGCAGGTGCGGGCATAAGAACCAGTCTTGAAGTTTTATCCGGATACTTGTCCGCTTCGACGATTACTCCTTCTTTGGTGGTTATTTCATAAATCGGGTCGCCATCCAGCGTTTCCCCCTTTCTTACATAGTTTTTGGCAATGTAGGCAGTTGGAATGAGGACATCGGTTTCAGAACAAACCTTTTCATGCACTTCTTCCAAAACATTTTCCATGTAATCGCCGAACTCGGAAAGAAAGGCATCTTCGGCATTGTGCAAATCATCTTCAGCTTCGTCGTATTGCTCATCGGCATAATCCAGCTGGTTTAGCTTTATCCTTTTCTCAGCAAGGTCAATTAAAGCTGCATTGAATTTTTTCTGATTCATCGGTCTTATTTCTATTTCCAGCTTCAAAGGTTGATTTGTGTTTAGAATTATCAAAATAAATAATGAAATAGATTTTAAAATATTAAAGAAAACCTTGAAAATCATATTTTTGCACCATAAATAAAATTACCTATGCTTATAGCCACAGAACCAAATGTTTCTAAAACCGATTCTGATTTTCTTCCTCTGCTTGGAACAGACCATGTGGAGTTTTATGTTGGCAATGCGAAACAGTCTGCCTATTATTATCAAACGGCCTTTGGGTACAATCTTGTAGCCTATTCCGGGCCTGAAACCGGAGATAGAGAAAAAGCTTCTTATGTGCTGGAACAAGGAAAAGTAAGATTGGTTTTAACCACTGCCATGCAGCCTGATTCCTACATTTCAGAACATGTAAAAAAGCATGGTGATGGGGTCAAGGTTTTGGCCATCTGGGTAGACGATGCCACAAAAAGCTATGAAGAAACCACAAAGCGAGGCGCAATTGGTGTTTCAGCACCTAAGACTTTAACAGATGCCCACGGGTCAGTGGTAATGGCTTCAATACAAACCTATGGCGAAACCATTCATACCTTTGTCGAACGTAAAAACTACAATGGTCCATTTCTTCCAGGATTTAAGGCAGTAAACAAACCAGCCATTTCTACACCCATCGGATTAAAACATATTGATCACTGCGTTGGTAATGTAGGTTGGGGCGAAATGAACCGTTGGGTTGAGTTTTACGAAAATGTGATGGGTTTTAAACTACTTGTCACATTTGATGACAACGATATTTCAACCGAATATTCTGCCCTGATGTCAAAGGTGGTTTCCAATGGAAATGGATATGTTAAATTTCCCATCAATGAGCCGGCTGAAGGCAAAAAGAAATCTCAGATTGAAGAGTACCTAGATTTTTACAAAGGACCAGGTGTTCAGCATCTGGCTTTGGCGACAGACAATATTCTGGAAACGGTAGGAGAATTACGAAGAAGGGGCGTAGAATTTTTACATGTACCAGAGGTATATTATGATGACCTGAAGGAAAGGGTAGGAGAGATAGATGAAAAAATAGAAGAGTTGAAAGCACTTAACATTCTGGTTGACAGAGATGATGAGGGGTATCTTTTGCAGATTTTCACCAAGCCGGTAGAAGACAGGCCTACCTTGTTTTATGAAATAATTCAAAGGCATGGAGCCCAGTCTTTTGGAAAAGGCAATTTCAAAGCCCTTTTCGAATCCATTGAAAGGGAGCAGGAGCTGAGAGGGAATTTATAGCCTTGATGTAGTTTAAATTAAAAAAAAGACCTCCATTTCAAGAGGTCTTTTTTTTTGTTTATCAATGTTTATGCAATGCCTGAATTAGAAATGGAAGGCAGCGATGGTAATTCACAAGCAGTTAAACCCAAATTCAATGTCGTTAAGTTAGGGCCTTGCACCCTTCTTCCTTTGGAGAAGGGAAGGGATGAGGTTCACATAAAAATCTTAACTTATCGGCATTGAACCCAAATTCCTCAATAGAAAAAGCTTTTGGTTCATAAATGATTGATTTTCACCTTAAGGCATCTGCCTTGGAGGACTTGTCCCGAACCAGCTTCGGGAGGATTTTAGTGAGGTTGTAAAGCATAGAAAATCAATCATTTACATCTTATTGCATGATCTGGGTTAAAGTATTTTGAAACCGAATTCAAAAAAAATAAGGTATTGATTACAGCTACAATTAAATTGACAATGAACTGCTTCTGATAAAAGTATTTTTTTTACCAGCGTCCGAAAAAGTCAATCATATACTTTTGTCTAACGGTGGAGATTTAAAACATTAAAAAAACCTTTTTGAAAGTAATTTCTGTAATCGCTTCCTTCCTGCTGATGCTTTGTTTAGGCGGGGTATATGCCTGGAGTATTTTTGTTCCATTGTTAAAAGCTGAGCTAGGATTTTCATCCACCCAGACCCAGATTTTAATCGGATCGACTCTTGGGATTTTTGCCCTGACTATGACTGTATCTGGCAGACTCGAACAGAGATTTGGCCCCAGACTTGTTGCTTCACTTTCTGGATTTTGTTTGTTTCTTGCTTATTTTCTGGCAAGTAAAACCCAGGGAGAATTTTCTTTATTGTTGTTGACAATCAGTCTTTTGGCAGGATTGGCAACTGGATTTGGATATGTGGTTTGTTTGGTAGTTCCGGCAAAGAACTTTCCAAATCACAAAGGACTGGCTGTGGGTATTTCCCTGTCAGGATTTGGTGCAGGGGCGATTTTACTCAGTCACTATATTAAATCTTTAATGGAAATACAGTCCGACATTTCAATTTTAACCATCTTCTTTAAGGTTTCTTTGGTTTATGGAATGGCGGCTCTTATTGCCATTCCTTTTTTAAAATACGATCGGGACCAGGAAAAAGGGTCAATTCAACCATCAGTTTCAGCCATTTCCATTCTTTCCAACCCTGGTTTCGCTATCTTGTTCTTCACCCTTTTCTCGGCCTCATTTGCCGGACTTTTGGTGTTAAGCAATATCAAACCATTGATTTTGTCATTTTCTTTTTCAGAGAAAACAGCAACCCTTGGCATTTCTCTTTATGCTTTTGGAAACATGTCAGGCAGGGTAGTTTATGGATATTTGGTTGATAAATTGGGCGGTTATAAAACCACCATTTCTTCGTTTTCCGGGTTGATTTTCTTTCTTTCCTTTTTGAGTTTTGTTCCTCAAAATGAATTGTTTATGTATGTCATTCTATTTGGAACAGGGTTTTCCTACGGTGGTTTTTTTATTTTGATGCCCATGTACACTGCCAGTATTTTTGGCGTAAATCAACTGGGCGCTGTTTACCCATTTGTTTTTTTAGCCTATGGTTTGGCAGGAATTTTTGGGCCTTTGTCTGCAGGATTTCTATTTGACTTTTCCCATTCCTATCAATTCTCTTTGGCCATTTCCATTTTAATCTGTTGTCTTGGGCTGTATATTTTCATTCGAAACAGAAAGTTGATTTAGGCCCATCATCTTCTCCATGGGTTGAAAATCCAGTTATTTTTGTATATTTCTGCATTGTGGAAACAGTTTTCAGCATTTAAGGATTCTTTTAACCAACTTTGACTTTTATAAAATTTCTTGGAATTTAAACTCACATCGGAATACGAACCAGCCGGGGACCAACCTCAGGCAATAGAGAAACTTGTTGAGGGGGTTCTTAATGGTGAAAAAGCCCAAACCCTTCTGGGAGCAACGGGAACCGGTAAAACTTTTACCATTGCCAATGTCATCGCCCGAACACAAAAACCAACCATCATTTTAAGCCACAACAAGACTTTGGCTGCCCAGCTTTATGGCGAATTCAAGCAGTTTTTTCCAGAAAATGCCGTGGAATATTATGTTTCCTATTATGATTATTATCAACCGGAGGCTTTTATTCCAAGTTCCGGAACCTACATAGAAAAGGATCTTGCCATCAACGAAGAAATTGAAAAACTTCGGTTGGCTGCTACTTCAGCTTTAATTTCTGGCAGGAGGGATGTGGTCGTTGTGGCTTCTGTTTCAAGTATTTATGGTATAGGAAATCCGGAGGAATTTGGCAAAAACGTGGTAAAGATTTCCGTTGGAGATACTATAAGCAGAAGCACTTTTTTGTATGCGTTGGTTTCTATTTTATACCATAGAACTGAAATTGAGTTTAAAAGAGGAACATTCAGGGTAAAGGGTGATACGGTAGATATTTTTCCTGCGTATGCAGATTTTGCTTTCCGGGTTTACTTTTTCGGCGATGAGGTGGAAGCCATTCATAAAATAGACCCTGTGGATGGAACCCGAATCGATCAGGACCTGAATATGGTGCTGTACCCGGCCAATCTTTTTGTAACGGGAAAGGATTCTTTGCAACAAGCCATCAAGGAAATACAGGATGATTTGGTTCAACAAATTAAATTTTTTGAGTATGAAGGAAGATTTTTAGAATCAACCCGAATCAAAGAAAGAACTGAGTTTGACCTGGAAATGATGCGTGAATTGGGTTATTGCTCTGGTATTGAGAATTATAGCCGATATTTCGACAGGAGGCTTCCGGGCACCCGGCCTTTTTGTCTTCTGGATTATTTTCCAAATGACTATTTACTGGTCATTGATGAGAGTCATGTGACTACACCGCAAATCAGGGCTATGTGGGGTGGAGACCGCAGTAGAAAATTAAATCTGGTGGATTATGGGTTTCGGTTGCCATCGGCGCTGGATAACAGACCTTTGACTTTTAATGAGTTTGAAGGCTTAATCAACCAGGCAGTTTATGTTTCGGCAACGCCATCCGATTATGAATTAAGGCTTTCAGAAGGGGTTGTAGTTCAGCAGATTATTCGTCCAACCGGTCTTCTTGATCCCATAATCGATGTGCGGCCAAGTCAAAATCAGATAGATGATTTGCTGGAGGAAATCAGGAAAAGAATTGAGCTAAAGGAAAGGGTTTTGATTACGACCTTGACCAAAAGAATGGCGGAGGAACTTTCTCATTTCCTTGACAGATTGAACATTAAATGCCGATACATTCACTCGGAAGTAAAAACCCTGGACCGGGTCGAAATTTTAAGAGAATTGAGAATGGGAATTTTTGATGTTCTGGTAGGAGTAAACCTTTTAAGAGAAGGACTGGATTTGCCGGAGGTTTCACTCGTGGCTATCATGGATGCCGATAAGGAAGGATTCCTGAGGGACGGCCGTTCACTAATTCAAACCATAGGAAGGGCCGCAAGAAATGAAAACGGTGTGGTTATCATGTATGCCGATCGGGTCACAGATTCCATGGAAAAGGCCATTTCAGAAACCAACCGAAGGCGAAGTATTCAAATGGCTTATAATGAGGCCCATGGGATTACTCCAAAAACCATTTTGAAAAGCCATGATTCCATTATGCAACAAACCAAAGTGGCAGAAAGCAAAAAGGGTTATTCTGAAAAGAAATACTATGTCGAGCCTGATGAAATTTCCGTTGCAGCAGACCCGGTTACAAGTATGATGAGCAAGGAGGAAATTAAAAAGCTGGTTGACAGGACACAAAAAGCAATGGTTAAGGCAGCCAAAGACCTTGATTTTATTGAGGCTGCAAAATTACGGGATGAATTAAAGGCATATACGGAGCTTTTGAAGTAAACGAGTATGTGTATAACTTCTGCATCTAAACTGAACATAGACTTCGTAGTTCCTGCTTTTAAGCCGGATTTGTCAGTTGGGAATCTCTGTCTGCCAAAAGGCAGGTATTTCGGATATAAACGGCTTAAACCCAGAATAGTCATAAAGAATGCCTGACAACAAATCAGGGCCAATTACAATCTGATTTTTTTTAAAAAACTCAAATTCACAATAGTTAGGAAAGCATTATTGGTGACATATAACACAGCATTAATTATTTAAACCAC
>JAIXQU010000004.1 GCA_027485575.1 Cytophagaceae bacterium
AAAGGTCCCACGTTTTGCGTGGGATTTTTTTTGTTAAACCCAGATTAAGACATAGGATTTAAATGATTGATTTTCTATGCTTTACAACCTCACCTAAATCCTCCCGAAGCCAGTTCGGGACAAGTCCTTCAATGTAGTTGTCTTAAGGTTAAAATCAATCATTTATGAACCAAAAGCTTTTTCTATTGTGGAATTTGGGTTCAATACCGTTAAGTTAAGATTTTTATATGAACCTTATCCCTTTCCCTTCTCCAAAGGAAGAAGGGTGCAAGGCCTTAACTTAACGACATTGAATTTGGGTTAAAAACCAATCCGGAAAAATATATCTTCAGAACTGACAAACCTCAATATCTGGCATACAAAAAAGCCAAAGAATATATGGCTTTTTTGTGGGAGCAGGACTTGTTCCGATTTATCGGAAGGGGTTCGAACCCCCGACCTCTCCCGACTTTAGGGTGGCGCCCGGTAAAAGCGGCGCATTCCATACTGCCATCTCTATAGGCCATGAATTTTTCATACTCCTCGTCGTAGACATCGAAAATCCTGTAAAAAAAGCAGTGGAAAAATGAGTTGTTTATAGTCTCCGGCATCGATTGCGCCCCTCAAAATCCTGTCTGCACCTCAGAAGTATTTTTCGGGTTCTTGTTGGGTCATTGGATAAATTGGTTTGAGCGGTTTATTATCAATTTTATATATTCCCCTTTCCTGTTATCACTCAAAAAAGAAGCATCTATCAATTTTACAGCATCAGGCTGCCATTTTTCAAGTCTTTTAAAGACTGCATTTATTTGTTTCTCATTGAGTTTTAACACCTCTCCCAAACGCTCGAAATACCCTTTATTGAAGTTTTCCTTTTTACCACCGAGCAGCAAGGCTGTATCATCCTTATCATTTGGTAAGACCATTTTTACATTCAAAAGATCGTAAAAAGGCGATAGCACCCAACCCGCGTCTGATAAGAACATAGAATGGTTTTTTAAGTGCATATCGTTATTCCCGATGATATAGTTGAATACAGTTGATTCAAAAAAACGCAACTTATCTAATAATGTGTTTGTTGACAAGTCGCCAATAGTTTTTCCAAGCGCTTCCATAGTACCCATGTATTTATCAGCCAGCTCCAAAATTTGCAGAAAATCAATCATGTGTTTTTTAGTACCATCGGGGCTACGATCGATGCGTTTGGTGATGAAACAAAGTTCCCCCGATTGAAGTCGAATCATATTTACAGGAACAATATCGATTTTGAACAATTCGGCAAGTTTCATGGAAAGGTGCTCGTTTTCAGGCATCTGCGGATAATCCGGATTTTGAGGTTTCAAAATATAGTTTCCTTCTAAAGCATCAATAATGGTTAATCGCCCTTGATGCCCATTTTCCAATTCTGTTTTTATCCACCCTAAAGATAATTTCGGTTGAACACCTGGAACTGTGATGGATAGTTCTGCAGCCGCTTTTGCGAGTTTTTCTATCTCTGATAAACGATATTGTAAAATCGGAGCATGTTTAGTTCCGTAAAATGCCCTTATACATTTCGGATGGTAATCTACCTGATTTTCATCCAATTCCTTATAACAGTAGAGGCATTTATTCATTGGATTCAGGGTTTACGGGATGAACACTTACTGCCCCAATGGCATTTTTACAACATGCAAGCAGAAGACCCATACGGTCATTCTTGTTTATTCTCCAGCTTTCAGCAGCAATATTTAACAGCCACCCTTCCGGAATGAGGCCATCGAAAAACGGAAAAAGTCTTTTATTTCTATATGGAGTTGCGGATACAGGCATTTGAAAGGTAATGAATTGATTCTGATAGCTTTGCACATATAATTCATCATATACAAACAGGTACTCTCCGTTATCCTCTTCGGTAAGAAGCCCCGCCTTTATGTTGTTGTACTTAACGATTCCTTGTCGCATGTCTTTCATTTACAGGACCTAAAACATGCCCAAACATATGTAGCACTTGATTAACCTTAGACAAACTGAGGTTTTCTTTGCCTTGTTCAATCTTTCTGATTACGGTAAGCGCAACCCCTGCCTTCTCAGAAAATTCTTCCTGGGTTAAGCCCAATTGCTTTCTTCTGGTCTTAACGAAGTCGGATAAGTCATTCATTTTATATGCATTTGCATGCAAAAATAGAAAAACATACGATAATATATGCAATTACGTATAAATTAGAATTAGTACCTCTTTCTATATGCAATTAGATATAGTTTTTTAAGGTCATTTTAAATTGCACTTCTGCTTTCAAACTTTCTTCCCATGCTGTTTTCAAATCTGCCAAAGCTTCTTCCACAGATGGGAGGTTGTCTTCGATGAACTTTTCCACATACAATGGAATGTTAAGGTTGAATTCATTCTCGGCCAGGTCTTCGAAGCTGTTCACCAGGACATAGTTTTCTACATTTTCAAATGCACGATACAAGTCAAACTGCAGTTTTTCATTTTACTCTTCAAGGAAGTTCTGAGCCCTACCCACCCGAATTTGTTCTTAGCCCTCAATGAATAAAACCTTTCCTTTTTATTCGGTGTACTGTTTTGTTTAAAAACCAGAATGTATGCTGCCACCTGGATTCCAAAAAATATGCTGGGTCCCAGGCCAATAACAGCTTCCAGTAAACCCTTTATGGTCAGACAAATGTCTTCTTAGCCTTTCATCAATATTCATGGAAGTCATGCCGATGTAAAAACGGTCGATTTCCTTTGACTCCAGAATGTAAACTAAAAATTGAGGCATAAAAAAAAGCCACATTATCTGTGGCTTTTTTGTGGGAGCAGAGGGGTTCGAACCCCCGACCTCTCCCGACTTTACAAGTCGGGATGCGCTGAACCAGCTGAGCTATGCTCCAAAATAAGTTTTTGAATTCGGGCTTTGTTTTTCCAACTCTTTAACTCAAGCTCCCTTTTAGATGCTTCTGTTTTTGAACCAAACGTTTCCCAATAAACTACTTTCCAATCTTTTGTTTTTCCAGTAAACCCTTTATGGTCAGACAAATGTCTTCTTAGCCTTTCATCAATATTCAT
>JAIXQU010000103.1 GCA_027485575.1 Cytophagaceae bacterium
AGCAAGTAAGTGAAATTTTAGAAGAAATCGCCAATGGCGAAAATGGATATCAGCAAATCCTTAAACTCGGCCTTGAAGCAATAATGAGAGCAGAAAGGAGTGAATTCAATCAGATTCAGCCAAATAGCTGTTTTGCTCTTCTGTTTTCATCTGTCTGTCCAGATATTGATGGAATCCCTGCTTACTCATATTCAATGATTTATATATCATATTGAGGATATTGTTCAGCTTTTGCCGGATTTGCCAGAACCAGATAAGCGGTCGGCATCGATTTTTTTTAATGTCAATACCATGTGTTTATTCGGCCTGCTCGATCATCTTATCCCGGAACTCAATCTTAATTTGTTTCTGGCCGATAATGCGCTCCAGCTCTGCCATTTGCTTTCTGAGTTCTAGAATTTTTCAGGTGTTATTTTCAATTTCTCATGCTTTTTTTCGGTTGAAATTTTCGCTAATTATCCTTCGACGAGACTGGTCAACACTTGTTTTTTATGTCCCTAATTTTGCCGCTTTTTTTCCAATTATTTAAGTTATTTGTTTTCTCAAAAGGTCAACTTGTTTCAAGCTCTGACAAATTAAATTCCTTGTTCCGGAAATAATTGTGAACCGAAAATGGTTGACTTGTAAATTGCCGGTTCAATTCAAGTGTAGATTTTAGAAAAATGAAACAAAAGTTCTGGCTCTTGATTCCGATTTTGGCTTTTGCAGCCCTGGCATCTTGTAAGCCAGATGTACTTGAAGATTGTTTCGTATCCAATGGACCTAAGAGGACCAGGGAAATTGAACTCCCTGTTTCTCCATACCATCTGTTTCTCCATGACAATTTAAATGTAATCTGGCATTTCTCTGAAAAATCCTGGATTCAAATTGAAGGCGGCAGGAATATGATTTCACAGGTTGAAATTATCCAAAGAAAGGATACCCTTGAATTGCGAAACAAAGCCAGATGCAATTGGGTGAGGGACTATAACAAAAAGATAAATGTAGACCTCTATTGCCCATATCCAAAATATATTGAGATTCAGGGTTTTGGAAAGATTTTTGGTGCTGATACTTTGAAAGGATCCGAGGTTACCATCCGGCAACTTGGTGCTGCAGAATCTAAATTTTTTGTCGATGTTCATTACACTCACCTGGGCTTTAAGTCCTACGGAAGTCTGGAGGTAACAGGAAAAGCAGATGTTGCATATTATTTTACACAAAGTGGAGGAAAGCTTTTGACTGAAAACTTAAAAGTCAAAGAATTACGTGTTTATATGGAACATGCCAATGATTTATTTGTTTGGGCAGAAGACTCACTTTATGGCGAAATCAGGAATAACAAAAATTTGATTTATAAGGGTAGTCCTGGCTTAAATATTTTTGAGAAGAAACAAGGAAAGGCAGTGAAATATGAATAGCCCATTTTTTATTTATTAAATTTAAAACCAAGCACTTGTCTAGTATTCAACACTTATGGATTGATAAATGGGTTGAGCCGCCAATAGTTCCTCTTTCAGAAAACCGGTCTTTCTTGTTTGGAGATGGTTTTTTTGAAACCATGCGTTGGAGCCCTGAAAAGCAATGCCTTTTGTGGGATTTTCATTGGAATCGAATTCAAAAAACAGTAAACGCATTGCAATTTCCCTGGCCAACAGTTTGGGAAAAAGGTAGTTTTTTTGAATGGGTTACTTCAAAGATTCCCAATGAAGGAGCGTTTGATTTTCGGGTCAAACTAGTTTTTTTCCGGGTTGGAAAAGGTCGATATGCTCCTGAAGTCACAAGTCCTGGCATTTGGATTGAGATTGAACCCATTCTGCTTCCATGGGTTCAAACCATTTCCAGAATCGGCCAATCAGAAAAAGTAATAATAGCAAAATCTCCATTTTCATGGGTTAAAAGCACTTCTGCTCTGCACTATGTTATGGCTGGAATTGAAAAAAAAGAACGGAATCTCGATGATTTGGTTTTGACAGATTCCAATGGGTTTTTGGTTGAAGGAAGCTTTTCTTCCATATTTTGGTCATGTGGTGGCAAATTGTTTTTGCCTGCAGAAAATCTGGGAGGGCTGGATAGTTGTATGAGAAAGTTTCTGATTCAATACTGGAATCAAAATAAAATAGGATTTGAAGAAGTTGAAAAATCATGGCCGGAGGTTGAAAATGCTGATTGGATTGCCTTTGGATCTGGAACTGGAATCAGGTTCTGGCTTAATGGTTTACAAAATATCCCCTTTCATATTTTGCCTGAATTTCTTCGATTAGTATGATTTTTTTACATGGGTAGTTACTAAGACAGTTTTATCAAAATCAATTTGAATACAACTGCAAGATTTACAAGCAATTGCATAAATTGCGGCCGAATTGGTGATTTTGAATAAATTAGATAGCCCTGTTTTGAATGCCGGAAGGCCTGACTTTTCTGGTCATATACCTAATAAAGTCTTTTATAACCATCTGGTTATGAATAAGAATTGGGCGTATTTGTGTTTCTTTATTTTTCAGATTTCTTTTCTTTCCTCCGATTTGTTGGCCCAAAAATCAAAAGCTGCCAATGCCTGGGTCGATTCTGTTTTTCATAGTTTAACGCCAAAACAAAGATTAGGTCAATTGTTTATGGTTGCTGCATTTAGCAACAAGGGAAAAGAACATCAACAGGAAATTGAGGTCTTGATCAAAGAGTCTGCCATTGGTGGATTGATATTTTTTCAGGGAGGACCTGGAAGACAAGCCAGGCTAACCAATTATTACCAATCCATTTCAAAAGCACCTTTGTTGATTGGGATGGATGCCGAATGGGGTTTGGGAATGCGGCTTGATTCAACCATGAATTTCCCAAAACAAATGACTTTGGGGGCGATTCAGGATGTTGAACAAATCAGGAAAATGGGTGAAATTATTGGGCGGCAATGCAAACGCCTGGGCGTTCATGTTAGTTTTTCCCCTGTGGTTGATATCAACAGCAATCAATCAAATCCAGTAATAGGATACAGAGCATTTAGCGAAAATAAAGAATCCGTTGCCCAACGCGGATCGGCCTATATGAAGGGACTGCAAAGCCAAAACATTATCGCAGTTGCGAAGCATTTTCCCGGACATGGCGATGCAGATGCCGATTCTCATTATTCTCTTCCTTTGATTAGCCGAACCGAAGCACAGCTCAAGGAATTGGAACTCTATCCTTTTAAACAATTGATAAAGGATTCATTGACGGGGATGATGGTGGCACATTTGAGCATTCCATCTTTGGATGAAACGCCCAATCAGGCAAGTACGCTTTCAAAGAAGATTGTTACCGACCTTTTACGAAAAGACCTTGGATTTGACGGGCTCATTTTTACCGATGCCCTGAATATGAAGGGAGTAAGTAAATATTTTGCCCCTGGAGAAGGTGACTTAAAAGCACTACTTGCTGGTAATGATGTTTTGCTTTTTCCTGAGAATGTTCCAAAGGCCATTCAAATAATTGAAATGGCCATATCAAAAAAGCAAATCAGATGGAAAGAAGTGGAAAAGAGGATCCGTAGAATTTTGCATGCCAAATATTGGGTAGGACTTCACCTTCCACAAGTAATTAATACGAATGGTTTGTTTGAAGACCTAAATAAAAAGGAAGACAAAATTTTTAATAAAAATCTGTATGCGCAGGCCATTACCATTGTTAAAAATAAACGTAACCTGATACCCTTTCAGGGAATTGATACCAATAGGTTTGTCTCCATTCTAATTGGTCAGGAAAATGGAAAAAATCCGTTTCAGAAAGCGCTTTCGAATTATGCAAAATTTACACATTTTCAGATTTCAGAAAAATCTCCGAAAGCAGGTTTTGAAGAAATTTCTAATCAACTGGAAAAGAAAACCATTGTAATAGGTTTGGCCAGGTTAAGCAATGTTCAAAGTAAAAACTATGGAATCAATCCTCAGATAGAAGAATTTATCAAGGAATTGAATAGGAAAAATGAAGTTGTGATTGTTCATTTCGGTAATGCATATAGTACCGCAGTTTTCGAGACTTTTCCTCAATTGGTTTGTGCGTATGAATGGAATGAAAATACACAGATGTTAGTGCCTGAGGTTTTATTTGGGGCTTTAAAAGCCAGCGGGAAAATGCCGGTTTCGGCTGGTTTAAGCATCAAGTTTGGCTTTGGTCTTGCTACCCCTGAGTTAGATAGATTTCGTTTTGCAGAACCGGAAGAAGTCGGCATGAATTCAGCACTTCTTTCCAGGATTGATTCTTTTGCCAATGTTATTATATCCCAGAAAATGACTCCTGGTTGCCAGATTTTGATAGCCAAGGATGGAGCTGTGGTTTACAACAAAGGTTTTGGATTTCAAACCTATGATTCACTTTCACCTGTTTCTGATGAAACCATTTACGATATTGCAAGCATAACCAAAGTAGCTGCCACGCTTCAGGCCGTGATGTATCTTCAGGAGCGCTCGCAAATCAATCTTTTTGACAAGGCATCTGATTATCTTCCGGAGCTTAAAGGAACCAACAAAGAGAACATGTTGATTTCGGAAATTTTGGTTCACCAGGCTGGCCTTCAGCCATTCATTCCATATTGGAAAAGGACATTGAAAACGCAGGCATTGAGTGAAGTTTTTTATTGTGAAGAAAAAGACAACAATTGGTTCAATTGTGAAGTGGTGCCGGGTATGTATGGAATGAAATCCATGGAAGATACCATTTGGCAATGGGTTGTGGAGTCAGACCTGATGGACAGAAACCGAAAAGGAGGCTATGATTATAAATATTCTGACCTTGGCTATTATATTTTAAAACGAATTGTAGAACGGGTTCTGGCTGAACCCATTGATATTTTTTTGGACAGAAGATTTTATAATCCACTTGGACTGGAAAAACTCTGTTTTAAACCCAAAAGATATTTTTCAGAATCTGAAATAGCCCCAACTGAAGAGGATACTTTGTTTAGAAATAGTCTTATCCGAGGCAATGTTCATGATCCCGGAGCAGCTATGTTTGGTGGAGTTGCAGGCCATGCAGGCTTATTTGCCAATGCATATTCGCTTGCTGTTTTAATCCAAATGAATTTGAATTATGGTTATTATGGCGGGCGATATTTTCATCTTCCTCAAACTGTCCCTTATTTTTCTCAAAGGCATTTTCCCCGAAATAGGAGAGGTTTTGGCTGGGACAAGCCCTATTTATGGAGTAAAGATGGCCCCACCTCCCAATATTGCTCTTCTGAAACTTTTGGTCATACCGGATTTACAGGCACCTGTGTCTGGGCCGATCCAAAGCATAATCTCATTTTTGTTTTTTTATCCAACCGTGTCTATCCAGATGCGGAAAATGGAAAACTCATCAAAAACAACATCAGGCCCAGAATCCATGATATGGTTTACCAGGCCGTTAATGGCTTTCCTTTTTTAGCCAAAGAGGTGGCTCCGCCAGATACTACAGAATAGAAAAAGGAGGCTAAGTTAACATCCCTCCGCAGACCTGTAACACCTGTCCGCTGATGTAGGTGCTCATGTCTGAAGCCAGAAATACAACAGCATCTGCTACTTCCTCAGCCTTTCCTCCTCTTTTCATCGGAATATTTGCCGCCCATTCAGCAACCACTTTTTCATCAAGTTGGCCTGTCATTTCTGTTTCTATAAATCCAGGGGCAATGGCATTGCTTCTAATATTTCTTGAACCCAATTCCAGCGCAACAGATTTTGTAAATCCAATAATTCCAGCTTTTGAGGCAGAATAATTGGTCTGCCCAGCATTTCCCCGGATTCCTACTACTGAGGTCAGGTTAATAATAGAACCGCTTTTTGCCTTCATCATGGGTTTAATTACGGCCTTGGTAAGGTTAAAAACAGATTTTAAATTAACCTCAATTACCTTATCCCATTGTTCTTCTGTCATTCGCATGAGCAGTCCATCTTTGGTGATCCCTGCATTGTTTACAAGAATATCTATTGAACCAAAATCAGCCAAAACGGAGGTAATCAGTGCTTCTGCTTCGTCATATTTTGAGGCATCAGATCGATATCCTCTGGCTTTCACTCCTTCTGATGAAAGTTCCGCTTCCAGTGCAGTTCCCTGCTCCACGCTCGATAAATAGGTAAAAGCCACCGATGCCCCCTGGGCAGCAAGTTTTTTTGCTATTGCTCTTCCGATCCCACGGCTGGCACCTGTTACCAGCGCTACTTTTCCTTCAAGTAATTTCATTTTCCTGTTTCTTTTTATGGTTGCAATGTTAGTGCAGAGATGGGAGGGTTCCAAACCTTAGCCATCTAAACAATGAGTTTATAAAACCCGATGGCGTTTTGGTAGAAAATAAAATCCAATTCAGTCGTGCTCAAATTCTTTGAAATGATTTGCTCATAGGCTTGCCAACTTTTGGTGTATCCACCACAAAGTTCCACCATAGGCCAATCTCCTCCCATCATGGCTCTGTGGGTTCCAAACCATTCCAGGCCAAATTCTATAAAGGGCTGAATTTCATCAGGATTCCAATTACTTAAGTTTTTGGTGGTCATTCCCAAGCCAGAAATTTTAATGAAAATTTTTGGGTTTTTTGAAAGCTCTTTCATTAGAACACCCCATTTTCCAAAGCGTTCATTTGTTTTTACCGGGGGATTCCCTAAATGGTCAATACACCAAAAAATATCCGGAAATTTCTCTGAAAGCCTTAATATACATTCCAGATGCTCCGGTAAAACAGCCACTACATCGAATGAAAGTCTTGCTTTTTCCAACTTTGAAAAACTCTCTGTAACTGGTTTTTGCAACAACCATTTTGGATTTGGTTCATCATTGATCAAATGCCTGATTCCTTTCATAAATTCCGAAGAATGGAATAACAAGCGCTCTTCAACAAGTTCAGGTTGCATTAAGGGAAGCCATCCGACCATACCTTTAAGCCAATCTCTGGTTGAACATTCATGGATCATGGCCGTGGTATCTTCCAGATTATTGGCCGACTGAACTATAACCCCAAAACCAACTTCTGAAGCCAGCAAAGCAGGCTCCAGTTCATCGAGGGAATAAGTCCTGTTTAAAATGGAAGCATTTCCTTTTAGCCAATCGTACTCAACTTTTTCAATATTCCAGGCATGTACATGGGTGTCAATTTTCTTTTGCATTGGCACAAATCTATTTTTTTGAAATCAAATGGACGGAATCAAAATATAAGTTATGAATTAAACAGGTTTGATATTTCATTTGCATCCAAATTGAAAATGGACCAGCAGCTAAGTAAAAAACTTAAAAATCTATCTTTTTTACTGATGGTATTGGTAGCCTTTATTCATGGCTATAACATCAACATCCGCCTGGGTGTAGCTGGAAATCCGGAAATAAGTTATTGGTTACAGTTTTTGGAGAATTTTATCACAGATGGAATTTGCAGGGTAGCAGTGCCCATGTTTTTTGCTATTTCCGGATATTTTGCTTGCTATAAAATCAATGGTAATTTTACCTGGAAGTGGTATAAAGACCTGCAAATCAGGAAATTCTATAGTCTGGTTATTCCTTACCTGGCGGTTAGTTTTTTGGGAATTGCGTTGGTCGTAATTCTCCAGCTGATCCCATTTTCAAAACCGTTTTTTAATAATTACAGCACAGAAAAGACCTCTTTTGGTCAATGGATTTTTGTATGGCTTGTGTCTCCAGTCCCATTCCAGCTATGGTTTATTCGTTTTCTTTGGCAGTATTTTCTTTTGTTTCCTTTTTTCTTTTTCGGGGTCAAATATTTTAAGGTTCTATTTATTGTTGGGCTTGCATTCCTTTGGGGTTATCATCCACTCCACGCAACGCTTCATTTATCTAAAATTGAAATAGAAGGGGCATTTTTCTTTGCACTTGGAACCTTCATTTCTATCCATGGAATTAATTTAAACTATAAAATATCTAAAACAAGTTTTTGGCTTATGGCAATAAGTTGGTGCTTTTGGGTGGCTTTCCGAACCCAACTTCTCCTGGAAATACCAAAAGACCACAACGCAATTCATTACAATATAATCGGAATAACAATATTTGGATTTTTTGTTTTTTGGTTTGCTTATGATTTGATTGCCAGATATATAGAACCAAATAAATGGTTCATAGCCAATGCAGGTTTCTCTTTTGGCGTATTTTTATTCCACGAGCCTTGCCTTACCATCATTAAGAAAATTGCAATAAAATCTATGGGAGTTAACGACCTTTCTTTATTGCTTGCCTACCTGATAACTCCGTTAATAGCCTTCTTGCTGGCACTTTATTTTTCCAGGTTTCTGGCAAATTATAGCAAGCAATTGTATGGATTTTTAACCGGAAACCGTATACCGTCCTAGTTTAATCCCGGCTTTTCCAGCTTTTTATTTATTTCATTTATCCAAATTTGATAGCCATCTGAATTGAGGTGGACACCATCGGAACTGAATTTCATAAGTAATTCTCCATCAGGCGCTAAAACCTTGTTTAGTTCAATTATCTCAACCTTTTCCTGAAATAAAATTTTAGTTAAATCTACATTCAGCGATTGTAAAATTTTGTTTTTGTCAGGGTAATACCTTGTAAAAAAGGGCAGGGTGGCAATTATCCGGCATTTCATTTTTTTAAGCGTTTGGATAATCTGCAAATAGTTTTCAGCAACTTCTATGGCCGGTAATCCGGAAAGGATATCATTTACACCAATTTGTAAAACTACAATCGAAGTTCCTGGTTGAACGGCCGTTTTTATCCGAAGGGTAAGGGCTCCTGTGGTTTCTCCACCTATTCCCCGGTTCCCGGTTCGATGGTCTGGAAAAACTTCGTTCCATTCGCATTGTTCTATGTGAGAATCTCCAAGGAATATGATTTGCTTTTTTTCTCGATACAATTTGAGTTCTTTTTCAACTTCATTTTTCCAATTCTTTCCTTCTGGTGGTTGAACAATGGCATTAAACAACCTTTCAGGCATTTTTAACCGAAAAATTAGCCAAAAAGCAATTCCCAGGATGCTAATTCCACCAATCCAAATCCAGCTTTTCATTTCCGTTTCAATATAACGCCTTCATATCCCCTGGGAAAATAGAATCCAACCTGCGCTAAATAAGAGCGGATGGAAATCAGATACTTTGACTCCTTTTGGAATTTAAAAGTATAAATTTTTTCAAGTCTTTGGCCTTCATTGTAGTAGTCAAATTCGGCTTTACTGGATGGAGGAGATTTTGCAATTACATATTGGTAATCGTATTCATTTTCATGGTATATTCTTCTGTTGGGAGTGTCGGCGCCGCGGTCAAGATATTGATAATCACTACCTGCTTTTATCACAAAATAATAATAGGCATCATCCCCAATGACTCTGCTGCCCTTTGGGATAATCGTAGAAATCTGCGCTTGGATGGTATCAATATTTCTTGAATTAGAATAGATCCACAACAAGCTGTTTTTAAATAAAAATATGCCTCCATTAAGAACCAACAATAAGAACAAAATCCGATCAATGGGCATGCCTTTGAATTGAAGTTCCTGAAATTGGTTTAAAGAATAAAGGATAATGCCATAGACAAAAGGCATAAGAAATATGGAGTAAATTCCAGTATCATTAACCAGAATATAAAAGGACAGAACAATGACCAGAAAAATCCAAAGCAAAGGAGCCTGATTAAGCTTGTTTTTTCTAAAACAAAAAATTAAACCCACAATTGCCAATCCCAGGGCAGGAATTTGAAATTTTGGAATATAAATTTTAGAGGAAATATATCCTTCTGCAAGACTGTTGAAAGCTATTTTATGCTTTGGAGGGCCAAAAAAGTAGTTATAGAATTCCTCAATTCCACCAAATCCCCAAAAAATCCATATAGAGTAAAATCCGATGGCCAGGATAAAAATAATGAATCCATTTGAAAAATTTTCAACCGATGGACGCATTATGAATGAAAAAGCCAAAAATAAGGAAGGCCCAATCAGGACTACGGCAATTCTTGGGGTAGTAAGTAGCGCTAAGCCAAATAAAACGCCAGTGTATACAAAATAGATTTTTCCTTGGTTTTGGATCCCTTTGAAAAGGCAAAAGAAGCCAGACAATGCCAACAGAAGCGTCATCGAGTCCATCCTTCCTGAGTGAATATTTTGTAGAAATATTGGATCAAGCAGAAGTAAAACCGCAAAGGCAGAACAGTATTTTTCTTTTAAACCATTCAATTTCAATATCTTGAATCCAATAACAGCCACCAGAAATCCAAAAATCAAACCCGGAAGTCTGGTTTGAAACAAACCAAATCCGAAAATTTTATAGACAAGTCCAAGAACTAAGAAATAGCCTGGACCATAGGCTTTAGATTGTGGATAGTAGTATTCGAGCATGGGCCCAATTTTTGGCATAAAGACTCCTTTGTCCATAAAATTAAGCGTCATGCTTGCAAAATAGGTTTCGTCAAACCAGGGAAGAGGGCTTATAGAAAGCACACAAACGTGGTAAACAAAACAGCAGGCTATAGTTACCCAAAGCCAGGAAGGTAAACTAAGATTAGCTTTCCTGGCCACCATTAGAATATACCTTGTCTATTAAATAGTTAGGTCTATTTCTACTTGCATCAAGAGTGCGCCATAAATATTCTCCGAGCACTCCGATGGATATCATTTGAAAAGACGACACAAATAAAACGACCATCATCATACTACTCCAGCCAGAAAGTTGAATCAGACCTGAAACTTTGGCAAATGCCACAAAAAGACCGTAAAACAGGGCCAAAAATCCGAGTAAAAATCCCAGGGTGGTAATTGCTCTGATTGGCAAAAACGAAAATGAAACAAAAGAATCAACAAAAAGCTTGACCTTCTTTTTTAAAGTCCAACGGCTTTTTCCAATTTTTCTTTCTGCCCTTTTGTAAGGAATACCCACATAATCATAACCCAACCAAATCATTAAATATAAACAATTTGTGTTCTTTTCCTTCATTTTAAGAACTTCTTCCCTTATTCTTTTGTCAAATAAGACATAATCGAATCCTCCATCAGGAAGATTGGGTAGGGCAAAATGCTTCATTAAATACTGAAACGAGCCTGCAAAAAACTTCTTTAATAGGCCCTCTTCTCTTTCACTTCTATTGGCAATCACAAGTTTAGTTCCCTTTTTCCAGTAGTCATACATCTTCACCATAAGAGATGGTGGGTCTTGTAAATCTGCGGTAATTACAACATTGCAATCTCCGGTAGCAATTTCCATTCCCGCCACAATGGCATTATATGAGCCAACATTAGAAACAAGTTTTACAACCTTTACTTTGCCTGGATTTTCTTTTTCAAACTTTTGTAAGGCCTTGATTGTATTGTCCTTAGATCCGTCGTCTACCATGACGTATTCAAATTCTACTTCCTGGGGAAATAGTTTTTCATTTTCAAGAAGTTCTGCAGTAGTAACCGGAATATTATCCTCATTGTAGTAGCAAGGAATAATGATAGAAAGTTTCGGCATTGGTGGGAAAATGGTTTTTTCGCCTGTTTTTAAGGTGCAAAACAATAAAATTATTCCTTACCTTGTTTGACTACCTGGTTTAAAGGTTAATTGACTTTTGGTTTTTGGAAGTTGGCTAATTGGAAATAAAGTCTTCTAATGCCTTCAGATAGTTATCAAACCCCATTTTGGAAGGCAAATCGTTATGTACGGCTTCTGGGATAATAAATTTTCTTTTTTCGATGCCCGTATAATTGTCATACACTTTTTGGCCCTGAACTTCACGACTTAAAAAGTCATCCTTCTCTCCGTGAAACCAACAGAAAGGAACTTTTACTTTTTTTATTTCTTCGGCATTATTGATTTCAAGATTGACAAAATAGGAACCCGGGATGGAAAGTTTGGCGGCATCCTGAATCATAGTTTCAGCTGAAGCAAATGGGGCTTCGAGAATAAGTTTTGAGGGAGAAAGAATAGGATTTGCAGCCGTCAATTTTGTGGCTGGGGCACTACCCAGGCTAAAGCCATACATTATCAATCTTTGGTTAACCATTCCATTGTCTTTAAGCCACTGGAGGCAGGCAGATACATCCGCATAAAGACCAGATTCAGTAGGTTCTCCCTCGCTTAAACCATAACCTCTGTAGTCCATCATAAGGACTCCAAATCTATGTTTTTGACCCACATTGGCCAAAAGTTTGGCTCTGTTCCAATAAAGGTCCATGTGGTTTTTGTTTCCATGGCAATAGAGTATGACAGTATCTTTCCCTATTCTCGTTTTATCTCCAATGTAGATGGCATATATTTTTGCCTTATTTCCGTTGTTGTCCGATTGCAAAGTGAAGATGCTCACCAGGTCCTGGTTAACAGAATATGATGAGGGCAAATCTGATATTTCTCTTTCCCCTTTATAGTTATCCAGTTGATAGGATTGAATCTTTTCTCCAATATTAAAAAGATTACTGTCCAACCTTAAGCAGGAAAAAAATGCCAAAGGGAGCAAAAAAATCAAATAACCAACTGTTTTTCCTGTGACTGCCATTAGCTTAAAATTTTCGGGTTAGTCCAAAATAAAAGCCAAGAGAACCATTATTGCCAGGACCAATATAATCCACAACAATATTCTGGTTGTTTTCCTGAGGAGCAATCCACTTTAGCTCATAGGTTAAATTCCATTTCGCCTTAACTCTTTGATATCCAATGTGAATCATGGGAATCCAAATGTTTTTGGCGTTTCTTTCAGGTTCAGGAAATCTGGTTTCAAACCAGCCCGATCCACCTGAATATAATAAATGCTTTCCCTGTCCGAATTCTTTGAAAACATTTAAGCCAAATTCGGGGTAAAATCTGAATTCGCCTTTCCACCTGTCCATGAACAGATGTGCTTTTCCATAGCCACTAAGCCCAACATTATAGTTATTTTCTGAGTTTAATATTAATTGCAAAAACCCAAGGTCAAGTTGCCCAACGCCGAATGCCAGGGATGTAATTCCTACATTTGATGTCAAGGTGGTTTTGTCTGATAAACCATAACTGACTCCTGCACTTGCAAGTGGAATGGGGATAATTAAACCAGAGAATTTAATCAAAGGTCCGCCCAAACTGGCTGAGGCGGCTATTTTTTTCTTTTCCAGTGGTTTAACCAGTGAAACAGGAGCACAATTTTGAAGAGAAATTATCCCCAGAAAATAGAGTATCAGGTGGAAGAACTTCTTCATTGTAAATTTAGTGGATGCTAGATTTTTGCCTGTTTTTCTCCTTCAGATTTCAGTTCTCCTTCCTGGTATTTGGAAGGACATTTCATTAAAATTTTGTCAGCTACAAATTTTCCTTCCTTCATTCCCCCAACAACCACAATCTTCTCTGATCGTTCAAAATCTGCTGGTTTTGGGTTGAAATAAAGCACTTCTTTCTTTTCCTTTTTTTCATCCACGAGAATAAACCGGAATAAATTAGGGTCAACCTGAGGGTCATAAAACATGCCTTCTATTTTACCTGCCGGAGATTTTGGCAATTGTCCAACCACATGAACTTTCGCACTTTCACCATCCTCTGACATTTCAACCGCTTCTGCAAAGCAAACATAACTGCTTGCATCACCGGAGGTAGATACAATTACAGAAATCGCAACCGCTATTACCAGTAAGCCACCAAGGTGCAAAGGTTTAATTTTCATGATCTTATAAATTTTATTTTTCCAGTTTGGAAATTTTTCTTTCCAGAAATACCAAAAACAGAAACAACCCAACCAATACAATGAGTACCGTGATTAACACCACATAAATCTTGCCATTTGCCCTCATTTGGTCTGCCATTTCAATTTCACCACCCTGAGCTTTGGAAACCAGGCTAAATATAAGAGAAACTACCAATCCATAGGAGAACCTTTTAATGAAATCTTTACCCATTTTCTATTCTGTTTTTAACGATTAATTTATACCTGATTATCAAATCTCCAATCCAAAATCCTGTCAATGTCCAACCGAGAACAGCAGGATAAAAGACAGGCCGCATATATCTTGCCTGGTCATAAGGATTGAAACCTGGATTTCCACCATTACCCGGATGTAAAGAGTCTGTAAATCTGGGTAATACATATATCAACGGAATTAATATTGCAAATGCGAAAATGCTGTAAACAGATGAAATCCTTGCTTTATCTCTATCTGAGCTAAGGCTTCCCCTGAGAAGCAGGTAACCAAAATAAATCATCATTCCAATGGCTGATGCGTTCTGTTTTGGGTCATTGCTCCAATATTCTCCCCAGGTAAATTTGGCCCAAAGCATTCCGGTTAGCAGTCCCAAAATTCCAAATACAATTCCGATATCCACATACGATGCGGCTTTTACGTCGTGCTCGATATTACCAGTTCTCAAATATTGGATTGAAAACCAAACAGAGGCTCCGAATAAAAAAATCATACCAAACCACATGGGAACATGGAAATAGAGATTTCTTACAGTCTCGTTCAATATGGGTAGCCTGGGCACTTTGCCCATCAGACCCATGTAAACCACATAAACCATGAGCGGAATGGTTATCCATTTCCACCATTTTAAAGGGGGCATATAGTTTGAATTGTTTTATTAATTAACCACGCCAAAGATAAGGAAATAGGATGAAGCTTAGGGCAACCATTATACAATCAAGGCTGGCAAGTGTGGCAATATGTGGTAGGGCCAGATCCCATCCAAGTGAATCTAACGCATTGACTGATAGTTTAATTACAAAAAGCAAAGTAGGAATAATGAGAGGAAAGCCCAATACTGGCAATAGGGAAGAATTTTTTCCGGCTTTAGCAGAAATGGCTGAAATAAGGGTTAATCCTGCTGCAAGTCCCAAACAGGCCAATTCAATAGCCACAGCAAACAGGCCTACGTCCTGAACTGGATTTGTAAAAAAGACTGAAAGAAAAAACCAGGCCAGCCATGAAGTAACATTAAGCATCAAAAAATGATAGATTAATTTACTAACAATCAGTAATTCAGACTTTACAATAAACAAGTAATACCAAAATTGCTTGTCTAGTTCTTTTGCAAAACTTTTTCCAACCACCTGAAAAGAGGAAAAAAGAACAACCATCCAAAATATGGCATTCCAGACCAAAGGGTTGACTCGTGCCTTCCCGGCGAAAAAAACCTGATATATTGTAAAACAGGCTGATGCTACAAAAAGGAGAATCGTAGCTGTGAGAATCCTCTGCCGGAATTCAACCTTCAGATCTTTTGAAACCAGAATATAAAGATGGTGGAGCGACGTCAATTTTGAGATTTTGTCAAATTAAATTGAGGCCACAAAATTCAGCTTATTTGTAGAAATTCAGGTAACTATTTTTTTCACTTAAACTCAACCCGTTTTTTGTGGCTGGGTTTATTTGATTCAATCCGGATTCAGACAATTTCAAGGCAACTGGCCCATGTTTCCATGTAAAGGACCACGTCTTCTTTTTTATTTTTCTCCAAATGGGTTACGCCAGCTTTTTTTAGAACTTCCTCGTTGGTAAGTCTTTCCAAATCAATTAAGTCTCTGGTCGTTAGCCCATAAGAAGTTAACTCGGATATTAACCAATCCATAGACATCCCACTTGTTGGACAAAAATCCAAAACCTGTTCTGCCCAATCCCCATGTTTTTCCATGGCATATCTGTGAATTTCCTCTTTTGATTTTTCAGTGAGTTGTTGGGCAAGGTGCCCACAATTACAACTTCCCATATGGCCCCATTGGTAATTTTCTCCTTTCAAAATAGAGTCTGCTGCAGAGCGAATGGCGGTAATTAGTTTTTCCTTTGAAGAATTCATGTCAACCGGTTTTTGTTTATAACCAACCAAATTAAAAATGGTTTGTATAAATTTTAAAATGGAAGGTCATCCTCATCACCTGTTTTTGCAAGTGCTGGTGGAGTTGGAATGGGTGCAGCGGCAGGAACACTAGCCTGGTTTTGTGCAACAGGAGGTTGAGAGGGCTGGAAGGATTGCGTGTTAGAGGTAGGATTGTTCATTCCTGAATTTACATTATCTTCCTTACTGCCAAGCAAGACGATCTCATTCGCTGTTACTTCAAGAGAATATCTTTCCTTGCCTTCTTTGTCCACAAAGGTTCTTACAGAAAGTCTTCCTTCAACAAAAACCGGGTTTCCTTTTCTTACATAATTGGCAGCGATTTCTGCCTTTGCATCCCAAAGACTGACCCTATACCATTCAGTTTTATCGGGTTGTCCATTTCTTCCTTTTTCATTAATGGCAAGAGAAAGTTCTGTTACTTTTCTATTATCTCCTACTATTTTTATTTGTGGGTCGTTTCCAACATTTCCCACCAGGGTTATTTTATTATAACTAGCCATAGAATATTTAATTAAGATTTAAAGTCCAAATGTAATTGTCCTGCTTCTAGCGCAGAAAGTAATTTTGAAATAATTATTGGTTTCGGAGTCGCATTTAACTTTTCAGTTTTAACCCAAACACCGGCTAACACCGGCGGTTTTATCTTTAAACGAACCAAACATAGTGTAACCCAAAGCTCCTGATGTGTGAGTATGTGTTTTTTAGCAGGTAAAAGGCGCACATTCTCAATTGCATTATTTGGGTCTGATAAAATTTCGTGCCCAATAAAACTGTCAAAACTGTCAAAAGCGGTTTCAGCCTCTATCAAAAGCGGTTCGTAAAGACCTTCCCAAATATCTCCGGCGCCTCTTTTAATAAACAAAAACTCGTTTTTGGCTTCAATCAGGAGGTAATTTAAAAATCTGACCTTTTTGGTTTTTAGTTTGCTTTTAAATGGAATGACCTCTGTTAGATTTTTTTTGCTGGCAACACAATGCGTTTGAATTGGGCATTCACCACATTTCGGATTTCTTGGAATGCAAATCAATGCCCCCAATTCCATTATACCCTGATTAAAAAAATAGGATTCTCCTTTGGGTAAAATAGACTCAACAAAGCTTTTTAATTGGATAACAGTTTTTGCCTGCCTGACATCGGAATCTATGCCCAACAACCTTGATACCACACGGATAACATTTCCATCTACCACCACTTTATCCTCATGAAAGGCAAACGATGCGATGGCTGAAGCAGTATAGTCTCCAATTCCCTTTAACTGAATTAATCCTTCATAATTTTCAGGAAATTTTCCGTTGAAATGACTCGAAATATATTTTGCAGAGGCATGTAAATTCCTTGCTCTTGAGTAATATCCCAGTCCTTGCCAATGTTCAAGCACCTGATCTTCACTTGCATTGGCTAAAATTTCAACGTTTGGAAAAATTTCTAAAAATTTATTGTAATAGGCCAAACCCTGCGCAATTCTTGTTTGTTGAAGTATGACTTCAGATAGCCAAATATGGTAAGGGTCAGTGGTTTGTCTCCAGGGAAGGTCCCTTTTAGCAACATGATACCATTGTATAATTGATCCGGAAATTTGGTCCAAATGGGCGGTTGTTTTAAGTAATTTCGTCGGCAAACCTCTGAATTTGAGATCAAAATTTTAAAATTTAAATTCGCTGATTAACTTTGCCGCCCAGAAAAATTTGATTTCTAATCATTTACATAACAATAAAAATAATACTCCGGTGACTAAAGCAGAAGTAATCTCTGAGATCGCAGCCAAAACTGGCATCGAGAAAGCTGACGTATCAGCTACAATCGAAAAATTTTTCGAAGTTGTAAAAAGTTCAATGGCAGATGGTGATAACATCTATGTCAGAGGCTTTGGAAGTTTCGTAAACAAAAGAAGAGCTGAAAAAATTGCTCGGGACATTAGCAAGAATAAAGCAATTAAAATTCCTGCACATCATGTACCAAGCTTTAAGCCTTCTAAGGAATTTGTTAAACAAATCAAAGAAAGTAAAAAGCTAAAAGCTTAATTTAAAAGTCCCAAAACTAAATCGTCGGTAGATGAGCATCAATCGAAATTTAGTTTTGGGCTTTGTTGTCTTTGGTGGCCTGGGAATGGCCATTTTTTTTCTCCCCAAAGCGGTAGTAAACAATAAAAAGCTTGCTGCCAGAGATTCTTCAAGTTCCTCATCTGAAACCGTGAAGCCAGATATGGCACACTCTTCAGATTCAACCCCGGTTGAAGGCATAAGTGAATTATGGAAAGAGGCTCTGACATCAAAGGGAGAAAAAGAAAAGTCTGAGGTTTTTAGCAAAATGGCAACAACCTATCTGAAGGCAAATCGCTTTGATAGTGCAGGAGCTTATTTTGAAAAAGCTTCCGATTTGACAACAGACTCAAAACTTGTATTCAAAGCGGGTTCTGCATATTTTGAAGGAATTACCTATGCTTCTAATCCTTCTAAAATAGAATTTCTGTCTGGCAAGGCCAGGAAGATGTTCGAAAGGATTCCTGAGAAAGATCCTCTTTCTGTTGAAGCCCAGGCAAAAATAGCTTTAACCTGGGTAAATTCGGAAACTCCAATGAAAGGGATTCTTAAATTGAGAGAATTGGCAGAAAAAAACCCTGAAAATGAGTTTTTGGCGTATCAGTTGGGAATTCTTTCTTTTCAGAGTGGACAATATGATAAAGCTGTTACCCGATTTGAATCTGTTTTATCCTTGAATGGTAAAAATGTGAATGCTTTGTTTTATCTGGCACAATCATTGCACGAATTGGGTAGAAATAAAGAAGCATTAAAGTTCGTAGATAAGGGTCTTTCCCTTTCAAAAGAGGAAGACACAAAAGCTTCCTTTCAGGAACTTAAAAAAATAGTATCAGAAAATTAATTTTTAACAATAATATCTTAAAATTATGCCTTGCGGTAAAAAAAGAAAGAGACATAAAATTGCGACGCACAAGCGCAAAAAAAGACTGAGAAAAAATCGTCATAAGAAAAAGTAATTTGTTCACCGTTAAACATTTGGAATTTTGAGTAATGAACTTCTAATCAGTTCAGCTCCCAAAGGTTATCGGATTGCGCTACTCCAGGAAAATCGCCTTGCTGAATTTCATTATCAGGAAGGCGGTTCTAGTTTTGTGGTGGGAGAAGTGTATCTGGGAGTGGTTAAGAAAGTATCCCCTGGGCTGAATGCTGCTTTTGTAGACATAGGCTATGAAAAGGATGCTTTTTTGCACTATCTGGATCTGGGTCCTCAGGTAAAATCTTTAAATAAGTTTTCTCAGGCCATCCAGACACAAAAAAACGCCTCCTACAAACTAAGTAATTTTAGAAATGAACAGGATATTGAAAAACTTGGTAAAATAGACCAGGTTCTGACCAAAGGTCAACAAATCCTTGTTCAGGTTGTAAAAGAGCCTATTTCCAGCAAAGGCCCACGTTTATCGTGCGAAATTTCATTGCCAGGCCGATATGTAGTTCTGGTTCCCTTTTCGAATGCAATCAGCATTTCAAAAAAGATAATTGAAAAGGACGAACGGCACAGACTTTTGAAACTGGTTCAGTCCATTAAGCAAAACAATTTTGGTGTTATCATCAGAACTGTGGCTGCCAATAAAGAAACCGAAGAACTTGAAAAGGACTTAAGGACTTTAATCAACAATTGGGAGGAAGGAATGAAAAATCTTCGGATTGCCAATCCAAAAGATAAGGTGATTGGAGAAATGGGCAAAGCCTCAGCCCTTCTCAGAGATGTATTGAATGAAAATTTTGATTCCATAACAGTAGATTCAAAAGAAATCTATGATGAGATCAGAGGTTATATTATGTCTGTTGAGCCAGATAAAGAAAATTTATTAAAGCTTTATCAAGGGAAGGCAAAGCTTTTCGAAACAAGAAACGTGGAAAAGCAATTAAAATTATCTTTTGGAAAGACAGTTAGCCTTCCGAGCGGTGGCTATCTTGTGGTAGAACATACAGAAGCACTTCATGTAATAGACGTCAACTCAGGAAGTTCTGCCAACAAATCAGATAATGGGAATCAGGAAACTACAGCCTTAAATGTTAACAAGGAAGCTGCCAAGGAAATAGCAAGGCAAATGCGGTTAAGAGATTTGGGTGGAATCATTTGTATAGATTTTATCGACATGAAAAGTATAGATAACCGAAAGGTGATATATGATATCATGAAAGATGAAATGGAAAATGACCGGGCCAAACATACTGTTTTGCCACTTTCCAAATTTGGACTGATGCAGATAACACGTCAAAGGGTTCGGCCTGACATAGCAATCAGCACAAACGAGACCTGTCCGACATGTAATGGTTCAGGCGCCATTTCTTCAAGTTTAAATATTGGAGAAACCATAGAGCAAAATCTTGATTTCATAATGAGGAAGCAAAATGAAAGTGGACTTTCATTGGCCATTCACCCCTATCTGCACTCCTTTTTCACACAAGGAATTATGTCTAAACGGATGCAGTGGTTTCTAAAATATAAGAAATGGGTTAGATTGGAGAAAGACAGCTCACTTGGTATTTTGGATTATCATTTCAAAAACAAAGCAGGAGAAGAGATCGAACTGGAGTAGTACAATTCTTTTCAACCTTTTGGGTAAAAAAAGCCCCGTTGCAGGAAGTAACGGGGCTTTTCTTTTTTGGTTAACTAAAACCAAATGGTCATGTTTGTTGCTTAAATATGCATTTAGTTTATGAATATGACCTTCACCAATAATAAGATTTGCAACCTTTTTGATATTCAATACCCAATTATCCAGGCTGGAATGGTATGGTGTTCTGGTTGGAAATTAGCAGCTTCCGTTTCAAATTTTGGGGGACTTGGTATCATTGGAGCAGGTTCTATGTATCCCGAAGTTTTTAGAGAGCACATTCAAAAATGCAAAGCAGCGACTTCAAAACCATTTGGGGTAAACCTGCCTTTGCTGTATTCTGACATTGATCTTTTACTGGACATCATCAAGGAGGAGGAGGTAAAAATCATCATAACATCTGCAGGAAATCCCAAAACATATACTTCAAAACTAAAGGAAATGGGATGTACTGTTTTCCATGTTGTCGCAAGTCGAAAATTTGCTCAAAAGGCCATAGATGCCGGGGTTGATGGTTTGGTGGCAGAAGGATTTGAAGCAGGTGGCCACAATGGTAGGGAGGAAATAACAACTTTTTGCCTTGTTCCAGCCATCCGGCAAATTACAGATTTGCCCATCCTTGCAGCTGGAGGCGTTTTTTGTGGGCAATCGATGGTCGCAGCCTTTGGCTTAGGAGCTGATGGGGTCCAGATTGGAAGTTTGCTCGCAGTCAGCAAAGAATCATCTGCCAGTAAAGTCTACAAGGAGATGGTGGTTGGGTCGAAAGAAGGAGATACCAAATTAATGCTGAAGGCACTTCACCCTGTGAGATTACTTAGAAGTCCTTTTTTTGATGCTGTAGAAAAGGCAGAAGCCCGGGCTGCAACCGTAGAGGAGTTGGAACACTTGCTTGGGAGGGCAAGAGCCAAAAAAGGAATTTTTGAAGGAAATGTAGAAGAAGGCGAATTTGAAGTAGGTCAAATTGCAGCGTATCTCGATGAAATTGAGTCTGTTGAATTTATTTTAAATAAACTTTTGGGCGAATATCAAAAAGCAAAAAATGAAATGTTATCCCGGATGGAAGACTAACACAATCCGGTTATTTTTTTTTTATTAAAAGTCTTTTGAAAATAGTGAATAAAACCTTTACTTTGCGTCCCGAAAAAAAGAAAGACAATGTATCTGACCGCAGAAGTTAAAAAGCAGGTTTTCAAAGATAAAGGATTCAACAAATCTGAAACCGATACTGGCTCACCAGAATCACAGATTGCCTTATTCACTCATAGAATCAACCATTTAACAGGGCATTTAAAAATAAATGCCAAAGATTATAGCACAAAATTGAGCTTGTTAAAATTGGTAGGTAAGCGACGTCGATTTTTAAGCTATTTGCAAAAAGTAGACTTAAATCGATATAGAAGTATAATAGCAGAGCTGAATATCAGGAAATAATTCAGTAAAATAACGTTTACAAAGAGGGAGTCGAAAACGGTTCCCTCTTTTTTTACTTTCTCGTTGACTTTTTTAATAAATAAAATATGAAACCTACTCCAATTATACAGACCATTAAACTAAGAGATGGTCGGGAGATAACATTAGAAACAGGGGTCCTTGCCAAACAAGCCAATGGATCAGTGGTTTTAAGAATGGGCAACTCCATGCTTCTGGCAACTGTAGTGGCCAATAAACAACACAAAGAAGGGACAGACTTTTTACCGCTTTCTGTAGACTATCAGGAAAAATTTGCCTCAAATGGAAAAATTCCAGGTGGTTTTCTGAAAAGAGAGGGTCGTCTTTCTGACTATGAAATTTTAGTTTCCAGACTGGTTGACAGGGCTCTAAGGCCAATTTTTCCAGACGATTTCCACGCAGATGTACAGGTAGCAATTACTTTGATATCAGCAGACTATGACGCAGTTCCTGACGCTTTGGCTGGTTTGGCCGCTTCAGCTGCAATAATGGTATCAGACATTCCTTTCAATGGACCAATTTCTGAAGTAAGGGTAATTAAACTTGATGGAAAACTTATCATCAATCCTACCGCAGCCCAGATAGAAAAAGCAACTCTCGAACTTATAGTCGCAGGTACAATCAAAGATGTACTGATGGTGGAAGGTGAGATGAATGAAGTTTCAGAAGATGAAATGCTTGAAGCAATCATTTTTGGTCATGAAGAAATTCAACTTCAGTGCGCTGGTCAGATTGAATTCATGAAAAAAGCAGGCAAGGAAGAAAAGTTTGCTTACTGCCATGAAACCCATGATTTGGAATTAAAGGAGGTAATGGAAAAAGCCCTTTATGACAAAGTCTATGCAATAGCGAAATCCGGAACCGCCAATAAAAATGAAAGAAAAGTACTTTTTGGTGGTGTAAAGGAAGAATATATAGCCACCCTTGATCCAGAATATGTAACTGCAAAGGCAAGTTTGATTTCTCATTATTACCATGATATCGAGAAAGATGCAATGAGAAATGCGGTAATGGACGAACGAATCCGACTTGATGGACGAAAGTTAGATGAGATCAGACCCATTTGGACGGAAGTAGATTACTTGCCTTCTGCGCATGGTTCTGCTATCTTTTCAAGAGGAGAAACACAATCTTTGACAACGGTTACTTTAGGTACTAAATTGGATGAACAAATGATTGATTCAGCCATGAAGTCCGGATATAACAAGTTCATGCTTCACTACAATTTTCCAGGATTTTCAACTGGTGAAGTAAAGCCTAACAGAGGTGTAGGAAGAAGGGAAGTTGGACACGGAAATCTGGCTTTGCGAGGTTTGAAAAAGGTATTACCACCTCAGGATGAAAATCCATATACAATAAGAGTTGTTTCAGATATCCTTGAATCCAATGGTTCATCTTCAATGGCAACTGTTTGTGCAGGAAGTCTTGCCTTAATGGATTCTGGTCTGAAGATTTCAGGACCTGTTTCAGGAATTGCAATGGGGTTAATTACGGATACAAAAACTGGCAGATATGCTGTTTTATCTGATATTCTTGGAGACGAAGATCACCTTGGTGATATGGATTTCAAGGTAACTGGTACTGCTAAAGGTATCACTGCCACTCAGATGGATCTTAAAGTTGATGGGTTAAAGTATGAAATAGTGAAAGAAGCCCTTGAACAAGCAAGAAGAGGCAGACTTCATATTTTACAGGAAATGTCCAAAACATTGGCAGCTCCAAAACCAGACCTTAAGCCATCAGCTCCTAGAGTTGTTGCCATCAAGATTGAAAGAGAAATGATTGGGGCTGTAATCGGACCCGGAGGAAAAGTGGTTCAAGAGATTCAAAGACAAACGGGTGCTACCATCAATATTGAAGAAACACCGGAAGGAGGTTTGGTTTCAATATTTGCTGTAAACAAAGATGTTTTAGATGCAGCTGTTAAATGGGTAAGTGGTATCGTTGCAGTTCCTACCGTAGGAGATGTTTATGATGGAAAGGTGAAATCTATCCAACCATTTGGTGCCTTTGTTGAGTTTATGCCTGGAAAAGAAGGGCTTTTACATATTTCTGAAATCAAATGGGAAAGACTTCCAGACATGGAAGGAGTTCTTGAAATAGGAGAGGAAGTAAAAGTTAAACTTATTGAAGTAGACAAGAAAAGCGGCAAGTATCGCTTATCAAGAAAAGTATTGTTGCCAAGGGAGCCCAGACCGGTAGCCGAAGGAGCAAATAACTAATACAGAAAACCCCTGAAAACTCAGGGGTTTTTTATTGCCTTAAAATCGAATTTCTAAGTTGCAAAAGTTAAACCTTCTGGTTTATATTAGCCTTTATTTTGTGAACCTCAACCAGATATCAAATGAATGCATTCATAATTGATGGATATAGAACAGCAGTAGGAAAAGCGCCTCGCGGATTGCTTAGATTTATGCGGCCGGATGATCTGGCAGCCACTGTGATCAAACATTTGGTAGCTAAGATCCCAAATTTGGATCCTGCCAGTATTGATGATCTGATTGTTGGCAATGCTGTACCTGAAGCTGAGCAAGGTATGCAAATGGGAAGAATGATTTCCTTACTTTCACTTCCTATTCAGGTTCCAGGTTTTGTGGTGAACAGGTACTGCGGTTCAGGGTTGGAAGCCATAGCCATAGCCGCCGCAAGAATTCACTCCGGTCAGGCAGATTGCATCATTGCAGGTGGAACAGAATCTATGTCCATGGTTCCTACTACCGGGTGGAAAACCGCTTTAAACTACCGTCTGGCAAAAGACCATGCCGATTATTATTTGGGAATGGGATTAACCGCCGAAATGGTTCAAAGAAAATATGGAATTTCACGGGAAGACCAGGATAAATTTGCTTTTCGCTCTCATCAATTGGCCATTAAGGCAATTTCAGAAGGAAGGTTTAAGGAGCAAATTGTACCCATAGACGTTGAAGAAGTTTTTGTAGATGGAGATCAAAAAAGAAGTGTAAAAAAGTACACTTTTTCCCAGGATGAAGGACCGAGAGGAGATACAAACCTGGAAGCTTTGGCAAAATTGAAACCTGCATTTGCAGCCAATGGAACTGTAACTGCCGGCAATTCTTCTCAGACTTCGGATGGTTCTTCATTCGTGTTGTTAATGAGTGAGAAAAAAATGAAAGAGCTTGGAATCCAACCAAAAGGAAGGATGTTAAGTTATGCAGTAGCTGGTGTTGAACCCTCTGTTATGGGAATTGGCCCAGTGGAAGCGGTTCCAAAAGCATTGCGCATTTCAGGTCTCGGACTTGATTCTATAGATCTGATTGAGCTCAATGAAGCCTTTGCTTCCCAGGCCCTTGCTGTAATACAACAACTTAACCTCGATCCTGACAAAGTAAATGTGAATGGAGGTGCCATTGCACTTGGCCATCCATTGGGTTGTTCTGGTGCCAAACTTACGGTTCAGCTTTTTGATGAACTCAAAAGAACAAATAAGAAATATGGAATGGTTACCGCCTGCGTAGGTGGAGGGCAGGGAGTAGCTGGAATTTTCGAGAGGTTTTAAAATCTGGTTTATTTCATATATTGATTCGTATTTGTAGAAAATACGGTTTTTTTAGTTTTATAAAATATATCCCATCCATTTATTATTTATTAATGGATTTCAGAAAGACCTTCAAACTTGTATTCAAAACATTAAATAACGAATTAAAAATATGAAGTCACTTTGGAAATATTTGAATGAAAGGGATGATAATTTGCAGTTCCTTTTGCTCAAGCCTAAGAATGTAGTTACACCTTTGATTTTTCAAAAGGTCTCCGTTGAGATTGAAAAGCTAAATGCATTTTATGGTTTGCTAAAATTTAGTGATTCTAAATTCAGGCGAAAAAAGACATTTAAACCTTTTAAAAAACTATCCGGACTGGTTGAGGAAATTTCCTCTCTTCAACAGGAGGAATCCATGTTAAAACAATTGTTTTCTAAGGAGCAACTCGTTGGTTATAAACGAGATATTAGAAAACTTAAGGAATCGAAAAGGGAGGATTATTTCTCAATTGTTAATGAAAAATTTGTTTCCATTCTTGCTGAAAAGAAATCTGAGGTAGAGCCAATTCTTAGAAGTACTGGTAAAAAAATTGTTGCAGAATTTCTTAAAAAGAAGAAGAAAAAGGTTTTAAAAATTATAGGTAAATCCGGTCTAAGTGAATCTGGCATTGAGGAATTGAGAACTAAACTGAAGGGATACAATTATCTCAAAACGCTTATCATTAAAGCTAAGCCTAAGAAGGATGATTTTGAGCTTGAACTCGATGGCTGGAACCAAAACCAGAACCAAATAGCACATGTAAAAATCCTTATGGAATCTGGCGTTTTTGATAAAAAAGAACTGGTTTTTATCAAGAAAGTTGAGGCCAAACTGGCTGAAAAAAATGCCGAATTGGTAAATAATATCAAAGCCCGGAGTCCATTATTGACTCTTTAAAAGGTATTTGAATCTTAATCTGCCAGTAAAAAATCAAGTCAATTCCTAAAACCTGGCTTCTGGTTTGTATCAGGTTGTTTTGCAGCAGGATGGACAAATGACCCTCAGAAAGTTTTTGAAAATGTAAGGTTTGATTGGGACCGAATTAGGTTCTGGTGTTATCAGCCCATTACTCATTCCTGTAAACTGTTTCATTGTTTTGAGGAAAATTTTTCTTAAAAATCGCCCTTCCTTTCAAAGCCTCAACCAGGGTCCAAACTGCCAAAAGTCCATATAAAATGGATACTAAGATAGTGGCTTTTGTATTTTTTAAAAGGAAAAACGAAAGCAATGGCAAAACCTGAAGGGCATGCATGCCAATGAAATGTGCAATTCTTGGGTCTCCATATTTTGTACTCCAGTTTAGAATAGGAATGCCAGGCCCTCCGTCCGGCCCTCCAATGGTGTGAGTTAGTTTAGAACCCATCACAAAGCCCTGGAAGGAGAAAATGACGAAAATGAAAATGCCCAAACGAATGGCCCAGACGTAGTAATTTGGCAGGTCGGAAAAGTCATTTGTAAAAAAAAGCAAACCCACATAAGCTGTATAAAGAGTGACTACTGAGGCGGCTATGGCCATCATGGAATACAAAAATGAATAAAAGGGCGCTTCGACATTGTAATGGGAAAGCTGCCCGCGACCAGCCTGAACGGCTATATAAACAATCTCAAAACCGAGCAGAATGATAACTGTCCAGTTAAAAAGCTGGATATTGAAATTGGGCAAATAGTGGCAGTACCAGGCCATGGCCCAGGAAAAAAGAAATGTAGAAAAGGCGAATTTAAATGGTTTATAACAAGCACTTACATTATAAACCTGAGTGGTTGTCAGCCTGGAAAGGATAAGGAAAACTATAGAAAATGCCAGACAAACCAAACCGTAATAAAATAGGGTTTCGTTTCTGGTTTTGACATTTTGGATAAATTCAATCATGCTTGTTTATATTTTACTTCTGCCTTTTTTTTCAATTCAGAAAGCCAGACAACATATAGCTTTTTTAACTTTTGCCCTGAAAGATTTTTCAAAAAAGTAAGACAACCGTTATGAGATTCGTCTGTTATCACTTTGCAACCTGTGTCTGTTGTAACAAATATCCAAAGATGTTAAGCCTGAGTGCTCTTTTTTTTCGATTCCTATGCCAATAGACCGTTGGTTTCAAATTTCTACTTTCCTAAATTTATATTCGCTAACTATTCAAAAAAAAATGGAAACAAAAACCTGAATTCAGTAAACAATTTCAAGGATCTATTTTTTTGAAAAGTATGGTAATTACAGCTGCGACTCTTTTGGCTACCCTTTGTAAGGTTGGCTTAATTTCCTGTTCCAAATCGGAGGTAAACCCTTCCGGTCCCAAATATTCTGTAATAAATCTGGAAGAGCCGGCTTATGTTTTTTAAAGATATTAGGCAACTTTTTGGTTGTGCAGGATATGCTTATTGAATATACGGCAGTCAATATCCTTGTTGCAGGTACCGTGATTTTCAGCTTCGAGGGCCAGAAAAACGTAGCATACAGAAAAGTAAATTAGGGTTTTTATTGCTCGACCTATGGGGCCAATTTTGACATAAATGGTAAGGACAAAAACATCCATGGTCAAGGAAGATTGACGATTAAAAAAGCAGCCAGTGTTAACCGGGAGTACTTTGAGTATAACCAGTTAGGGTTTTGCTTAACGTATCGGAAAATGCTCCGGATAACTGGAATTGAAAGCCGTTTCGGTGTAATACGAGAGACTGATGAAAAAACAATCTTATAAAAAAGGCTGCTCAAACTTAGCCGCAAAGCTTTTTTGGACATGATGCTGAAAACCTCCAAGATTTTCCTAAGTAAAAACTCATTGATACTTCTCGGAAAAATCAAATTTCTCGGCATTTAATTTTAACAAATCAAAACTCTAAATCAGTAAATCACCTGTTAAGAAATCCATTTAATATTAGCCTTGTTGGAAGTCAAAGTTTACAAAGAGATAACAAAGGGACAATATCTTCCAAATAGGGTAGGTTTTACTTTGCTGTTGCAAACAACAGTAATCTCCTGGTTCCTGTTAATTTCTTTTATCGAAACGCCCACTTACTTCCAGTAGTTCTTTTTCAAGTTGTTAAGGTAGCAAGGGGATGCCAAAGCCATGCGATTTAGCAAGTTGTCAAAGATAGATTCCTTATGAATTGATCTATTGATTCTGTAGCAGAATTCATTCAGATATGCCTGCAAGTATTCTGGACTTACATGGTGGTGGATGCCTCTTATCCAACTCTTCAATTGCTGAATACATTGATGCATGGTCTGAAAATTTTCTTTTGGCTGGCTCTTTTCCTGCATAATATTATATGAATTCATTATTGGCAAATAACCCCTCCATTTATCTGTCAATACCTTGGCTGTCTTGGAAATATGCTTTTCAAATATGGTCATTAGCTCACTTGTACTTCCATTTTCAATCACCCTGGCATACACTCTCTTTATGCCAAATAGGCCTGTTTTTTCAACTGCCAGCACAATTTGGGTTTTACTTTCTGCGCCCCTGCCACGGTTTTCGGATTCCTCCTGTCCTCCTATAAAAGCCTCATCTACTTCTACTTCACCTTCCATTGGATATTGTTCTGAACTTTGCATGGCCAGCCGAACCTTATGCTGAAATGCCAATGCTGTTTTTCTATTAACACCTATTGTTTTGGCCAATTGCTCAGCAGAAATACTTTTAGTGGTTGCACTCATTTTGAAAATGATCAGAAAAGCCTTTTCAATCCCAAATTTGAGTTTGTGAAACAAAGTATTTGCCATTGGTGAAGCATGATGAAGGCACTTTTTACATCTTTTGTGAAAAGGTTCTGATGTGAAATACTCCTCAGTGCATCCACAGGAAGGGCAAGTAAATCCATTTTTCCATTTGCGGTCTGCCAGGTATTGGAGGCAAGCTTCTTTAGTGCCAAACTTTTTGTGGAACTCAATTTCGTTTTGCCCTTTAAAAGCGAATATTTCTTTCATAATTAATTGATTCATAGGGCAATATTACAAAAATTATTGCCTGTAAACAAGTGGGCGTTTCGATTCTTTTATTCTTGCATCTTTCCTGTGATACTTAATTTTTTACGAATAATTATTCTTTCTAATTATGTCATGGCTCAAAAGACCAATGATTGGAAATCAGAAAGAATTTTGCCTTCAGCTGTGGGTATTTCCAGCAAACAGGTATATTTTATCTGTATGGCAATTTATTCTTTATTATGCCCAGATCTTACTACCAGAGAAACACTTATGTTTTTTGTTGTCCTTTTTGGATTAATCACTTATTTTCTCCTGGTGCCATTCCGTAAGGCAATATTTGAATATTTTCAAAACTCGAACGTGATTTTTGAAGCCAAAAAAGAGATGGGTAAATTGCCTGGACCTTTGCTGAGTTGGGTTTTATCGGCTTTCACCTTTACCATCTTTGCTTTAAGCTTTGGGTTTAAGATGTATCACACATTCAGATTTTTGAAATAGAGTTTTAACTTGATTTTTCACGGTTAAAACTATTAAAATTGAAGATACCGTATCACCAAATTCTCATCCCACTGTTATACCAAATTTAAGGTTTCACTGATAACTCAGGGGTAGTTTTAACGGCCTTTGTTTTGGATTCCACTGAGATAAATTTTTATCGAAATATCTTTCCTTTTCACTTTAGTGCTGGTTTTTATCTGATTTTTCAGGTATTTTGAAACTAAGGTTCGTCTAAATATAACTGGTGAATGTAGAGGCTTTAGGTAAGTTTGGGAATATTCTTCCTCAGGATTTACAATTGAAATCAAAACCTTTGAAATCATTTAGTTCTCAAATAAAAGTATGGCTGAGAAACTGATTCATCCTCTTTCTACTTTTTACATGTTCTAAGGGATTGCCGATTAGAAAGCAGACAGTGGTTAACCGGGAGTACTTTGAGGATAACCAGTTAAGTTGTGGGCCTTACCTAATAGGCTAAAGAAGAAGATAAATCTGGTATAAATGTCTATTTTCCCATTTGAGTTAAACTTTTGATTCTCGAACAAATCGCTATTGTTTACCTGTTTAAATGGCAATTGCTCAGGCAATTTCGTATTGTTGTTTTCGATTTAAAATCAAAGTATTATGAGATACTGTAAGGCCTTTTCGATTCTTTGGATCCTTCTTTTACTGTTTCTAAAAACAAATGGGCAAAGTAGTTTTTACGATGAATCCAAAATTCAGGAAATCAAAATCATTTTTCCTTTTACCAATTGGGATTACCGGATGGATACTGCAAAAGCTGGGAAAGAAGATTACATCCTGGCTACTTCCTGCACCATCAATGGTCAGGTATTTGATTCGGTGGGTGTTAAATACAAAGGCAATAGTTCATATCGTGCCACGAATGCAAAAAATCCATTGCACATTGAGCTGGATTGGGTAAAGGGCAATCAGGATTACAAAGGATTTTCTGACATAAAATTGGGCAATGGTTTTTCAGATCCCAGCAGCATCAGGGAAGTGCTGTCTTACAAGATTTTGAGACATTATATGCATGCTCCTCAATCCAATTTTGCTCGAATTTTTATCAATGGCGCATACTATGGTTTGATGACCAGTTCAGAACACATTGGTAAGAAATTTGTCGGAGAGCACTTTTACTCCAACGACAATACCTTGGTGAAATGCAACCCAGCAGTGGCAGGACCAGGAGGAAGTAACAGCAGTCTGGAATATACCGGTGCAGATAGTACAACTTATCTCACCCGCTATGAAATCAAATCTGAAACCGGTTGGCAGGACTTGATTGACCTTTGCAATACGTTGCAAAACAACAGTTCAGCCATTTCACAGAAGTTGGATGTAGATAGGGCCCTTTGGATGTTGGCTTATAATATTGCTTTGATAAATCTGGATAGTTATCAAGGTGCTTTTGCGCAAAACTATTACTTGTACAAGGATAATGAAGGCCTTTTCAATTCCATTGTTTGGGACCTGAATATGAGTTTTGGTGGATTTAAAAGTCTTGGAACCGGAGGGCCAGGTGGAGGACAACTGACTGTGGCTCAAATGCAGACTTTGAGTCCAACCACCCAAAGCACGAATGCGGCCAGGCCATTGGTTAACAAATTACTGGCTGTTCCCAGAAATAAAAAAATATACATCGCCCACATGAAAACCATTATCAATGAGTTTTTTGCCAATGGTGCCTACATGCCAATGGCCCAAAGCCTTCAGGCAATTATTGATAGTTCAGTAAATGTGGATCCAAATGATTTTTACACCTATGCTCAATTTCAAAGCAGCCTTACAACCAATATTGGCAGTGCCCAAAATCAATCGCCGGGCATACAACCTTTAATGGCCGCAAGGGTTACCTATTTGAATTCAACGCCGGAATTTCAGGCAGTGGCTCCCGTTATTTCCACACCGGTTGTCTTTCCGGCATTGCCCATAATTAATGAAACAACGCATATAACTGCCCAGGTGGGTGGAGCAACGGCAGTGATTTTGGGGTACAGGAATGAGGCTTCGAGCCATTTTATCAAAATGGATATGTTAGATGATGGCCTGCATCAGGATGGGGCTGCCGGGGATGGTGTTTACGGTGCCAGTTTTATTCCGCAAACTGGTCTTCTTCAATATTATGTGTATTCTGAGAATGCTAATGCTGGAATCTTTTCACCTGTCAGGGCTGAACATGAGTTTTATAGCAAGGTTGTCCGAATTCCTACTGTTGAGCCGGGGCAGGTGGTTATCAATGAATTTTTAGCCATCAATCAAACAGGGGTAATAGATGAACAAGGGGCAAATGAGGACTGGATAGAGCTATACAATACCACAGATAGTACCCAGAAATTATTTGGATTATTTGCCTCTGACGACAAGTCTCTGCTTACCAAATGGGGTTTTCCTGACAATACCAATCTTGCTCCTCATGGTTATCTAACCATCTGGGCTGACAACGATACATCTTCCCAATCTTTGCATGCCAATTTTAAAATTTCCGGTAGTGGAGAAACCCTTTATATCTCCAATTCTGAGGGATTAATAATTGATTCTGTAAAGTTTGGCCAGCAAACCGCTGACATTTCTTTTGGCAGATGTGGAAATGGGATTGGGCCATTTGTGCAGAATGCCTTCCCAACGTTTGGCACTGAAAACATTTGTTTAATTCCCGTTTCAGGGCTTAAACAAAAACAGGAAGAAGTTTTGGTTTTTCCTATGCCATCCTCTGGAATAGTAACTGTTCAATATTCACCAGGATTACAATCGGTGGCTATTTATTCAATACTTGGAAAAAAGGTTTTTGAAGAAGCAATTCCTAATTTAGTGAGAACGAATTTGGATATCACTGGGATCAGATCTGGTCAATATTTGATGGTTGTAAATGGAAATTTGAGACGGAAAATCACTTTTGAATAATCGCTCGTGGTCTTTTTGAAACTTCGTTTAAGTGAAGGTTATTTTTTTACTCCAGCTTTTTATCTGCAAGCTTGCCCCGTACAGCTTTGCTCCCGGGGTTAGCCTCTCATAACGAGGTACTACGACAAATCCGGGTTTAATTTTCCTTCCTGCTCCCTCCCCTCGAGATAAAACTATACATAGCTGGAATCACAAAAAGGGTAAGCACAAGAGAAAAAATGAGCCCACCAATAATAACCACACCCAAAGGGATCCTGCTGGTTGCACCTGCTCCCAATGCAAAAGCAATGGGAACTGCACCCAAAGCCGTAGCCAGACTTGTCATTAAAATGGGCCTGAGTCTGGAGGAGGCAGCATCTAAAACAGCCTGAATTTTGCCCAGACCTTGTTCCCGTTTCTGGTTGGCAAATTCCACAATCAGAATCCCGTTTTTGGTAACCAATCCAATGAGCATAATGATGCCAATCTGGGAAAAAATATTCATGGTCTGGCCAAACATAAACAATGAGAAAACAGCTCCGGCAATGGCAAGCGGAACTGTAATCATGATGATAACCGGATCCACAAAACTCTCGAACTGAGCGGCTAAGACCAGATAGATAAGCACCAAGGCCAAAATAAAAGCAAACTGTGTATTGCCAGAACTTTCTGCAAAATCACGGCTTGGGCCATTCAAATCGGTGGTAAAAGTTGGGTCCAGCACCTTGGCCGCTATTTCTTTCATGGCTTTTATGCCATCGCCCATGGTTTTGCCAGGCGCCAGTCCTGCTGAAACGGTGGCTGATTTGAACCTGTTGAAATGGTAAATCTGTGGTGGGGAGCTTAGTTCATCCATTTTCACAAGATTATCCAGTTGAATCAACTCGCCTTTGTTGCTGCGCACATAAAAAGATTTCAGGTCCAGAGGTTCATCCCGATTGGCTCTATCTACCTGACCAATAATCTGATACTGCTTTCCATTCATGATAAAATAGCCCAATCGCCTGCCACTTAAAGCCAGCTGCAAGGTATTGGCCACATCAAAAACGGAAATGCCCAGTTCGGCTGCTTTTAACCTGTCAATACTGACTTGCAGTTCTGGTTTGTTGAATTTAAGATTGACGTCAACGCCTTGAAAAACAGGATTTTTGTTGGCTTCTTCCAGAAAAAGTGGCAGTTTTTCTCTTAGTTTTTCAAAGTTCAGATTTTGAAGCACAAACTGAACCGGCAATCCAAATCGTCCGGAACCACCTACAGAAATGGTTTGTTCCTGCAACATAAAAAGCTTGCCATCAGGGAATTTACCCAGCTTTTTATTCAAACCTTCCACAATTAGTTTTTGTGACTTGAACCGTTTATCAGGGTCTTTCAGCACCATGCTGATGATGCCGGAATTGACAGCGCCAGTTCCTGCAAAAGATGGCGCAATCAGACTCACTACAATTCTTTGTTCAGGCACAGAGTCAATCATAAACTGGCTCACTTTGTCCATATAACTTTCAAAATAATCGTAGCTGGTTCCTTCCGGCATGATGGTTGAAATCCGGAATAAACTCCTGTCTTCCAATGGAGAAAGTTCTGAAGGCAGCATTTTGCCAACGAAAAAAATCATCCCGAAACAGAAAACCAGAATCACCCATGCCAGCCATCTTTGCGACATAAAAGATTCCAAACCACGGCGATATCCGGCATCCATTCCCACAAAAAACGGCTCTGAAAAAGTGTAAAACCATGACCGTTTGTGGTCATTTTTGGAAAGCATCACATTTAAAACGGGTGTTAATGAAAGGGAAACAAAGGCGGAAATGAGCACCGCACCGGCTACAACGATTCCAAATTCCCGAAACAAACTACCCACAAATCCTTGCAGAAAAACAATGGGTAAAAACACTACGGCCAGGGTGATGGAAGTAGAAATAACCGCAAAATAGATTTCATCGGAACCTTCCTGGGCCGCGGTTTTCCGGTCTTTGCCTTCCTCCATTTTTTTGAAAATGTTTTCCGTAACCACAATTCCATCATCTACCACCAGTCCTGTTGCCAGGACAATGCCCAAAAGTGTCAGAACATTGATGCTAAAATCCATCACATACATGATGAAAAAAGTACCAATCAGGGAAACCGGAATGTCTATCAACGGTCGAAAGGCAATCATCCAATCCCTGAAAAACAGGTAGATAATGAGTACAACCAGGATAAAAGCGATGATTAAAGTTTCCTCTACTTCGGTGATTGATTTTTTTACGAACTTGGTTTTATCTACAGAAACATCGATTATAAAATCTTTCGGCAGCTCTTTTTTGATTTGGTCATACCGTTTGTAAAACTCATCTGCAATTTCAACATAGTTGGCCCCGGGAAGCGGCACCAAGGCCAATCCAACAGAATTAATATTGTTTTTTTTGATGGCCGTTTCCTCATTTTCGGCCCCCAAACCTACTTCAGCCACATCGCTTAGTCGAACGGTTTGTCCATTGGTTTGGCGTAGAATCAGGTTCTGAAAATCTTCCTCTTTTGTAAGCCTTCCATAACTTTTGACCGTTAGTTCAGTTGAATTTCCGGCAATTTTTCCGCCTGGCAACTCCACATTCTCGCGGTCTATGGCAGTTTTGATATCCGTGGCAGTGATTTTAAAAGCGGCCATTTTAGCAGGATCCAGCCAAATGCGCATAGAATATTTCTTATCCCCAAAAATATTTACACGGCTCACTCCGGGAATGGTTTGCAGTTTTTCCTGAATCACATTGGTGGCGTAGTCGGTTACTTCCAGCATGTTGCGGGTCCGGCTTTGCACAGGCATAATGATGAGAAAATCACCTGAAGCATCTGCTTTTGAAATTACCGGTGGCGCATCTATGTCCTGCGGCAATTGTCGAATGGCCTGGGCAACTTTGTCCCGAACATCGGCAGCGGCCTGCTCCATTTTTACAGAAAGATTAAACTCAATCGTAATGGTACTGGAGCCCAAATTGCTTGAAGAAGAAATGGTTTTAACTCCGGCAATACCGTTTACCGCTTTTTCGAGTGGCTCAGTTATTTGGTTTTCAATGATTTCTGCATTGGCACCGGTATAACTTGTGGATACAGTGATAATTGGCGGGTCAATGGCAGGATATTCCCTGACGCCCAAAAAAGTATAACCCAAAGCACCAAAAAGCACAATGATGATGGACATCACAATTGCCAAAACAGGACGACGAAGGCTGATCGAGGAGAGGCTCATGAACTAGTGAATATTCGTCAAAATAATCTCTGCACCTGGCTTTACAAACATCAAACCGCTGGTTAGGACGGTATCTCCAGCTGAAATCCCTTTTACAATCTGTACTTTGTCTTTGTTCCGGATTCCAGTTTCCACAGAAACAAATTCGCCAATTCCATTTCGGGAAACAATCACTTTTTTGTCCCTTGTGCCTGGAATGATGGATTGGGTAGGTATCAAAACTGCATTCTTAATTTCCCGGAGTCTGAGCAATGCCTTTGCAAAAGTTCCGGGTAACAACTTTGCATTTCGGTTGTCGAACTTCGCTCTTACTTTTAGAGTTCGGGTGGCAGGGTCAATTTTTGGTTCGAAGGCATACACCAAAGAATTGAAAGTATCCGCCTGACTTTCAGTGGTAAAGGCAACCTTGTCGCCCATTCCCAATAAATGGCTATATTTTTCAGGAATGGAAAATTCAAGTTTTAAAACATCCATTTCCTGCAAACTGGCTACCGGGTTTCCTGGATTTACATAGGTTCCTGCGGAGGCATTGGTAAGTCCGATTGTGCCTGAAAATGGTGCCAGAATTTTGGTTTTTTTCAAATTTACCTGAATCAGATTCAAATCCGAGACGATATTATTAACCTGATTTTCAGCATTGTCTAATTCCTGTTGACTGGCAGCATTTATTTTCACCAGTTCACTGAGGCGTTCCACATTCTTTTTGGCTATGGTTTGCTGAAGTTCTTGTTTTTTGGCCTGGGCTTTTAAGTCCTCGTCAAAAAGAGCAACCAAAACCTGACCCTGGGTAACTTTTGCGCCTTCGGTGATATTGATTTGCACAATTTTTCCAGCCGATTCTGCCATCAGCTGCACTTCGTTCCATGCCAATAAAGTTCCGCTGCTTTCCAGATTCATTGGAATACTTTCTGTTCCTGCAATATATCCTGTCACTTTTTGAGGCGGTGGTTTTGCACCAGGGCCACCCATTCCCGGAGGTCCGCCCCCTGGTTTTGGCTGGTTCATTTTCCAGAATATAAGTGCAGCCAATCCAATCAAAAAGAAAAGAATGACAAAGACAGATGTATAAGAACGTTTTTTTGGAATAGTATTTTCCATATTTGGTTAACCCGAAGCCAAAATCAGGCCAGTAGTTTTGAAGGTGGAAAATTGAGGATTAATTGTAGTTACAGCAAATCAAAAATGAATTGCAGCCATTCATCCTTCTAAAAGTAAAATTCACCTTTCGCGATTTGGAAATGAAATTGCTTTACACGCAATTTGGAAATATTTAAACGCAAGTCGTCCATGGCATTAAACCTTTTCATGAGTCAGAAATTTCGGAGGCTTTCCTTCCTGGGAATGATAACCGTTGTTTATGTACATGCCTTCAATTTTGATGATAGGTACCTTTGGCCGGGAAGGCCAATTCTTGAAGATTTGAATTTTGAAAATTTCTTTCAGGTCTTCATCACCAATGGTTTGCTTCGGTTTGGTGTGCCACTTTTCTTTTTCAGAGCTGGTTTTTTGATGGCCGAAACTGATGACCATTATACGTTTGGCTCAAGGGCATTGAAAAAATTAAAAACGCTGGTAATGCCTTATGTGGCCTGGGGATTAATTGCTGTTTTGGTTACCTATTTTTTTGAAAGTCAAGGGTTTTTAAACCAGTTTGTGATTTCTGCCCAACTCGGAAAGTTTGGTGTTTCTGTGCATGAATGGGATTTTGGACAATGGATGAGTGGACTCTTGGGAGACCAGATTTCCTTTCAACTTTGGTTTTTAAGGTCATTGTTTATCTACTCCCTTCTTTACCCATTATTGGTTAAAGGCACCCAAAAATTACCCTGGATTTTAATTTCGATTGCCACAGTTTTCTGGCTTACCGGGTTGGGACTTTTTATCATAGAAGGTGAGGGCCTGCTTTTCTTTACACTTGGTCTTGTGGCCTGGAAAAAGCAATGGGACCTTCGCAAAATTTCAGATTTTGCCAATAAGTATCAAATATTATTTTTGGGAATATTGGTGGCTGGCGTGAAGACCTGGCTCGCTTTTGAAGATGATTACGTAGCCACAGGATGGTGGCTTCACAGGCTTCAGCAGCCTCTTTTATTGGTGGGATTTTGGGCCCTTTATGATGTTAGTTTTGGTAAAATCACAACCCATACCTGGGTGGATAAGGCAAGTCGGTACAATTTTTTCATTTATGGTTTTCACGTGCCTATTCTGTACTATCTCACCGATTTAAGTTTTTATTTTTTGGGTAGAGAATCCATGACAAGGTTAGAGGTTTTTATTTTTCTGCCGTTGTTATTAATTGCCTTTTCTATGCTTTGCGGATGGATTATTGACAAGATTTTCCCCAAGTTGTTTTGGGTATTAACAGGCGGAAGAAGTTAATCTCAGAATAGTCATCAGGAATTCCCTGTCTGCCGACAGGTAGGTATTCCGATGCTAAACTGCTTCAAATCAGAAACTTCGTCACCTTTTCTTCTGTATCCGTAGCGCTGCCACGAATCTCGAATAAAAGGTGCTGATTTTTTGCTTTTTAGCCTCTCATAACGAAGTGCTAATAACCAATCTGGGTTAATTCTTACAAAGTTTGAGGGCAAAATCAATTAGCTTTGACCTCAACTTGAAAAAATACCATGCCAAGAGAAATCGTTGAGGATCAGGTTTTTGAAAAGAAGGATTTTACCATCCATCCACTTCCAAAAGGGGAGTATGAGTTCTGTTCTTTTTTAAATTGTAATTTTTCGGATTCTGATTTAAAGGGTATTTCCTTTTCTGAATGTGAATTTAATGCGTGCAATTTAACCCTTGCCAAAACTTTGGGTACCGCCTTTAAAGAAGTTAAATTCCGGGATTGCAAGCTGGTAGGAATTCATTTTGAAATCTGCAGCCCCCTTTTGTTTGAGGTGAATTTTGAGAATTGCATTCTCGATTTTTCATCCTTTTTTAGGTTGAAACTCAAAAAAACCAGGTTTCTCAATTGTAGCCTCAAAGAAGTCGATTTTGTTGAAGCAGATTTGATGGGTTCTTCATTTGATGGTTCAGATTTAACCCATGCAAAGTTTGAAAAAACCAATCTCGAAAATGCAGATTTCAGATATGCCTTTGGTTTTCAAATCAATCCGGCAGGCAATTCCATAAAAAAGGCGAAATTCTCTTTGGTAGGTTTAGAAGGTCTTTTATCCACATTTGGTATTGAAATTTCGCCTTAAATTATGGCGATATTCATAAAAAAACCCTAGCCTTTTTTGAGGATAGGGTTTTTTATATGACTTCCTTGAGGTTATTCCTTAACTATTGATTTAGAAATCCGATTCCCGTTACTGGTTAATCCGATTACATGGTAAATACCTTTTGGATAGTTTTTCAACTCCAGAGAAATTGAAGTTTGGTCAGGAGAAACTTTAAATTGGGAAACCAGTTGTCCGATTTGATTCAGAATCTGGAAGTCTTTTATTTGATTATCAATGTTCCAGGAAATCTCTACCTGATTGTGGGTAGGATTTGGAAAAACACCAATTGCATCATCTCTGGTAGATTTTAATCCACTTGCTGAATTGACCAACAAACAAGTGCTTTTGTTTTTACAGCCATTCGGAAAGGTGGCCTCAACACAATACAATCCAGTTTCAGAAATTGTAATGCTGGAAGAATTTGATCCAGGAATTGGATTGTCGTTCAACAACCAGACATAGGTAACAGCACCTTGAGCCGTTGCAGTCAGTGTAAGTCCGTCTACCTGAAATGAAACTGCAGGCACAGAAAAGACATTAATGAGCCTTGTATCCGTCCTTATACATCCATATTTATTGATGGTATAAGTAACATTACTTCCGGCAGTTCCTGTGAAAACGCCGCCTGGGGCGATCGAAGCTCCGGTCCAGCTTCCACCTGCCGGTTTCCCGGGGATGTTGGTGGGTACGCCCGGGCAAACTGTTGTATCAGGTCCTGCATTTGCAGTCAGGTTTATTATCGCTGTTATCTTTCCCGGAGAAAAAACTGAATTGGCTGTAAGGCATGAACCTACAACAGTAAGTCTTAGTCGGATTGAATCTGTTGAAACCAGATTGCTGATAACCAGTGTGTTGGTTGTTTGATTAGGAATTTGGGTCAGATTTTTAAACCAGGCATAAGATGCATTGGTTCCACCAGCATTGTTATTTAGAGAAGTAAATGTTAAGGTTTCTCCAGTGCAGGAAGTATCATTTAGTGCATTGGATTCAATTGCAGAAGTCGGTGTCCTTTTTTGATTTACGGTCATTGTAACCTGTGTAGAAGTATCAATATTTTCGGAACCACAGCTTAAGGAAGAAATAAGAATACAAGAGAATTTATCTCCGGTAGAAACAGTTGATGTCGTGTAGGTTACAGATGTTGCTCCAGAAATTTCTATATTATTTTTTAGCCATTTATAAGCCGGCGTTTGTCCACCATTTGTTGGATTTGCAGTAAATGTAACCGGACTTCCAACACATATTGAAGAGGCAGTAGGGGTTACCGTTACCAATGCGGGTTGGACAACATTCAATACTACAGGAAGAGTTGATTCAGGACCTGTTCCGCAGGAATTTATACCCTTAATCGTAATATTGCCTCCAGTAGATCCAAATCTTACAGAAATGGAATTACCTGTTGAATTTCCCTGAATAGAAGCACCGGCTGGCAAAGTCCAGGAATAACCGGTTAGTCCAGGAACAGCAGTAACCTGAAAAATCTTGTTGCTATCATTGGCGCAAAATGTCGAAACACCACTTATCGCAGATAGTTGAGGGGGAAGCCCTTTAATTTTTGGTGCGTTAATGATATTAGTTCCTGTCCTTACTGGGTTTGAGCTTATAATTCTTAATTTGTAACCTGTTCCAGAGGCAGTTGAGAGTGGAATGGTTCCGGTAATCGCGGCACTTGTTGTTCCTGTGACATTTCCTAGTGAAACAGGGCTGGCAAATGAACCTGTGGCATCAGAAAGTTGAAGCGTAAATACATTTCCAGCATTATAAACGGTTCCGGTTGGGGCGATAGAAGCACTAAAACTTGTTCCAACACAAAGAGCCGTATCGGTTACAGTTAAAGGAATATTCGCGGTGGATGGGGCGGTAAGTCTAAAATTGAAATTATTAATATCAAAAAATACATTCTTCAATGGCTCAACCAGAATTCTACACGTGGAGGAAACTATTATTGGCATAACTACCTGGGCTGTACCATCATTTTCTGTTGAATCTAAAAGTATGGTATTGAAGTTGTTTCCACCGTCTGATGAAAATTTAATTCTGACTTTTGGAACATTGAAAGGCGCTGAAGCTGTGGAACCCGCGTTCCAGGTTATGGTTTGACTACTACCTCCTTCATAAACCAACCCGTTTGTATTTGGGGAGGTTATGGCAAATGCACCTCCGGTTGCATTCACAGTCATGGTCATTGAAGAGGAATTTACACCACCTGCACCTCCATTGTTGTCTCTTACCGTGAGCTTAAACTTTAATCCACGGGCATAAGAGGGAAGCCGCTCACCTATGTTAGCGGAATTGGCAAGTAGATTGATTGGTCTTGGGAAAATTCTTTCCCTTGAAGTTACCGGGCTAAATGATCTTAGAATTGGGGCATTTCCAGTAGCAGATGAAGGTATTCCGGATGGACCAAGGTCAAATTGCTCCCAACAAAATGTCAGTGTATCCCCATCAGGGTCTGTGGCCTGAGGAGCTGTTAGCTTAAAAGGGGTATTAATCGGAATCGTAAATCCGGTACCTAGAGCTGGAATGGTTGGTGCTGTATTTCCTGTATTTTGTTTAACCGGACAAGAATTACCACCATTAAAGTTTGTAAATTGTGCTATTTGTTCATAGCTTTTGAATACAAAATAGGCATTTGAATTTGTTTGCAAATCCTCTGGAGAACAAATACCGGCATAAGCCATGATTGTAGTTCCGCTGCCTGGTTCATATGCGCATGTCGAGGACCTGTTACCTGAACAACTGCCTGCTTCAGAGTTAAAAGTATGCTCTCCGGCAAACTGATGCCCCATTTCATGGGCCACATAATCAATGTTAAATGGGTCTCCAACAGGAGAATTAGAACCAGTAACTCCCCTTGCTTTCTGGCTGGATGAACAAACAACGCCCAAGCCAGCAATTCCACCACCACCTGTGCTGAAAACGTGTCCAATATCAAAATTGGCTGTACCAATTGTAGTGGTAATATAGGTTTGATTTTGTCCTAACATGGCTGGACCTGAACTGTTGGTAAATGGGTCCCCATTCACACTAGTATTGATTAAGAGATTGTTATTCGCAACTAAAATCAACCGTACGCTTAATTCTTTTTCATAAACACCATTTACCCTGTTCAGCGAAGTAACCACAGCAGATGCCGCCTGGGTTGCTCCACCATGAAAAGAAGTATATTCAGCAGTGGTTGCAATGGCAGTTCTATAAACTCTGCGAATATCTCCGGTTGCCTGTACCTGAACCGGACCTCCGGATTTGTTTTGGTCATTGGACTGGTCAGAAGATTCAACTTCACATCGAAAGGCTTGCTCAGGAGTTTTTATCAAATCCTCTTTGTTATAAACCTGGTAATATTCTGAATTGCCATGAAAAATAGGATCGATATAAAAATCACCATTGGCACTTAATATCTGGCTGTGAAAACCAAAACTGGTAAAATCGATTTTACAGGTTGCAGTTGGGTCATCAATGCCCTGCCCGGTATAGGTTCTTGCAAAATCCCATTTTCCTTTCAGACCTTCCTCCATCATATCGTAAGAACAAAACGCGAATTTTTGTTCAGTACCGTTTGGCATAGGAAGGCTTATTATTTTCCCATATTTTCTTAATTTTTCTGGTCTTTCCTTGGGTGATAAGGCAAATTCTGCCTTAAGTTGAGATAGGTCAAGCTTTAGATATTCAGCCTTTTTGGTTTTAATGTAATTGGGATAAGGAACCTGAAGTTTCGAAATTGAAACTTTCGTCCAATCTTTTGATGAGGCAAAGGCTAAATTGCCCAAACCTAAAAATAGAAATAATAAAGCTGGTAGAGTAGTTGTTGTTTTCATTACTAAGAAAATAATCAGATAGAATATTTGGTGAAAGGCAAAATTAAAAAAATAAAAACTGGTTTTGGCTCAATATTTGGCAAAATTAGACTTTTAATTGGCTAACGACTGGATCCAGAGATACACCATTCTGTAAAATATATGCGCATTCAGATTATTCCCGCAGTAGTTTCCAAAGGTCTGGAAATAGCTGAAGCCCTGCAGCTAAATCCATAAGAAAGGCCACACATGAGTGAATAAAAATTCCGCCCCAAATATTCCTGTTTTGAAAAGCAAGAACAGCCAAAATATATCCTCCAAAAACTGAACTTATGGATTCTCCCAACGGTTTTCCAAAGTGAAGAAACATATAAGTACTGACCATTGGAAGCACCGCTTTTTTTCCCAGAATTCCTGACATCCCGATTACAAGGGCGCCCCGAAACATAAGTTCTGTTGTCATAAAACTCATCAGATAGGAAATCTCATAAGTAGCCAAAGCAATAATTTTGACGAATAATTCTGAGCCAGGAAGGTAAGGCAGAACATTTTTAAAAGTAGGGTATTGTTTTTGAAAATCGGGTAGAAATGAGGCTGCTGCAATCAGAGGAATCATCACCCAAAGCATTACTGTATAGGGTTTTAAATCTTCATATCGCATTCTGATTCCATACAATCCATCGTTAAGTTTTGGGTCAGAAAGTTTAAGAAAAACGAAATAAACCGGCAGCCAAACCACTATGCTTTCCAATTGGCGAATCGTTTTTCTGGCCCAGTATCCACTTTCTTCAAAACCAAGACTTTGCACCCACTCATAGGAAATGGCTGTTCCACCTTCGATTCCTATAAAGGCAATAAATACCACAGAACGAATCCAAAAACCGGGATTTTTAAGCTTTTCCTTTGAATCCGACCACAACAACAATGGAATGGCAACCGAAAAATATGAAAATCCATAAAACAAAAAGTAAAGAAACATTCCCCGGATGCTACCAGTTAAGGGTTCCAGGTAATCATCGTCAATAGAAAAATAATAATTTACAGACGCTGATAAGGTGAGAAAACTTGCTGTATAAGCATAGATTTTCAGGTTAAAATCCTGGCGGGCAAAGTCAATAATTTTTTTTATCAGAATTTTTAATTCTGATAATCCAGGGGCCAAATTGAAAGGCATTTAATAGGCTTCGGATGGAGATGGAAAATCTTTTCTTTTCACATCCTCTACATAATGGTGAACAGCCTCTGTGATAATACCATGGAGGTCAGCATACTTTCTTAAAAATCTAGGCTTAAACTGATTCGTTATGCCAAGCAGGTCATGGGTGACCAAAACCTGGCCGTCCACAAAGGGTCCGGCACCAATTCCTATTACCGGAATAGACAGATTTTCTGAAACTTGTTTGGCAAGGCTTGAAGGAATTTTTTCAAGCACGATGGCGAAACAACCACATTGTTCCAAAAGTCGGGCATCTTCAATGAGCTTTTGCGCTTCTTCCTCTTCTTTGGCCCTGACAGTGTAGGTGCCAAATTTATAAATAGATTGGGGAGTCAATCCCAAATGGCCCATTACAGGAACACCCGCACTTAATATTCTGACAATGGAGTCTTTAATTTCGGCTCCACCTTCCATTTTTACTGCATGGGCCCCCGTCTCTTTCATTATTCTGATGGCAGATCTCAAAGCTTCGGAACTGTTGCCCTGGTAAGAACCAAAAGGTAAATCTACAATAACCAAAGATCGCTTGATTGCCCTCACCACAGATGAACCATGGTAAATCATTTGGTCCAACGTAATTGGTAAGGTGGTTTCATGCCCGGCCATTACATTGGAAGCAGAATCTCCAACAAGCAAAACGTCTACCCCAGCCTCATCCAAAATGCCTGCCATTGAAAAATCATAAGCCGTAAGCATGGTTATTTTTTCACCTTTTGACTTCATCTCCTGAAGGGTATGGGTGGTTATTCTTTTTGAGTCATTTCTGGCTGCTGACATATGGTTTTAAACTTAGGTGAATTCAGCCGGAACTGAAATTGGATAGATGTTAGATATCAGGCTTCAAAACTGCATCTCTGGTATGGATTTGACAAATTTTAAGGCCTGAAAAGATAAAGTCTTTATTTTGAACCATGGAAAAAAATAAAATCAATATTTCACTGGTTCAGGCAAATACAACGGGTGATACCATTTCTGGCAATTTGGCAATGTTGGAGGAACTGCTGGAAGGGATTGATTATCAAACCGATATTATTCTTTTACCAGAACTATTTAACACGGGTTATCAAAAGGCATTTACCACAAAACCCGAAACGATGGGAATGCTTACCCATCGCTGGATGCGTCAAATGGCAGAAAGGAGACAATCCGCGATTTGTGGTTCTGCGTCCATTATTGAACAGGGGAAAACATACAACAGAATGTTGTTTGTCCAACCGGATGGAAATACCCAATATTATGATAAGGTAAATGTTTTTAAATTTTCCGGTGAGGACAAAGTTTTTACAGCCGGACAAAGCCTACCTCTTTTTGACTATCTGGGTTGGAAAATTAAACCTATGATTTGTTTTGACCTCAGGTTTCCGGAAACAATAAGAAATAATGCGCCTTACTATGATTTGATTTTATGCTCGGCCCATTGGCCAGCCCCCCGAATCATGGCCTGGGATAAACTTTTAGAAGCCAGAGCCATTGAAAACCAGGCTTTTTTTGCTGCTGTAAACCGGTTTGGGAAAGAAGGGGAATCAACCTACTACCCAGGTCATTCCAAAATAATTGACTTTACCGGCCAGGTTTTAGTTCAACCCTCAGAAAGCCAGGAAATTGCCAATTTTGAAATATCTAAAGAGGAGCAAAATCAGTTTAGGTTAAAATTTCCATTCCTGAATTGAAATAAAAAAAGCCTTTCCAAATTTGAATCTGGAAAGGCTTTTTTTGGTGACTTATTATAAGTTATACCAGTTTTGAAATGAATCTTTCGTCCATTCTCAAATGCTTTATTCCAGAAAAATGAGGAATTTCCAAAAACCTTAGTTTATCTATCAGACTCTTGATTTTCCCTGGTTTGGTTTTTTTGTTGTCTCCCAAAGCTGTTTTCATAATTTTGATGAAAATCTGAACATGCTCCATGGTTTCTTTTTCTGAGATCCGGATTGATCTTTGAATTGAATTAACACATTGGTTAAACAAGTCGTAATCGTTAAGGATACAATATTGCAAAGCCAAAAGAAGTTTGATTTCGATTTGTGCTTGAGGATATTTTTTCAGACTTAGATCGTTGAGAAGGTTATTCAAATATCGGGCAGCCTCATCATATTTTTCAGAATAAAAACATGAAATAGACCTGTAGAATATATAAATGATGTGCCTTGGAACATCATTCATATCCACCTCATAATCACCAAAAAGAACCTTGTTTTCTTCGTATAAATCGCCCTCGGTTTCCATCCTGACATTCCTGTCTAGCTTGGACAAAAGAAATTGTGGCGAAAAAGTATAAAGATTATAATTCGACAACAGCAGCGATGCATTAAAATTAACTTCATCAAAATACCTTTCTGCTTTGCGATAAACTTTATAGAAGTTATAATACTCTAGCTTTAAGAATTCGAAAACAATATTGAGGTTAAAGTAAATCGAGTCTCTGTTGTAGTCTTCAAATATCTTTTCAACATTTAACAAGATATCCTCAATAGGCTCCTCATCTACGTTGTCGTTTTCTTTGGTATCTACAAAAAGGCGATGGTAAATGTTTACCAGACTGAAATACACATATAACCGGTGTGATTTGTAGAGGTTACACACATTGGAAATCTCTTTGTAAAGCATTTCCAATCCAAATTTTTCAACCTCAGAGCCACTCATGAAGTAGTGACCGAACTTTTTGAAATATTCAGCCACAAGGTCTTCGGCTTTGTCCATGGCCAGCATATAAGCCACATGCCTGTTGTATTGCTGGCTGTAGGCAAAATTGTCTGGCGTATTCAAATGGAGTTTTTTCAGTGTCTTGTAAACAATGGTTAACTCATTTGCCAAATCGTAGTCTAAAAGTTCTTTTTCAAGTTTTTTGAGTGTTGCAGAAGCAATAGCCCTTTTTTTGGTAAAAACTACGTCATTGATATTGGCTACTTTTTTCAAAAGGTCAGTTCTTGGACTTTCCATTTGTGCCAATAAGTACTCCTCAATTTTTTGATTTAATCTGGAGCGTAGTGTGTAATAAGCATTGGTATTTACATCAAGTTCTTCCATTACCTTGGCATCGCTCATTTGGCGCTCCCTGATAAATTTTAAAAGATGTGCTGATTTTTCTGCATTGCTATGCATCAGGGAATCATGAATAGCCTGATAATCAGCTGCGGAAAGTTGCTTAATAATATTTTTAAGCTTGGCCATAAATTTGAAGAAGAGTAAAGGTTAAAATCTGCTAAATGTCTCTTAAAAAAGTTGCGGCAATATAGAACAATTCTGAATTTCTAGTAAAGAAGAAAAAAGAAGAAAACTGTACAATGTTATTACTGAAAATCAGGTGTTTAACTGTTTGAGGTCAAAAAAAAATAATTTATACCTGGTCAAAATTATGTCAAAAAAGACCAGTTTTTGGTTATCATTGCCCTTTCAAAACAGCCTTCATGTATAAAAAAATACTATTTGTTTGCCTTGGAAATATTTGTCGTTCCCCTTTGGCGGAAGCAATATTTAATAAGCAACTTCAATTGAGAGCACTTACCGAAAAATATAGTTGCGACTCCTGCGGGACTTCCAATTATCATATTGGAGACAAAGCAGACCCAAGGACAATAAGAAATGCCAGGCACCATGAAGTAGAAATCAATCACATTGGCCGCCAACTGGCTTTTAAAGATTTTATGGAGTTTGATTTAATCCTGACTATGGATCGTTCTAATTTTCAGAATACCATGGAAATGGCCAATCGGCTCGACAATAAAAATGCAGAGGTTAAAATGATTCGAAGTTTTGACCCTGAATCTTTGGGCATTCAAGATGTTCCTGACCCCTGGTATGGAAATGAGGAGGGATTTGAAGAAATTTTTCAAATGCTTTGGCGCACCTGCGAAGAAATAATTAATCAACTTGAGCTTCAAAAGGCTGATACGGTTGTTAAAAAAGTAGGAACTTCAGCCCTTTAATATAAAATATTTTGGTCGAAAATCTTATTCACCAACCTTTTGGAAATGTCCTTTTGGTTTGGGATAGGATTGGTGATTATCATTCAGCGAGATTTCTGGCCCTTGAAAAAATTGTGGGTCACGGGAAAATTTTTATTTCTGATTTGGGCGGAGCCGATTCTCTATACAAATGGAATAATCCATTATCAGGCCATGAAAACTATATCCCATTATCCGAAAAATCTGTGGAGAAAAGGGCTTTTTGGCAGCGTTTGTTCAATTTTGTTTCCCTGATCAAAAAGAAAAACATCAAAATTGTGGGTTTGGCAGGTTATGGTCGTACGGAGTACCTGGCATTTTTAGTAGTTTCTAAGTTTTTGGGTGTCAACGTTGTTTTGTTTGCCGAGTCATGGTATGGAGAAAACAAATTGGTAAATAAAATCAAATCGGTTTTTCTCAAATTCTTTTGTGATGGTTTTCTCGTTTCTGGAAATAGGGCTAAATCTCATTTTGAAAATAACCTTCAAATAGACTCAAGTAAAATTGAAATCGGCTATTCTGTGGTTGACAATCAACACTTTAAAAACCAGATGGATGTAGAGAAGGAAAATATTTTATTGTGTGTTGCCAGATTTAGTCCGGAAAAAAACCTTAAAAAGTTGATTTCAGCCTTCAAAAATTCTCAATTGTCCCAAAGTTGGAAACTTCAAATTGTTGGAGGAGGGCCACTAAAAAATGAATTGGAAAAAGAGATAGGAGGGAGAACCAATATCATTCTTTCTGATTGGTTGTCCTATCAGGCTTTACCGCTTTTGTATGCCCATGCCAGATTTTTTATTTTACCAAGTTCTTTTGAACCCTGGGGTTTGGTTGTAAACGAGGCCATGGCTGCTGGTTTGCCAGTTGCCCTTTCAGACCAATGCGGATGTGCAGATGATTTTGCCGAGCCAGGTTCTCCATTTTTGTTCGATGCTTCTGATGAAAAATCAATTGCAATTGTTTTAAATAAAATTTCTAAGCTAAGTCCTATGGAAATCAAAGAATTGGGAAAGAAAAGTCAACTAAAAGTAGAAAACTTTTCCCCCCAACTTTGGGCAAAGAATTTTTTAAATCTTGCTTTTGGGTAATTGAATTTAAAAAAGCTCAAAATCCGTTCTCCATTTTAAGCCTGATAGACTTTTGTCGGACCTTAAAATTTAAGACAAAATTCTGACTTTCAAGCATCTATTTTCCCAATTATGCTTCAGAAACCTCGATTTTCTTGGGCCTCTATTCAAAATTCATGGTTTACCCAGGGCTCAAATTCTCAAAACATACTTTCATAATTGTTGGTTAAATTTGCAGCGATGTTTTCAAAAATTTATTGTCCAAGCCTGGTATCTTACCAGAGAAGAGAAACTGTTGAGGTAAAAATTGGCGACCTGTACATGGGTTCTGATCATCCCATTAGAGTTCAATCCATGACAACAGTAGACACAATGGATACACTTGGTTCTGTCAATCAATCTATTAGAATGATTGAAGCAGGTTGCGAACTGGTTAGAATTACCGCTCCCAGTGTGAAAGAAGCTGAAAATCTCGATGCCATAAAAAGGGAACTTAGGAAGAAAGGATATCTGACCCCATTGGTGGCTGACATCCATTTTACCCCCAATGCCGCAGAAATCGCAGCCCGGATTGTTGAGAAAGTCAGAATTAATCCGGGCAACTATGCCGATAAGAAAAAATTTGAAACCATCGAATATACGGATTCAAGTTATGAAGCGGAATTGGATAGGATTAGGCAAAAATTTTTGCCATTGGTAAAAATCTGCAAAGACTATGGAACAGCCATGCGGATTGGAACCAACCATGGGTCACTTTCAGATAGAATATTAAGCAGATATGGCGATACTCCTTTAGGAATGGTGGAATCAGCCCTTGAATTTTTACGGATTTGTGAGGCAGAAAATTACTACAACATTGTAATTTCTATGAAAGCCAGCAATACACAGGTAATGGTGCAAGCCTACCGGTTATTGGTTCAAAAGTTGGACGAGGAAGGGCTGAAGCCGTATCCGTTACATCTTGGTGTTACTGAGGCGGGTGAAGCTGAAGATGGACGAATAAAATCTGCAGTAGGAATCGGAACCTTGTTGGAAGATGGTTTGGGCGATACTGTAAGGGTTTCTTTGACAGAGGAGCCAGAATTTGAAATACCAGTGGCCAAAGCTTTGGTGGACAGATATTTAAAAAGGGCTGGGCACGAAGAAATAAGACCAATTTCAATCAATCCGATCAATCCGTTTCAATACCAAAAAAGAAAATCTGATGAGGTATTCAACATAGGTGGGAAAAATGTACCCAGAGTTTTTGCAGACTTTTCAGGTGTATCGGTCTTAGAAAAAAAACAATTAAAGGCAATAGGTCATCACTATTTACCGGAACTTGATAAGTGGCATTTGGATGACCAGGGAGCAGATTATATATATGCAGGTGATACATTGATTCCATTCATGCTGGCAAACGGGTCAAGGGTGGTTTACAATTATGAAACCTGGAAAAATGCAGAAGACAAGAAAAATAGTTTTCCTGCTTTTTCTATGGACCAAATCAATGCCGGAATTTCAGAGTTTCATGAAGAGGCAAATTTTCTGTTTTTTCCTGCAAATGAAATTGGTGAACATCAAATTTCAATACTTAGTTCAATTCCCAAATTGGTAGTGATTCTTTCTTCAGAAAATGCACACAAATTGTCTGAGATGAGGAGGTTTTTTATCGAAATTTTGAATAAAGAAATTCATTGTCCGGTAATACTTTCCGGGTTTTATTCTGATGAAAATGAATCTAACCTTCAGTTATTTGGAGCAACTGATCTCGGTGGTTTATTAATAGAGGGACTTGGGGACGGAATTATGATTGGTTGGGACAAAGCTGCTGATATTGACGGGAATAAAGCAGAACTAAAAATTGTTAACCAGCTTTCATTTGGCATACTTCAGGCAGCAAGGACAAGAATGTCAAAAACGGAATATATTTCATGCCCAAGCTGCGGAAGAACCCTTTTTGATTTGCAGGAAACTACTGCCATGATTCGAAAAAGGACTGACCACCTCAAAGGTGTAAAAATTGGCATCATGGGTTGCATAGTAAATGGACCCGGAGAAATGGCTGATGCCGATTATGGTTACGTAGGCGTAGGAAAAGATAAAATAGCGCTTTACAGGGGCCAAAACGTTGTTAAAAAAGCAGTTCCAGCCCTCAATGCGGTGGATGAACTGATTGAGCTAATTAAAGAAGATGGAGTTTGGCTTGAACCTTCAGATGTTCTGTCATTTGCCACAAATTAGGGTGATTTTTTATTTGCACCTGAGGTTGATTTTTTAGGTTTGTCAAAATATCCACCAAAATTTATAGTTAAAACTTGTTTCTTTCGAAAGTGAAATCAATCCCAATGAGTGGAATTGTGGTTTGGTCTTACTTTCTTTGCAGTTCAAAATGATTAGAAAGGCTGTTTTTTTTCTGGGGCTTATCCTGGTTGCTTCCTGTAGTAAATTTTCTAAACTCCAAAAGTCTGATGACCTGGAATTAAAAAAACAAGGGGCATACAACTATTACGATAAAAAGGATTATTTCAGGGCTTCACAGCTTTTTGAAGAACTGGTTCCCCTTCTGAAAGGAACCCAGGATGCTGAAAAATCGGAGTTTTTTTATGCCATGTGCCAGTATGAATTACGGTTACTTGAGTCAGCAACTTTTTATTTCAATTATTTTTTAGAGACCTATCCCAGAAGCATTTACTCAGAGGAGGCAACGTATATGGAAGCCATTTCCCAATATGAAAATTCTCCCGGTTTTTACCTGGATCAGGGTAACACAGACAAGGCCATTGTAGGGCTTGAATCTTTTATTGACAAATATCCTGAATCAGAGAAAAGGGCAAAATGTCAGAAAATGATAGACAATCTCAACATAAAATTAGAAATAAAAGCTTTTGAGAATGCCAGGCTGTTTTACCAGATTATGGAATATAAAGCAGCCATTATCGCTTTAGGTAATTTTATCAAAGACTTTCCCAATTCTGAAAACAGGGAAGATGCAATGAAATTCAGGGTTTTATCTTCGTTCAAGCTTGCCAAAATAAGCACCGATGCTAAAAAGTCAGAACGATTTCAACAAACAATAGATTTTTATACTATTTTTGTCGATTCATATCCGAAGAGCAATAAGTTGGGTGATTTGGAAAGTGTTTATGACTATTCCACTTTTCAACTGGCTCTGGCGAAGAAAAATACAAAATGAAAAAGCAAAAAGTTGATCCTACCAAGCAGCTTCGTTCTGCAAGTCCAAAAATACCTGTTTCGGCAATTACAAGAGATTTAGAGCCAATCATAGAAGGTACCGGTAATCTTTATGAATCTATTGTGGTGATTGGAAGAAGGGCTAGACAAATAGGTGTTAAAGAAAAAACAGAGCTTAATGAAAAATTGGCCGAGTTTGCCGTAGGAATTGACAATCTTGAAGAAATTTTCGAAAACAGAGAGCAAATTGAAATTTCGAGGCATTTTGAAAGACAACCAAAACCAACTGCAACTGCGATCGATGAGTTTCTGGATAACAAATTATTTTTCAGAAAAGCAGACGAAACCAGCCAGGATTAGGTTAATATAACACTACATCTTTGCCCTTTATCTAACCAGATAAAGGGCTTTTTTTTGCAAAAAAAAGCAGAACCTTTTTGGGGTTCTGCTCAAATAAAAAATCTAAGTGCTTTAAAAATCTTCCTCCATAGAAAACTTGTGGTGGTCCTTTTCAGACATTACACCCGCTTTCTGGTATTCAGCTACCCTTTTCTCAAAGAAGTTGGTTTTCCCTTGCAATGAAATCATTTCCATAAAGTCAAACGGATTGGTTGAATTATAGTATTTCGGATAGCCCAAAGAAACCAGAAGTCTGTCAGCCACAAATTCAATATATTGATTCATAAGCTTTGCATTCATTCCAATAAGATTGACCGGCAATGCATCTGTCACAAACTCTTGCTCTATTCTTACAGCATCGGTTATGATTTCATAAACCCTGTCCTTGCTGAGTTTTTGAACAAGGTATTTGGTGTAAAGCAAACAAGCGAAATCACAATGTAAACCTTCATCTCTGGAAATCAGCTCATTCGAAAAGGTTAAGCCAGGCATTAAACCCCTCTTTTTTAGCCAGAAAAGAGAACAGAAAGAACCGGAAAAGAAAATACCTTCAACCGCTGCAAAAGCAACCAGTCTTTCAGCAAAATTTTCGGAATTGATCCACTTTATGGCCCATTCTCCTTTTTTTGCAACACAAGGAACGGTTTCCAGAGCATTAAAAAGTCTGTTCTTTTCTTTTGGATCCTTAATATAGGTATCTATTAAAAGGGAATAAGTTTCGGCATGGATGTTTTCCATCATTATCTGGAAACCATAAAAACATTTGGCTTCAGGAAGCTGCACCTCGTTAAAAAAGTTTGCCCCCAGGTTTTCATTCACAATTCCATCTGAAGCTGCGAAGAAGGCCAGGATGTGAGAAACAAAATGCCGCTCCCCATCATTTAAACCCTCCCAGTTGGCCTGGTCCTGTGATAAGTCAATTTCTTCGGCAGTCCAAAAACTTGCCTCAGCCTGTTTGTACATCTGCCAGATGTCAGAATGTTGAATTGGAAAAAGGACAAACCTGTTTTTGTTTTCGGTTAATAAAGGTTCGTTTTCTGCTGGAAAATTTCGCATGAATAAATTGTAAATATTTGTGTGCCAGTAACTTAAAATTATAAATTTAATATCAATGTTTTGTTTTTTCCGGAAGTACAAATCAAAGTACAAAGGGGGCAAATCAAAAAATCTATTTTGAAATTGTTTTATATCTCTTTTGAAAATGGCTCATTACCATAACAATTCACATAGATTTTTTATTCGCCTGACTGCCAAATAAATCGAAAATTTTTGAGGATTTTCGATGTCTTGGTTTTGTTCTTTTTTTAAATTTTTGATTTATTTTTTCATATTAAACCAATTGTTCATTTAAAGGTTTTTGATTTATGGCAAAGTCTCTGTTGAAATTAAAAAACTATGAATTACATGCAATCGGTTCCTCTTTCGAAGGAAGATTTAATTGTAACATTGCCACTTGGCTAATGCAAACCTCGATGGATTCAAAAACCATTGCAGTTGCACTTTTTAAATCAGATTTGACTATTGAATGGGTTAAAAGCTCGAATCGACTTTCCGTTAACTTTTTATCCCAACCTCAGGCAAGATTGATAAATGTTTTGGGTAGAAAATCTGGAAGAGACACAGACAAGCTAAAAAAAATCGGATTTGGAATCAGTCATGGAGGATGTCCTTTTCTTTTGGAGTCAATTGGTTACCTGGACTGCGAGGTTAGCCACTGGGCGGAGGCAGGAGATCATGAAATTGCCATTTGTAAAGTACAAAAGGTTGTAGTTTTAAATCCTGAAAAAGAGCCTCTTAGGCTGAATTATCTTAGAGAAAAGGGTCTGGTAAGAGGCTAAATTACTTTTTGATTCGGTTTTTCTTATTCTGTCAAATCAGAAAAGAATTGGAAAAACAATATAACTACCTTTGCATAAAAATCAGTTACATGGGGTTTTTCTCCTTTCTTTTTAAGTCTGAAAAAAATGAAGTTCCTTTATCGGAGCCAATTGAAGTGGATATGCATAGTCACTTCTTGCCCGGAATAGATGATGGAGCTACCAATCTGGAGGAGTCTCTGGCTTTACTCAAGAAATTTGAGGAGAGAGGATATAAAAAAATAATTACCACGCCCCATATTATTCAGGATTTGTACCAAAATACCCCTGAGACAATTTTGCCGGTTTTGGCAAAAGTACAAGAGGCATTGGCCGAATCTGGTTCCAAATTAATTCTCCAGGCTGCGGCAGAGTATTTTATTGATGATACTTTTATCGCCATGCTGGATAATGATGAAAAACTTCTGACTTTGAAGGACAATTATGTGCTTGTGGAAACTGGTTTTATTAATGAACCCGCCTATTTGAGGGAGGTTCTTTTTAAAATGAGACTAAAAGGTTATCAGCCCGTTTTTGCACATCCGGAGCGGTATCTTTATCTTCAGACCAAAAAAGAGAAAGTGGAAGAAATTTTCCACAGCGGAGTTTTACTCCAACTAAATACCATGTCTTTAGGTGGATATTATGGTTTGCCAGCCCTAAAACTGGCGGAGTGGATGATTGAACAGGAGTTTGTTCATTTTCTTGGCTCAGATTGCCATAGAGTAAGGCACCTTGAACCTTTGGAAAAGGCCTATCAATCCAAAGCTTTCAAAAAGCTAAGAGACTATCCACTTTTGAACAATACGCTTCTTTAGTTTTTGAGATTTAAGTAAATGGATTTCAGCAAGGTCGAACATATTTTTTTTGATTTAGACCATACCCTATGGGATTATGATTTGAATTCTAAAATTGCATTGACCAGGCTTTATGAAGTTTATTCTCTTCAAAGTCTGGGGATATATCCTCTTGAGAAATTTATTTCTTCCTTCCACAAAGCCAACCTGGTGGTTTGGGATTTGTTTGAAGAAAGCAGTTTAAACCGGGACCAACTTCGAAATAAAAGGATGGAATTGGTTTTTGAGGATTTTGATTTAGACCATCAGGTTTTGGAAGGATTTCATGAGGATTACTATCTTATGTGTAGCCAATCGCCCAATTTGATACATGGTGCCATTGAGTTGCTTGAGACCTTGAATAAAAATTATGCCTTGCATATCATCACCAATGGCTTTGATGATGCCCAATTTAACAAATTGAAAAACTCGGGTTTGAAACCTTATTTCAAAACAGTGACCACATCTGAAATGGCAAAAAGTAAGAAGCCGGAAAAGGCATATTTTGAATATGCACTAAATCGGGCCAATGCCAGCCCCGAAAACTCTCTTGTAATAGGAGATGGATGGAGAACAGATGTTGCAGGCGCTATTTCCTATGGGTTAAAAGTAATCTGGTTTAACCAATCCGGCAAGCCTGGTCCAGACCCTAAAATTCTTCAAATCAATCATTTGCCGGAGATAATCACCCTTATTTCTTCCTCCGGAGGTAATCTTTAATTTTTGTCTTTTAAGGATCCATTTCAGACCATTTACTTATTAACTTGCAGCCTTAAATTTTTCTCTGAATATGACCGCAACTGGAACCTCCATAACCCGCGACAAGGTTATCTTTGACTTAATAGATAAAGAATACCATAGACAGGAATTTGGAATAGAATTAATTGCATCAGAAAATTTTACCTCTCAACAGGTGATGGATGCAATGGGCTCAGTATTAACCAATAAATATGCTGAAGGCTTGCCCGGAAAGCGATATTATGGTGGATGTGAAATTGTGGATCAGGTCGAGCAGCTGGCAATAGACAGAGCAAAAGAACTTTTTGGATCGGCATGGGCAAACGTTCAACCCCATTCTGGCGCACAGGCCAATGCAGCAGTGATGCTTGCCGTTCTGAATCCGGGTGACAAAATCCTCGGCTTTGACCTTTCTCACGGCGGACACCTGACACATGGTTCACCGGTTAATTTTTCCGGAAAGCTTTATGAACCTCATTTTTATGGCGTTGAGGCAGATTCAGGATTAATTGATTGGGACAAAGTCGAACAAAAAGCCCTTGAAGTTAAACCTAAACTAATAATTTGTGGTGCTTCTGCATACAGCCGCGACTGGGATTATGTGCGACTAAGAAAAGTTGCAGATCAGATTGGTGCGCTGCTGTTGGCTGATATTTCACATCCTTCTGCTATGATAGCCAAAGGCTTGTTAAACAATCCGATTCCTCATTGTCATATCATTACAACTACAACCCACAAAACACTGAGAGGTCCAAGAGGTGGTTTGATTTTGATGGGAAAAGATTTTGAAAATCCGTTTGGTCTTAAAACACCAAAGGGTGAATTGAAAATGATGTCTACACTATTAGACATGGCCGTATTTCCTGGAACCCAGGGTGGACCGTTAGAACATGTAATCGCAGCCAAGGCAATCGCTTTTGGTGAATGTCTGACAGATGAGTTTGGTGAATATGTTCAACAAGTACGGTCAAATGCGCAAGCTATGGCCAGGGCATTTGTTGCCAAAGGGTATAAAATTATATCCGGAGGTACCGACAATCATTTGATGCTAATTGATTTAAGGAGTAAAAATTTAACAGGAAAAATTGCTGAGAACACCTTGATCAAAGCAGATATTACCATCAATAAAAACATGGTTCCTTTTGATGATAAGTCCCCTTTTGTTACTTCTGGAATGAGGATAGGAACTGCTGCCATGACAACAAGAGGATTGAAAGAAGCAGATTTTGAACGAATTGTGGAACTGATTGACCGGGTTTTAATGGACCCTGAAAACGAAGAGAAGATTCTGAATACCAGGAATGAAATCAACCATTGGATGAAATCGTTTCCGTTGTATAAGAATTAGAAGACTGGAAAACAGATAAAGAATGAGGCCTACGAAATGGGCCTCTTTTCATTTAGTCCACCCTGTAGCGATTAAACCAAAGGAAATCATTTAGTGTGAATCCAAGGGTCACCTGCCAGTATTTGTCAACACCGACGTTGCTGTTTTCCAAACCTCGGATACCATATGCTAAACCAATATTTATAAGTGGTCTGCTGAATTTTGCTTCCTTTCTGATGATTGGGAATGATGCACCCAGGCTAAGCTTTCTATCTGTTAAAAATTTTCCATCCTGCTGTAAAGGAAGTTGACCGTAACTTAATCCACCTCTGAAAGTGATAATGTTCAGATACCGGGTTGATTTTTTAGTACCAATTGTATATTCCCCTCCCAATCTAAAGCCGAATGCATCTTTAGGAGTTACAATTGTATTTTCCTCGTTTGCATTTGGCGCCTTAATCCAGTCAATTTCAAAGCTGAGTGAGCCTTTTTCGAAATCAAAAAATGAAATTCCTGCCGTGTAGATTATAGGCCTCTCAAGACTTTCTTTAGTTCCAGAATCTAAGGTATCTCTTTGGTCTCCGGTTCCTTGAATTGCAAATGTTCTGTATTTTTTAAATTTAACTCTGTTACCCAGGTCAGCAGTAAGGCCCAAAGCCAAAAACGATTTACGTTCTTTATTTACAGGCAGCCGAAAATGCAGACCTGGCTTAAAAATAAATTGGCTGACCTTTCGTCTGTAAATGGAAATAAAACTATAATTGGACGATTTGGGCAGAACTCCGAAACTGACAGAGTCTTCAAGTGTACCAAATAGATAACTTGCTTCAATTCCAAGACTTAAAAAGCGATTTAGTTCATAGCCAGAAGATACCCAAACCTGGGAGATTCCGCCCAAACCTCTGGTTCTTGTACCGATAGTATCTACGTTTACCTGGCGTTTGTCAAAAAAAACAAAGTCTCTGGATGAAAATGGTCTAATACCAAATCCAGAGCTCAATCTTGTGCTGATTGGAATAATAAATGAAAGTTGGGCAGGTCCACCCGAACCCGATTGAAAGTCTCCTGACCCTGGTCCTTTTTGATTTCTGAAAAGGTATCTGATGTCAAAATCAAGATTTACTTTTCGGTTAAAGGAAAGTAATGCAGGGTTTGAAATATTTGGCTGGTCGGAATTAGGAGCTGCCATGCCACAACCTGCCATGCCCTCATTCCTACTGAGCCCAATACCTGCGGATTGCCCCAGACCAAATCTGGATATTGGAGAATGTCCCAAATTGGACTGACCAAAAACTAGGTTTTGAGGGAGGAGCTGGAGGCAAAATGCCGTTAGAAAAATTAGGTATCGCAATTTTTTTTTGTATTCAAATCTTGTTTTTCAGAATGCTTTTCATTCCAATAAAAACCAGATCAGGGGCTACAAAATTGTAAGTATTAATCCGATGTGACAAATAATTAACATCTCCGCCTGTTAAAACCAGTTTTACCCCTCCTTTCACTTCTTTTATGAACTCAGAATAATGGTATTCTATTTCTGCTTTCATTCCCATTAAAACCCCTGAGGCCAAACAAGAAAGTGTAGAGGTGCCAAATCTCCCAAGTAATTCACTTTCAGAGGATAATGGGAGATTTTCAGTATATTGGTGCATGGCTTTGAATCTCATTGACATTCCGGGTGAAATTATTCCTCCTTTATGGTTTTTATCTATGTCTATAAAATCAATGGTCATACAAGTGCCCAATTGTACCACACAAATATTTTCATTTTTGAATAATTCTATGGCCCCCTTAATTGAAGCTACTCTGTCTTTTCCCATATTTTCCGGATTATCATACGACCATTTTATTCCTTCTGCATCTTTATAATGGAGATCAGAAATCCAGATTTTTGGGTACAACCTGGTAAGGACCTCTTTTGAGGCAGATTTTCCGGAAGATGATATTAAAGCAGCTTTGAAATCTTTGTTTTCGAACCAGGAATAAAGTTGATTTTCATTTTCTTTATTAAATATCTCTTTTTCCATCAGATTTTCACCCTGAAAAACCGCAGCTTTGAATTGTGTATTGCCAATATCAAGTAAAAGATATGACTCAGTATTGTCCATTATGTTTTTCTAATAATTTGAAATAGGAAGGATTGACATATTTTTGCCCAATGCAATTCAAAAGTACCATTTCCCTTGGAGGTGTTCCAGAACATTTTAATTTCCCCTGGAAGATTTGGATTAATCAAATGGATGTAAAACAGGAAGAATTCAATTGGGTTTGGAATGACTTTCCTGGAGGTTCCGGAGCTATGATTCAATCTTTGGAATATGGTGAAATTGATGTTGCCATAGTACTGACCGAAGCACTAGCCAATGCAAAGATAAAAGGCTTGGATCTCATTCCATTGTCAACTTTTGTAAAAAGTCCTTTGGTATGGGGTATTTTTACATCTGCTGACAATCCAACAAATAAAATAGGACCAATGGAAAACATGAAAATTGCCATTTCCAGATTTGGTTCAGGTTCAGAACTTATGGCCAAAGTGTTTGCCAGAGAAAGAAGCGAAATCCTCAATGAGTCAAATTTTGTTATCGTCAATAATTTAGAAGGAGGAAGGTTAGCCCTTCTGAATGGTGATGCGGATTTGTTTTTTTGGGAAAAATGGATGACCAAACCTTTGGTTGACTCATCTGAGCTAAAGATGATTGGCGAAATTCCTACACCGTGGCCGTGTTTTTTGGCAGTTTGTAAGCCTAAATTTTATAACAATGAATTGAAAATGAAGGCCTTTATGAATAATTATCTTAAAGTATTGGAAATTGCAAAAAGTCTTAAACAGGGTGAAGCTACCCATCGGGAATTGTCAAGAAATTATGGTTTGAAACCGGATGACGCTAAAGAATGGCTTAGCAAAGTTGAATGGGCAAATGGTTGGGAAACACCTGCCCAACCCCTGGATTTGGCAACAGCTACCCTGCAGGAAATCTATTCTTTAAATTGAAAATGGTTTTTTCTTGATTTTGGGTCAACCGGATTTTTAAAAGGCGCAATTAATTCATTGACTTTAGCCAGAATATATTTGGCTTGGTTAATAACTTCTTTTCCCTGTTTGGTAGGAGTGATAGGTATGGAACCCTTAATAAATATTTCTACACCCAATTTCTCTTCAACCAATTTGATTTGGTGACTAAGTGTACTTTGTTCTGCATGGCAGGATTCTGCACCTTTTGAATAGCTGCCATTTTCCGATACCGCTACTAAATATTCCAATTGCCTTAGTGTGACGATCATGTATTTGATTTCGGCTTAAAAAATGGATACATCAACGATTCAAGGAATAGTCCTAAATAAAATAAAAAATCTATAATCTTAACTTAATTATTTCTACCTATCCCAAAAAGGGCTAACTTTTTTTCTATGGTAGCTTTTGATATTTAACCAGAAAGCAAGGGCAAGATAAATAACAATCGGGGAACCAATTGTTAAGAAGGAAATATAAATAAAATAAAGTCTAATACTACTGGTGCTCAACCCCATAGCATCGCCCAGCCATGTGCAAACCCCAAATGCTTTCCTTTCGATGAACGATTTAAACTGAATAACCATGGCTTAAATTTTTAATTAATATTGTTAGTTGATTAATAGCAAATTAGGTCATAAAGAATTGATGTTCTATTTTTGCCGCACTTTCAAACGTAAGAACAAAAAGTAAATTTACTGTAAACTCGCATTATGTTTAACAAAAATATTTTGGCCCCTTCCATTTTAGCATTGTTTTTACTTCAAGGATGTGCCTTGAACTCGATGTTAAAAAAAGCACAACAACAAAAACTAACCCTGGAACCAAGCCCTTTGGAATTGCATGGTGATTCTGTGAAATTTAGTTTTTCAGCAGAGTTACCCATCAAAATGTTAAAAAAAGGTAAAGCATATACGCTAAGTTTTAATTACAAATATTCAGACCAGAAATTACCTGTTGGTAACCTGAAATTCAATTATCTTGATTTTCCTGAACAAAAAACCCAGGCTCCAAAAATGAGTCGGAAATTTGCTTTTTCATACAAAAGCAATTCGATGGATAAAGGCGATTTAATTCTCCAGGGTTCAGCCTCAAATCAAAATGATAAGGCAAAAATGTCGCCTGAGGTTAATTTTGCAAAAGGATTGATTTTGACTTCTCAACTGGTTCAGAATGAATTTTTAACCAGTCTGGCAGGACATGGATATAATCCACTTCCTGAGTACTATCCGGTTAACGTAAATTTTTATTTCGATCAAGGAAGTGCTGTTCTTAAGGTAAAGGGTCAGGAAGAAGATAAAAAGGGTAAGTCTAAAGCAAAGAAGTCTAAGAAAGTTGAGAAAAAGCCAATGAATCAAATGGCTTTGGATGCTTACATTGCTTCCAGGAATGCTACAAAGACAGTGACAATTACAGGTATGCACTCACCGGAAGGTAGGGAAGTGAAAAACACTGAACTTTCTGACATGCGGGCAAAGGCCATTGAAAAATACTATAGAAGTATGATGAAAAGGCTAAATTATGGTACCAAAGCCGACTCAATTGAGTTTGTAACTAAAGCGTTGGTTCAGAACTGGCTTCCAATGAAAGATACTTTGGTTTCAGATACCTCTCTTACGAAAGATGAAAAAGCCGCAGTACTTGCAGTTATTGATGGTCCCGGATCTTATGTAGAACAGGAGCAGGCATTGGAAAAACTTCCATGTTTTCCAAAGTTGTTGTTCAATATATATCCAAAATTACGATTGGGCCAAACCGAAATATTGACACTCAAACCAAAGAAAACTGAATCTCAGATTTCTGCTTTGGCAAAAGCAATATCTGAAGGAGGAAATGCGAGCGATACATTGAGCGACAAAGAGCTAAGCTTTGCCGCTACACTAACTCCGATTTTGTCTGAAAAGGAAGCCATTTATACCGCAGCAACCAAGAAAAATGATAGCTGGCAGGCCCACAACAATCTGGGAGCTGTAAGATTAGAAATGGCTAAAAAATCAACTGGTGAACAAAGAACAGCCTTAGTTGACAAAGCAATAACAAATCTTGAAATATCACGGGCAAGAATGGAAACCCCGGAAGTATATGCCAATCTGGCCACAGCCTATCTTATGAAAGGAAATATGGAAAAAATTGACGAATGTTTTTCCAAATCACAAGGCTTGAGTGGTAATAGCGAGGCAAAAAGAATTACGAATTCAGTGAAAGGAATAGTTGACATGAAAAGAGGAAATTATACATCTTCTTTAAATATGTTTGCAAATGGAGTTGATGAGCCAACGACCAATTTTAATAAAGGCTTAGCTCAAATCCTGAAGAAAGATTGGTCTGGAGGGTATTCTACCCTTGAGGAATTGGCCGCAACAGGATCAACCAATGCACTGGTATTTTATGTTCAGGCTGTAGCGGCTGCAAGACAAAACAAAGAAACTGAGCTAGGTGCAAAATTAAAGAAAGCAGTTACTCTTGATTCTTCTCTGAAATCCAAAGCGCTGAATGATTTGGAGTTTCTTAATTTTTATTCAAAAGCCTCCTTTAAAGGAGCGATTGAATAATTCTCTGGTAAATGGCTTTAATCCAGGATATTCTTGAAAAACTTTTTAAGAATATCCTGATTTTATTTAAAATGTAGTGTGTTTTATGAATGTAGTCATAGACAAAAATTCTGGTTATTGTTTTGGTGTTGAATATGCCATTGAAATGGCTGAGAATGAGTTGAACCAAAGTGGTCAACTATATTGTCTTGGTGACATAGTTCATAACTCAATGGAGGTTAACCGACTTGAAGAGAAGGGTTTAGAGGTCATTGACCACGAGAAACTAAAGAACTTGCATGATTGCAAAGTCTTGATTCGGGCACATGGTGAGCCTCCGGATACCTATAAAATAGCCATTGAAAACAATATTGAACTTATTGATGCTTCTTGTCCTGTTGTGTTAAAACTGCAGAATCGGGTAAAAAATGAATTTGATAAGGTGGAGGCAAAAGGAGGGCAAATGATAATTTATGGACAAAAAGGCCATGCAGAAATAATTGGACTTAATGGCCAAATTGGAAATAAAGCAACCATCATTACAACTGAAGAGGAACTGAATGCAATAGATTTTTCAAAGCCAATTTCCTTGTTTAGCCAAACCACAAAAAGCACAGCTGGTTTTCAAAGAATTAAATCCAACATCGAGCAGAAAATTTTAGAGGCAAATTCAGAGGCAGAACTTGGTGAAATTTTTGATGCCAATGATAGTATATGCAGGCAGGTTAGCAATAGAGAACCTCAACTAACAGTTTTTGCCCGGAATTTTGATGTAGTTCTTTTTGTGAGTGGAAAAAAAAGTTCCAATGGAAAAGCTCTTTTTTCGGTTTGTAAGAATCTCAATGAAAATAGCTATTTTATTGAAAATGAGACTGAAATAGATCCAGAATGGTTAAAAGGATTTTCCTCAGTTGGGATTTGTGGAGCAACTTCAACACCTATGTGGCTTATGGAACAGGTAGCCAGAAAAGTTGAGGATTTAAGTTTGACCACGTCTTTATAGACACTTTCTCAAAATCAGGTGAATTTATTGGCAATTGAATCCTCTTGTGATGATACTTCGGTTTCAATTCTAAAAGATGGCAATCCGATTTCAAATGTTGTTTCAAGTCAGGTTATTCATTCCAATTTTGGAGGGGTTGTACCTGAGATGGCTTCAAGAGAGCATCAAAAAAACATAATACATGTAACTAAACTGGCATTGGATCAATCTGGGATTGATTTGTTGGCTATCGATGCCATTGCCTTTACCAATGGGCCAGGTTTGCCAGGCTCTCTCATGGTTGGTTCTTCCTTTGCAAAAGGACTTTCATTGGGATTAAATATTCCTTTGATTGCTGTTAACCATATGGAAGCCCATATTTTAGCTTTGTTACTGGGCGAAAAAAATCCAGACTTCCCTTTCCTTTGTTTGGTTGTTTCAGGCGGCCATACAATGGTTGTGAAAGTAGACGATTGGAACAGGATGGAAGTATTAGGAAGTACGAGAGACGATGCTGTTGGAGAGGCTTTTGATAAATGTGCCAAACTTCTGGGATTTGATTATCCTGGAGGCAGGCAAATAGATGAAACTGCAAAACAAGGAAATCCAAATGCTTTTGATTTTCCTATTGCCCAAATGCCTGGATATCAGTTTTCTTATTCCGGTGTAAAAACTTCGTTTCTATACTTTTTGAAAGAAAAGGGACCCGATTTTATCCAGAAAAATTTGGCTGATGTTTGTGCATCTATTCAAAAGGCTCTATTGGCCCCATTGTTCATTAAAACCAAAATGGCGATGACAGAATTGGGTATAAATCAAATTGGGATTACGGGTGGAGTTGCTGCAAATTCTGCTCTGCGGGAAGGTTTTAAAGAATTGGCTGAGAAAAACAGGTGGATTCTTTATGTTCCTGATTTTCAATATTGTACAGACAATGCTGCAATGATTGGAAAGGCTGCCATGTTTAAATGGCAGGCAAAGGATTTCTGTAAATTTGATTTACAAACAGAACCGAGATTGAAAATAGGCCAATAACCTCTTAATAAAGTACTCTAAACTTAATTGTACTTTCGATTGCCCTTAATTCCTTGATAACCTCCTTATTATATTCCTTATCAATGTCGGTAATCACGTAACCAATATGTGCATTCGTTTTCAAATACTGACCCACAATATTGATTTGATTGTTGGCCAGGATCAAATTGATTCTTGCCAGAATTCCCGGTATGTTTTCATGACAATGGATAAGCCTATGTGCATTTGCTAGTTCCGGAAGTTGGATTTCCGGAAAATTAACACTCATATATGTACTCCCTGTATTGATGTATTCAATCATTTTATTGGGCACATAATCTGCAATGTTGTATTGGGCTTCCTCAGTACTACCACCTATGTGGGGAGAAAGCAACACATTGGATAAACCTTGCATTTCTGAATAAAAAGGGTCGTTGTTAGTCTTTGGTTCTTCAGGAAAAACATCCAAACCGGCACCCCTCACCTTTCCACTTTTTATTGCATTGGCCAAGGCTTGTACATCCACCAGGTGGCCCCTTGCAAGGTTTAGAAATACAACTCCATCTTTCATTCTTGCGAATTGTTTTTCTCCAATCAGGTTGGCATTGGATTTCCTACCATCCGCATGGATGGTTAAAATATCTGCAATTTCCAGTAACTGATTTAGGCTTTGACATTTATGGGCATTTCCAAGCGCCAGCTTATCAACAATATCATAAAAATAGACCTGCATACCCAGTGCCTCAGCAATTACACCAAGCTGAGTTCCAATATTTCCATATCCAATAATTCCCAGCTTTTTACCCCTAACTTCATAGCTTTGTTTTGCACTCTTATCCCATTTTCCCTGGTGCATTTCATTGCTTTTTTCAACGATTTTTCGCGTTAACAAAATCATTTCTCCAACGGCAAGTTCTACGACTGAGCGGGTATTGGAGTAGGGCGCATTGAAGACGGATATGCCCTTTTTAAGGCAGGTTTCAAGGTCGATTTGGTTGGTTCCAATACAAAATGCGCCAACTGAAATTAACTTATTGGCATTTTCTAAAACTTTTGCAGTAAGCATGGTTTTAGATCGGATTCCCAGAATGGAAACATTTTTTATTTTTTCACAAAGTTCATCCTCATCTAATCCTCCGGCTATTGAATCTACCTGATATCCTTCAGATTTAAACAACTCAACCGCATGGGGATGAATATTTTCTAAAAGCAAAACGGAAATTCTACTTTTTGGATAGCTTACATTCATTGGAAGTCTGTTGTCATACAGAAATTCATCTAAAGTAGCTGATTTATGGTCTGCCATCGAAATGACAATATCTCTTTCTACATTTTCAGTAAAGGCGAAAAACTTGTTAGCCAATCCAGCTTCTCTTATTTCGTAATCTGTATAGCCGTCTCCTAAAACATAAACCTCACCTGGCAGTTGCAGTTCCTTCAATAATTTCACTTTTCCCTTGTCCTGACTTAAATAGTTTTCCTCATCAAAACCAATTATTCTCCCTTCTTCATCAAAAATAAAAGTATTGGCATACACGTTTTCTTTGTCTATCCCGAATTCTGCAACAATAGGAACGATAAACTCCTTAAAGCCTGAAGAAACAATCCGGATTTGATCGCTAAAAGTGATGAAGAATTCCTTGTTCCTGATAAATGAATCTGACACCTTTCCCTTTAGAACCAGAACCAGGTCGTTCAAATTCTTTTTATTGGCGTCCAGAAGTGAAACCCGCTTTCTTAAAGATTCAGAAAAAGAAATTTCACCAGCCATGGCCAGCTCAGTAGTTTCTTTAATGATGTCCAAAACTTTGGAAGCGTTTCCTGTTCCTGAAAGTGAAATTTTGACCAACTCATCCAGGGCTTCTACTTGAGTAAAAGTACTATCAAAGTCTATAATGAAGTATTTGTTGAAATCTTTCAAAAGCTATTTAAGCTAAAATTAACGCAAAAAAGACTGAAAAATCCAAGAAAAACTCCTGGCTGACCTATCTTTTTACACGATACAAAGCTATCGCTTTAGCATTCAAACTGCAAGGAAGTATGTAATCTTATCGGTTCAGACAAAAAGAAAATGTAGAAAGGAAGTTCTTGAATTTCTTTTTGACTATAAAAAGTTTAACCCCTGCTCTTTAATTTTTTCCAAATCATCTTTCATTAAAACCACCAATTTCTGGATTGGAGCGTGGTTTGCTTTGGAACCAATGGTGTTAATTTCTCTTCCTATTTCCTGACTGATAAAACCTAGTTTTCTGCCTGCATTTTCTTCTTTGTGGAGGACATCAAGAAAATGATCCAAATGGTTTGCGAGTCTGATTTTTTCTTCTGTGATGTCCATTTTCTCAAGATAGAATATCATTTCCTGTTCAAAACGGTTGGGATCAAATCCGGAATCAGAGTTTATCATTGACAATTTTTCTTCAATTCTTTGCCTGACATTGATAGCCCTTTCCGGGTCCAAAAGAATTATTTCATCCAAAAAACCTTTAATATTAGAAATATAGCTTTCTACTTTTTCAGAAAGAACTTTTCCTTCTGTAAGCCTGAATTCATCGCAAGCTTTTAATGCAGCTTCACATGCTTTTTGGGCTACAGCCCACTCATGCTCACGATTTTCACGTCCATTTGAAGTAGTCATTACCTCCGGCATGCGGAGGATAGATTGCAAAATATGTGAGGGTTCAATTTCTACCGGAAGCTTTTTTGTTTCTGATAAGACAGTTCCAAAATGAAAATGAAGCAACTCGGCATTGAGTTGGGATGCCGATGATGCTTTGCTTTCATATTCCAATTCAATACTTAAAAGCACCTTTCCTCTTTCAAGATATTTTGAAACCATATTTCTGATTTCAAATTCTTTATCCTGCAGCTGTCTAGGCAACCGTACATTGAGGTCAAGTAATTTGGAATTTAAGGATTTAACTTCTGCCCTTACTGTAAGTGTTTGTTCTTCAACGGTTGATGAGCCGAAGCCCGTCATTGATTTGGTCATGATTTGAGTTAATTTATTCGAGTATATTAAAATATCTTTTTTAGCAATGCTTTGATTTTTTTAAATTTAATTGGTGTGAGAGGTTACACAAAAACGTGACGCTCAGAGTGATAACTACTTCTTACCAATGGGCCCGATTCAACATATTTTATACCGCGCTTTTCGCCTTCCTCCTTGTACATGGCAAAAACTTCAGGATGAATGAATTCCGCAACTTCAATGTGCAATTTGGTGGGTTGTAAATATTGGCCGATCGTCAATATATCTAATCCATTGGCCACAAGATGATCCATGGCTTCAAACATTTCTTCTTTTGTTTCTCCTAAACCAACCATTATACCTGATTTGGTTCTATGGCCCATTTGTTTGGTTCTGTTAATCTGTTCCAGACTTCTTTCGTATTTTGCCTGTGGCCTTACTCTTCTGTATAACCTGGCTACAGTTTCCATATTGTGGCTTACCACCTCCTGCCTTGGTTCTACCATTCTTTCGAGGGCTTCCCAGTTTGCCTTCACATCGGGAATCAAGGTTTCAATGGTAGTTTTTGGACTTAACTCCTTTACTTTCATTATGGTTTGGTACCAGATTTCTGCACCTCGGTCCTTCAACTCATCTCTATTTACAGAAGTAATTACGGCATGTTTAACCCCCATGGCAGCAATGGCTTCTGCTACTCTTCTGGGTTCGTCTGTATCGTATTCATTTGGTCTTCCCGTAGCAACAGCACAAAAAGAGCAACCTCGTGTGCAGACATTGCCAAGAATCATAAAAGTTGCTGTTCCTTCTCCCCAGCATTCGCCCATATTCGGACAATTCCCACTTTCACAAATGGTATGAAGCTTTTGTTCATCCACAATTTTCCGGACTTTGGCGTATTCTGGTCCGGTAGGGAGTTTAACCCGAAGCCAGTTTGGCTTGCTCCCTTTTCGGATTGGGTTAGATTCAATGGTTGGAAGTTCAATCATCTGAGAAAAAATTCGGATACAAAGTAAATCAAAATTGAGACCCGAAGGTTTTCTATTCTTTGTTTTGTATTGGTTTACCCCATTAATTGGGAAGCTTCTATTGTGTTTTTCTTCAATTCAGGGATATTTGAAATCAGTTGCTTTTTAATTTGAGGAATGCTTTTGTTTATTTGGGGATTAAAAAACTGCCCGATTGATAATGCAACCACACTTTGCTCCCTAAAATGAGGATTATTTTAACCCTGTTGTCTTTTTTTACAATTGTTATTTCAACTTTTTCTCAGTCATTTACCCTAAAAGGACGGGTAACAGATGCTGAAAATGGCGACCCAATTCCTTTTGCCAATGTTGTTGTAAAAGGGACAACCATTGGTACTGTTTGCGATTTTGATGGGTTTTATAGTTTGAAATTGTCAAAAAAAATTGACAGCCTTTCTTCCATTTATATTGGTTACCAGATGCGAACCAAAAAGGTGAACGGACCTGAAAATCAAACCATTAATTTTCAACTTAAGGAGGCTGGGATAGAGTTGAATGAAGTAGTGATCAAACCTGGAGAAAATCCCGCCTGGCCTATCCTTAGACAAGTTGTTTTGAATAAGGATTTTAACGATAAAAGGGCCCTGATATCATACGAATATGAAGCTTACAATAAACTGGAGGTAGATATTGATAAAATCTCAGAAAAGTTTAAAAAGAAAAGGATTATCAAAAAAATTCAGAATGTATTAGATAGCATTGGTAAGGCGACCGGAGAAGATGGAAAGCCAATTTTACCTTTTTTTATTTCTGAAAGTATTTCAAAATACTACTATAACAAGGACCCTGAACAACAAAAAGAACAAATTGAAAAAACCAAAATCTCTGGTTTAGGAATGTCTGAAGGAGAAACTGTTTCCCAAATCATTGGATCCTCATTTCAGGATTACAATTTTTACAGGAATTGGCTTAATATAGTTAATAAGGATTTTGTTTCTCCTATAGCAGATGGCTGGAGAATTTATTACGATTATGTGCTGGAAGATAGCACTGAAAAAAATGGGGACTGGATTTATAGAATTGAAGTTACACCAAAAAGAGCACAGGATCTTGCATTTAGGGGTTCCATTTGGATTAATCGTTCTGACTGGGCCCTCGAAAGGGTAGATCTTTATATTTCCAAAGAAGCCAATATTAACTTTATAGATAAAATTAAGATTCAGCAAGAGTTGAAAAAAACAACTGCGGGTCCTTATCTTCCTCTTAAAAACAGGGTAACGATTGACATTTCCAACCTAAATAAAAACTGGGCAGGCATGATTGCAAAATTCTACACCTCTACCAAAGATTATGTTGTGAATAAACCCATGAACAATAAATTTTTCCAGAAACCCATTGAGCTTTTAGAGGATGTAGGGAAATCAGATGAAATTTTCTGGGCAAATCGCAGGCATGACTCTCTTTCAGTGACAGAGAAGAATGTTTTTAAAATGATTGATACCGTCCGAAAGATTCCTGCAGTTAAGACCTATGTTGAAATTGTTAATATTTTGGTTAACGGGAACAAGAGAATTGGAAAAATTGATTACGGCCCATATTTGAATACTTATGGTTGGAATAATATTGAAGGTCACAGGGTTAGGTTAGGTTTTAAAACAAATCACTATTTTAGTAAAAAATGGATTTTTGGAGGTTATGGTGCCTATGGATTTACCGATACCCGAATAAAATATGGGTTTGAAGTAAATCGTATTTTGAGTAGAAAAAGGTGGGCGGCAATTGGTTTTGAGCACAAGTATGATCTGGAGCAATTGGCTCTGATTGATAATAGTTTGGCTACCAATGGTTTGTTTTTTGCTTTTACCAGATTAGGAGATCTTACCAGAACGAGGCCTTACTATAGTGAAGTTTCAAAAATTACATTTACCAAGGAGATAGCGAAAGGATTGAACATTAACCTTCAGGGATATGTTTGGAGTTTCAGACCAGAAAGGGGCTTTTTTAGTTTTGCTTATTTCAATGATCCTTTTCATGGCCAACCAGGAAGTGACCAAAGTATTTCAACCCAATTTAGAACGACCGAATTTTCTTGTGAATTGAAATATGGAAAAGATGAAACCTTTATTGAGAACGAAAACCGGCGAATTAGTCTAGGTGCCATTCAATGGCCGATTTTGACTTTTAAATATACAGCTGGAGTAAAAGGCATTCTAAAATCTGACCTGAACTTCCACAAGCTTCAGTTTTCAGCAGTACAATTTATCAGATATGGCTTATTAGGTATGGGAAAGGTCTCTCTTACGGCAGGAATCACTCCATCTACAGTTCCATATCCAATTCTTAGAGCACATTTAGGCAACCAAACCTATTTTACCAATTTGTCAGCTTTCAACATGATGCAGTTTTTTGAATTTGTGTCAGACCGGTTTGCTTCGGTTAACTATCAACATAATTTTGAAGGACTTTTACTAAATAGTCTTCCTTTGGTTAAAAAGTTGAAACTGAGATTTGTTGCTCAGGGAAATATTTTGATGGGTGATGTAAGTAGAAAGAATAAAGAATTGATACCTGATAAAGTTGGGGAGCAAAAAATTCAGGGTTTTACAAGTCTTGATCCAACAAAACCATATGCTGAAGTTGGATATGGCGTTGAGAATATCTTCAGGATTTTGAGGATAGATTTTTTTCACCGACTCACCTACCTGGATAATCCTGGCGCAAGGAAGTTTGGGGCCAAGGTTACTGTCCAGTTTAAGCTTTAAGGTAAACTTCTCCGTTTTCTTCTTTTACAAGGCCATAGGGTTCTTTTTGGAGTAAAAGAAAGCCATCCAAATCCATAAAATCAGACTTGCTTTCCAGACTTAAAGCGGCTGAAATACCAATGCTGGTTTCAACCATACATCCTATCATAGTTCTGAGTCCATTCCGTTTTGCCTCGTCCAGTAAATGGATGGCATTTTGTAAAGTGCCGGTTTTCATCAGTTTGACATTGATTCCTTTGAATGCTTTTTTCCAATATTCAGGTTCTGAATTTGATAGAATAGACTCATCACCCCAAATTTCTATAGAAGGTTTATTTCCCAATTCTTCATAGCCTTCCCTGAAATACGCTGGCAACGGTTGTTCCAGAAATAAAATCCTATCCTTATCCAGCTTTGCAACAAAATCAAGGACTTCGTTTGTTTTAGTCCAGGCTTCATTACCATCAATGGCCACCATTCCATCATAATTTTTTAGAACGGTATTTACGATAGGCAAGGCAAGTTCTTTGTTGACTTTTATTTTTATCCAGGAAAACCTTCTTAAATTCTCTTTCTCTATGAAATCGGGAATCATCTCTGGGTCCATTATAGGTATGGTAAAAGCTATTTTTCTGGAATTAACCTTTTCGAGACCAAATTTTTCGGAAAGTGAAATTGACGAGATATTGGCCAATAAATTTTGAAATGCCATGTCCAGTCCCATTCGTAAGGCGGAACAGATATTAAATCCTTGAATAATTTTTGTCCAGTTTTCTTCTTCAATATCATTTTTCAATTCGTTGGAAATTGATTCGAATTCATTTATCAATCTGGATGGAGTTTCCTCATATCTAATATTTGGGGCAGCCTCTCCAAGGCCTTCATAGTTGAGATATTTGGCTGTAATGATTCCATTAGTTTTTGAAATGGATGAATTTCTGGAGAGCTTCCACTCAAAACGAAGGGGAAGTTCTATAAGCTGGATTTGGAATTCAATTTTCAATTGTTTTGTTTCTTTTTAAAACTTAATATTTGTTTAAAATTAAGTTCTTTTTTTTGCAAGGATATTAGATAAATTTATACCGTAAATTATTTCTTTAATGAGTACCCAAATTTTCTCTCCAGAACAACAGGATTTGATTTCAAGTGCAATTCAAAATGCTGAAAATCAGACATCAGGTGAAATCAGAGTTCATTTGGAAAAAACCTGCTCCGGAAATGTTTTAGACAGGGCCGCAAGGGTTTTTTCTGACCTGGAAATGCATAAAACAGAACTTAGAAATGGGGTGCTTTTTTATTTGGCATACGAAGATAGAAAATTTGCCATCTTGGGTGATGCAGGTATTAACTCGGTAGTGAACGAAGATTTTTGGGATGGAATAAAAGTAAAAATGCAATCAAAATTCAGGTCCGGCCATTTTTTAGAAGGTCTTTGTGAAGGTGTAGAACTCGCAGGCTCCCAGTTAAAATCCAGCTTTCCAAGGGCTGATGATGATAAGAACGAGCTATCTGATAAAATTTCCTTTGGTTAAAATCGGCCTGATTATTGACGCTTTTTTACAAATATTAAAATAATTAATTTGATTTTTTCGAGCCGATTTCAACAGGTTATCACTCTTTGCGGAATATTTTTTGCTTTGTTTTTAAGTGAGGCAATTGCACAGAAACTTCCTTCTCCTTCTGATCCTCCACGCCTGGTGAATGATTTTGCTGATGTGCTAAGTGCGGATCAGGAGTATGCTTTGGAGCAAAAATTATTGGCATTTGAGGATTCTACCTCTAACCAATTGGCAATTGTCCTTATAAAAAGTCTGGAAGGATATGAGATTGCTGATTACACAGTACAGCTGGCATTAAAATGGGGAATCGGGTCTAAGAAGAATAACGGAATTTTATTGTTAGCTGCTATTGATGACAGAAAAGTAAGAATTGAAGTGGGTTATGGTCTGGAGCCAGTAATCACAGATGCAATCTCAAAAAGGATTATTACAAATGCCATTAAACCATTTTTTAAAACAGGCCAATATTATGAGGGTTTAGATGCCGCGACCAATGATTTATTTTCTGCATCTAAGGGAGAGTTTCAAGGAGATTATAAATACTCCAAAGGCAAGAAAAAAGGGAAAGGATTTGGCATAGGTTTCATTATATTTATAATAGTTATACTCTTTATAATCAGTAGGATAGGAGGGGGAAGAGGCGGTGGTGGCGGATTTTTAACCGGCATGCTTTTAGGAAACTTGCTTAACAGCGGAAACCGTGGAAGCGGTTGGGGTGATTTTTCAAGTGGAAGTGGTAGCTTCGGTGGCTTTGGGGGCGGCAGTTTTGGGGGTGGCGGTTCCAGTGGAGATTGGTAACAAAGTCTTATTTCATTTTATATTTTCTTAATCCGCGTTCATTTAACCAAAACAACTGGTTTTGAAATACCATTACCCTTATTGCACCTTTCATTTTTTCAGGCAATGGTATCTTTCTTGTTTTGAGTGAATAAGGATTAAAAAATTGAATGGAGTCATTTTGGAGAGAATAAGCCTCTTCTTTATAGAATCCAATCCAATCTATCTTTTGAAAAGGAAGTTTCTTCCTGAAATTTCCCATTTGGTCAAAAAGAAGTGTATAGCCTTGTTTATCAACAATATAAAGTTGGTTTTGGTACTCCTGCATAAAACAAATGTCATAATTTTTTGGGTTTAATATCAAATCCAGGGGAGAGGAAAACAGGGTTTGCTGATTCCTGATGTCTACCTTTTTAAGATTAAAATTGCTTTCATCTAAAATCCATAAATTCCCATCCAGAGATGGTGCAACCAACCTGGCATAACCAGTTTTTTCCGGGTCTAAAGCATTGGGGCCATCTGCCAACAGGAACCTGTCCAGTATGACAAACTCCTGGAAATCTCTGTAAAATGCGAACGGTCTTAAACTGTTCCAACCTTCCAACAAGTGGATTTTTCCAGGCCTCCTTGGAGAAAACTGATAGAGAAGTTTTCCTGTTGAGTCAAATAGAAAAATATTTGATTTTGCATCTGAAGCGAGAATCTGGCCTTGCCTGGTCAAAGAAATCTGGTTTACTCCTTCTTTAACCAAACTGTCCAAATCAGCTTGTCCAAATGAATTTTCAAAGCCGGAACAATAAAAAATTATCAGAAGTAGTATTCTGACTTTTTTTAAAAAATAGGAATTCAGCCGGAAAATCATTTGTCAGGAAAATTTTTTCTTGAGCAATTTAACAAAGGATTTCCAAAGAAAAGATTTTTACTTAAATCAACTTGTGGCAGTTACCAGGTTAAGAACTTTACGTTTTGACCATCAAATTCCAGATATCGGCAATGGTTAATCCATTCTCCTAAATTGATGTAACGGCTACTTTCTCCCACAGTCAGGTCTAAAGGTAAATGCCGGTGACCGAAAAGATACAGGTCGTGGTGTTTGCTCATTTCCAGTGCTTTGCAGTAAATCCAGAGAAATTCTTTTTCACCAAGAAATTCATCGTCTTTGTTGTTGGAAATTCGGCTATGACTGCTCCATTTTTTAGCAATTCCAATCCCGATTCTTGGATGAACAAAAGAAAAAAGCCGTTGGCAAATTTTGTTTCGGAATATTTGTTTCAAAAATTTATAAGTATGGTCCCCGGGTCCTAATCCATCGCCATGACCAACAACCATATTAAATTTTTCAAATTGAACTTCAATGGCTTCTCTGTAAATTTTAGCACCGATTTCCTTTTCCAAATATCCAAACATCCACATATCGTGGTTGCCAGTAAAGAGGAAAATTTGAATGCCCCTGTCCGAAAAATCTGCAAGTTTTCCTAAAAAACGCACAAAGCCTTTCGGCACAACATCGTGATAATCAAACCAGAAGTCGAATAAATCACCTACTAAAAATAGATATTGGCAATCGGCGGAAATAGAGTCCAGCCAGGCAACCAGTTTTTTTTCACGTTCAAGGCTTTTCTCAAAATTTGGAGCCCCCAGATGAAAATCAGACGCAAAATATGCTTTTTTCCCAGGGGAAAGAGAAAGTTCAAGCCTGTCCATCGTCTATAAGGAACAAAACCAACTCTTTTGGTCCATGAGCCCCAAGAACCAATGTCTTTTCAATATCGGCAGTTCTGCTGGCCCCAGTCACAAGTGAAATCATGGAAGGCAGTTTATCACCATATTTTTTCTGGACGAATGCCAATCCGTCTTTAATGTCCGGCAATAATTGGAAGGTGGTTGCCACAACAATATGTACAGGTGGAAAAATAGATAGCCTTCTGCCTGCCAACTGCCTGGAAGTCATTATCATACTGCCAGTTCTTGTAATTAGACCTTCACAAAGAGTTATTCCACAATCAACTTCCAGAAAATTTCTATCCGTGGTTGAAAAAGGAAAAACACCATTCAGATCTTCAGCAAGTTCTTTTTCCCAGATATGAATGTTTTTAAATCCTCGCTCCTTAATGAATGCTTGAATCTGGTTTAAAAATTCCTGCGGACTTTCAGCATAAAAAAAGGTGCCTTTTCTTGCTGTAAAGCTTTCTGCAAACAAAATAGCAGGGTCTTTATCTGATTCAATTTCGTAAATGGGAGAGTTCATATCCGGTTTTTCCGGAAAGTGTTCAGGCAAATGTGTCAACGCCGATTTTATTCCGGCCAGAATGTTGTCTCTTGAACTATTTGCCATTTCCTACTTACAAATTCTCTGTATGGGCTTCGGAAGTTGTTGAAGTTTTTTCAGATTCAGACTTCTCTTCCGTTCCATTTTCACTTTCTGGTTTTTTGACTTCAGCTTCCGGCTTTGCAAGATATTGTCCTGTGCTGGTAGTAAACTCATGGTAGTGAGTAGCTTTTTCAAAAGGACGGGCACCAATCAAATCAGTAAGGTCACTTTGGAAAAGAATTTCTTTTAACAACAATGCCTGGGCAATTTTTTCCAGTTGTTCTTGTTTATCCTTCAAAAGGGTAATCGTCCTTAAATAGGCATGGTCAATAATTCTTTTTACCTCCTGATCAATGATGGAGGAAGTCGCCTCAGAGTATGGTTTGTTGAAAGAATAATCAGATTGTTTGCTGTCATAAAAAGATACGTTTCCGATTTTATCGTTCATTCCATACATAGTTACCATGCTGTAAGCCAGCTTTGTGATACGCTCAAGGTCACTTAATGCACCTGTTGAAATTTTACCAAAGATGATTTGCTCTGCCGCACGTCCCCCTAAGGTCATGCACATGTCATCCATCATTTGTTCAGTGGTTATCAGGAACTGCTCCTTCGGTAAATATTGGGCATAACCCAAAGCAGCAACGCCTCTTGGAACAATACTCACTTTAACCAATGGGTCTGTGTGCTCCAGAAACCAACCAGCAACGGCATGACCGGCTTCATGGTAGGCAACAATTTTTTTCTCTTCAGGAGAAATTAATTTATTCTTCTTTTCAAGTCCGCCAATTACCCTATCAATGGCGTCGTTAAAGTCTTGTTGATCAACAGACTGCTTATCTCTTCTAGCCGCAATCAGGGCTGCTTCATTACAAACGTTGGCAATTTCGGCACCAGCAAAACCTGGAGTTTGAGCGGCCAGTTTTTTACTATCTACATCTGCATTAAGCTTCAATGGCTTCAAATGCACCTTGAAAATCGCATCGCGACCAACAATATCTGGTTTGTCAATAGAAATAACCCTGTCAAATCGGCCTGGTCTTAATAACGCAGCATCCAATACATCTGGTCGGTTGGTGGCGGCAAGGATAATTACCCCGGAATCAGTAGCAAAACCATCCATTTCAACCAACAATGAATTGAGGGTGTTTTCTCTTTCATCATTTGCTCCTGGCATGGCCCCTTTTCCTCGGCTTCTACCTATGGCATCAACTTCATCAATAAAAATGATGCAAGGTGCTTTTTCCTTAGCTTGTTTAAATAAGTCACGCACACGGGCGGCACCCACACCTACAAACATCTCTACAAAGTCAGAACCGGAAAGTGAGAAAAAGGGAACATTGGCTTCACCCGCTACTGCTTTTGCCAGCAGGGTTTTACCTGTTCCAGGCGAACCTACAAGTAACGCACCCTTTGGAATTTTACCTCCTAAATTGGTAAATTTTTCAGGTTTTTTAAGAAAATCAACAATTTCTTTGATTTCTTCTTTTGCCTCTTCTAAACCTGCCACATCGGCAAAGGTTATTTTGACCTTATTGTCAGCATCAAATAAAGCTGCACGTGATTTTCCAATATTGAATAGCTGCCCACCAGGACCTCCACCACCTGTAACTCTTCGAAGCAATATCCAGAAACCTACAATAATGGCAATTATAAAACCATAGTTAATGATCAGGTTTCCAAAGTTTTGCCTTTCTTCAAATTTAAAATCAGGCCGATTTTCCGGAGGTAGTTTGCTTATTAATTTGTCGAATTTTTCTTCGAACTTGTCCGGTGAATTAATTGCAAATCGGTAATGGGGCCCCGAAGAAACAGCAAAAGGATTGTTCTTATCCCCAAAATTCTTACTGTATTGCTCGTTCTTTAATGCCTCATCTTTCAGGGTAACTTCTACTACCTTTTCGTTTGTGATAACCGTAACAAGCTTAACATCATGTCTTTCCAACATGTCTTCAAACTTTGGCTGGGTAATAACCAAACTAGAACTTTGTCTCCCAAGGTAGCTAATGCCAAATATTAAAAGAAGTATAGCCGATATTATCCAAAGCTGATAATTTGGCTTGTTTGGATTGTTAGAACCGCTTCGGTTTTTATTCGGTTTTCTATCCTCTTTGGGCGTTTTTTCGTCTTTCGTGTTGTCTGCCATTTTTAATTAAAATTTTGAAAATCAGTCACTTGTTGAGTAGTGAAATTATTGACTGATCGCTATGTGTTGAATTTTGGCATCTCCCCAAAACTCTTCGAGATCGTAAAATTTGCGCTTTTCTTTTTGAAAAACATGGCACACTACGTCCATGTAATCCAGCAAAATCCACTCCTTATTGATAAACCCTTCTTTATGCCAGGGGTTTTGGCTGGAGCCTTTGAATACTTCTTCCTCGATGGAATCGGTAATGGCATCTACCTGATTGGCAGAGTTTCCTGAGCAAATGACGAAAAAGTCCGCTATAGCGTTTTTAACTTCCCGGAGGTCCAGTACTGCGATGTCGTTTGCTTTTTTTTCAAGCATGCCTTTTACGACAAGCTCAGATAGTTGGCTGGAGGAAATAGAAGAAGGAATCAAATCAGAATCAAAAAGTAATGTAGTTTTGAAAGTGCTACAATATTATCGCATGAATAGCAATATTTCAACCAAAGGTAATTATGATTTTGAAACCAGACTACATCTGCCACAGTGTCAGTCTACAAATGATGTGCTTTTGGGCATGGCAAAAGAGAAAAACGGCCGGATACCAGAAGGATTTTTGGTGAGTACCGACTTTCAGGAAGCTGGTCGTGGGCAAAAAAATAACAAATGGGAATCTGAACCCGGGCAAAATTTAATGTTTTCTCTTTTTCTGAAGCCTGAATTTCTGGAAGCAAAACTGGCATTTTGGCTTTCGGCCTCAATTGCAATAGGAACGGCAAAAGCGCTTGAAAATTATTTGCCAGAAGTGAAGGTTAAATGGCCAAATGATCTGTTGGTCAATGGACTTAAAATTGGAGGGATTCTCATTGAAAATGTGGTATCGGGGAGAAATATCAGTGAATCTGTTGTTGGCATTGGTCTCAATATCAATCAAATACATCTTATTTCCACTGCCACATCTCTTGCCAGGGAAAGACATCAGGATTTTGACAGAGAAGAGATTTTACAATTAATAATTCAGGAAATCTTATGGGTATACCAGCGATTACGTATTGAAAACTGGGAAAAAATCCGGTCTTCATATTACGCAAAACTCTATAAAATGGCAATTCCTCATGACTATAAGTTGCCTGATGGGCAACAATTTCGGGGTGTTTTAAAGGGGATTTCTGAAGAAGGCAAACTGATTGTGATTGCTGCTGACGGTGAAAAGCGGTTCGATTTTAAGGAGGTGGGATTTTGAACCAATTCAGTTTCTAAAAATATTTTCCAGGGCTGTAAATTTGTTTGAACCAATGTTCCATCATAGGGTCCATCAGTCTGAAACCTTTTTCCTCTCTGACAATCATTTCTCTTTCCTCCATGGCAGCTATTACGGCTTGCATTGAACTGGCGGAACCTAGTTTGTAACGCATCAACCAATCTTTTCCTGTTGCCTTTTCTACGTTTCCTTCCAGGGCAATGGCTTCCAGTACCCGCCATTGCAAATCGGTCAACAGATTTCGAATGGTCACATACTGAACTTCCTGTTCAGCCAAAATCTGATAAAAAAAGTGGTCGTAATCTCTCCTTTTCCACTTGCGTGGTTTGGCTGCATACAGCTTGTTCATGGCCAACTGCACATAATAAGTATGTATGCGCAGTTTGTCCAACCAATCAGCCATTATTTCTTCCTCGAACTGCCTTTTGCCGTTTTCAAAATGGTTTTGGATAAATGCCAGGTATTCTTTTTTGTCCAGGGTTTTAAGCTCCATCAAATCTGTACTTTGATAAAATGGCCGGCCATAATCGGTAAACATGTTGACCAATAAATTCCGCTGGCTACCAGAAAAAATCACTTTTACATTTGGGCAAAACTGAATAAGCGAACGGAGATGTGCTTCGGTTCCTTTTTCCGGATATTGGTTGATTTGCTGGAATTCATCTAAGGCCAGCCAAAGTTCACCACCCCAATTTTTTATCCACCTGAAAAGTTCATCCAGAGATTTAAAAGCCTGGGCCTCTGTTTGAATTCCCAATTCAACTGAGGGTTGCCCTGTATATGAATCAAAGCTGATAGAAGGTTTGATGCTTGAAAAAATGGTCCCAATCCATCTGCCTAGTTTTTGGGGATGCGTTTCCAGTTTTGGCATTACCACTTTGCCTATCGCATTTGCCAACTGGACAACATTTTGTGTTGAAAATATATCAACAAATGCGTTATTTTTGTCAGGATTTTGCCAAAAAAGCTGTGAAATAGTCCCTGTTTTTCCGTATTTCCGGATCGAAAACAAGGTGCAATTGCGTCCGTTTTTTAAGGCACTGGCTAGCTTAGAAGTTTCTAAATTTCTGTTGCAGAAATACTTAGGTGAAACATACGCTTTAGTTAGGAATGGATTCTCGATGTTTTCCATACAACAAAATTACGATAAAAACGTTACGATAAAAGCGTTACGATAAAAACGTAAAATATTTGTCGGGATTGGTTAGACTAATTCAAGTTCTTTAGAACCTAACTTTTCCAGGCACCTTCGGCAATTTTGGCCTGGTCCGTTTTAAACTCTGATGTAAAATGGAAGGAAATGGCTGGATATAAATCCTGAACAGCTTTTAAATTCCGAAGGGTATCAGCCATAAAAACAGGACGGTCTTCCTTATCGAAAGTAATATTTCTTGCTTTAAACCGAATGAAGTTAGCAAGTGCAACCTTGTCATCAGAGGTTATCCAACATGCTTTGGAATAAGCGACCGAATGAAATGAACATGAAGCGCCATATTCCTGCAGAAGTCTGAACTGGATTACTTCGAACTGAAGCTCACCCACGGTGCCAATGATTTTTACATTGCCTTGCTCCTGCATAAAAAGCTGTGCAACACCTTCATCTGTCAATTGCCGGATTCCTTTTTCTAATTGTTTGGCTTTGAAAGGATCCTTATTAATAAGCTCCTTAAAAATTTCAGGTGAAAAACTTGGAATTCCCTGGTATTGAATATGTTCACCTTCTGTGAGTGTGTCACCAATTTTAAAATTACCGGTATCATATAATCCTACAACATCACCCGGAAATGCCTGATCAACAACACTTTTCTCATTGGCCATAAACATATTGGGACTTGAGAAACGAAGCTTTTTATCCAATCGTGTATGGTAATAAAAAGTATTCCGCTCAAATGTTCCTGAAACAATCCGGCAAAAAGCAATCCTATCCCTGTGGTTTGGGTCAAGGTTTGCGTGAATTTTAAATATGAAACCAGTGAAATTTTTCTCAGTTGGATTCACTTCCCGTAAATCTGAAATCCTCGGTTTAGGCGATGGAGCGACTCTTATAAATGTATCCAGCAGTTCCTGAACACCAAAGTTGTTTACCGCCGACCCAAAAAAAACAGGAGCCAAATAACCTTCCCGATACAAATCTTCATCAAATGGCTCATAAACACCTTCAATCAATTCAGCGTCTTCCCGAAGTTTATTTGCAGCTTTTTCTCCAATTTTAAGGTCTAATTCCTTGTCTTCTATGCTGTTAAATGAAATAATATCTTCCGCCTTTTTTGTTTTGGTATTCGAAAAAAGCAGCAATTTTTTCTCAAATAAATTATAAACACCCTGAAAAGTGGAGCCAATTCCAATCGGCCAGGTAAGTGGCCTTGTGTGGATATTCAGTTCCTTTTCCACCTCGTCTAAAAGGTCATACGGGTCCTGACCTTCACGGTCCATTTTATTGATGAAAATAATCACAGGCGTGTTCCGCATTCTGCAAACTTCCATAAGCTTACGGGTCTGTTCTTCAACACCTTTTACACAATCGATAACTAAAATGACGGAATCGACTGCTGTCAAAGTCCTGTAGGTATCTTCAGCAAAATCTTTGTGGCCGGGCGTATCAAGAATGTTTATCTTATATCCACCGTATTCAAAACCCATTACGGAAGTGGCGACCGAAATTCCCCTTTGCTTCTCGATTTCCATAAAATCGGAAGTTGCAGACTTTGTAATCTTGTTGCTTTTTACCGCCCCAGCCGTTTGAATGGCACCGCCAAATAGAAGCAGCTTTTCGGTCAAAGTGGTTTTTCCGGCATCGGGATGGCTAATGATTCCGAAGGTTCTGCGTTTTTGTATTTCGTCCTGAAGCATAAGAAATTAAGTTAAAACTGATAATACAAAAATCAAAAGTTAAGAAAATAGCGTTTTGTACAACTACCTGAAAATCAGGACTTATAACTTTTAAATTTTGAGTTTCGACTTTTTACTTTAAGCCGCAAATTTGGCAGATTCAAATTTTAAATTGGTTTTTTTCTCAAACTTATTGGCTGATCGCTTTAATTCCAGACTTATCTAAATTAACTTATTGCTTAATTTTCAATCGTGATTAGATTAAATGGCCGCATTCCACCTTTTGAATTTTTACCTTCGCCTTTCAACTTTCTCCTTAGATTTGCCGTCTGCAAAAACAAATCAAACCAATCAGAAAATAATATAAGCATATGGCATACAATCTGTTGAAAGGAAAAAGAGGAATCATCACAGGTGCTCTGGATCCCAATTCCATAGCATGGAAAGTGGCAGAAAAAGTATTTGAAGAAGGCGGACAGTTTGTGCTTACCAATGCACCTCTCGCCATGCGAATGGGTAAAATAAATGAACTTGCAGCTGCTTGCAATACACAAGTTATTCCTGCAGATGCCACTTCAATAGAGGACCTGACGGTCCTTTTCAATTCGGCTCAGGAAATATTGGGCGGAAAGATTGACTTTATTCTCCATTCCATTGGCATGAGTCCAAACATTCGGAAAAGTAAGCCTTATGAGGATTTGAACTACGATTGGTTTGCAAAAACTTTGGATATTTCAGCGCTATCATTTCACAAGATTATGCATGTGGCTGACAAGACAGATGCATTAAATGAAGGCGCTTCCATTGTTGCTTTGAGTTATATTGCCTCTCAGCGGGTTTTTCCTGATTATACAGATATGGCCCAGGCCAAAGCCGTTCTTGAATCCATAGCCAGAAGTTTTGGCCAGGTTTTGGGCAAAAAGAAAAAAGTGAGGGTAAATACAATTTCTCAAAGTCCGACCATGACAACGGCCGGGCAAGGAATTGATGGATTCGATGCTTTCTTTACCTATGCTGACAAAATGAGTCCATTAGGTAACGCATCTGCTGAAGCTTGTGCCGATTATTGCATCAGCCTTTTCTCAGACCTTACCCGTCATGTCACCATGCAGAATTTATTTCATGATGGAGGATTTTCTTCAACTGGAATTTCAGAAGCAATAGTTGAAGCATTAACGCCAAAAGCATAGTTTTTTTCTACACATTATAGAACCGCTCTTGAATTTTCAAGGGCGGTTTTTTTTTCAAAGGACTGTAAGGTTTAAATTTTTTAAAGGGACTAAATTGAAATTTCAGCTCTTTTTTTTCCTGTTTTTCAAAATAATTTTTGTCTTATTTTGGATAAATATTTCATTTACAGGTATTTAATTTAGATTAGGACTAATTGTTCCGTTTCCTATATTTGCGGTCCTTTTTAAAAGCGATCTAACAAACATTTTTAATTCAAATGGAAAACTTAATGTACATCATTCCACTCTTTGGTTTAGTGGGTCTGATTGTCATGGCGGCCAAGTCGGCCTGGGTATCAAAACAAGATGCCGGAGACGAAAATATGCAGGAACTAGCAGGGTATATTGCCAAAGGAGCAATGGCCTTTCTAAAAGCGGAATGGAAAGTACTTAGCTATTTTGCGGTAGTTACAGCTTTAATTCTTGCCTGGTCTGGAACCATGCTTGAAACTTCAAGCCCGGTTATTGCAATCTCATTTTTAATTGGTGCTATTTTATCTGCTTTGGCTGGATATATAGGTATGAACATTGCTACAAAAGCAAACGTTCGAACTACACAAGCCGCCAGAACTTCTCTTTCAAAAGCTTTAGCTGTTTCATTTACCGGAGGAACTGTAATGGGCCTTGGGGTAACAGGTTTGGCAGTAATGGGCCTTGGTGGGCTTTTTATCGTATTTTACCATATGTATGCTGCTGGTGGTTCTGCAACCGGACCGGGAATGATCAAAGCCATCGAAGTTTTGGCTGGATTCTCTCTTGGTGCTGAGTCCATTGCACTATTCGCCCGGGTTGGCGGAGGTATTTATACCAAAGCTGCTGACGTAGGAGCCGACCTTGTTGGAAAAGTTGAAGCTGGTATCCCGGAAGATGATGTTCGAAATCCTGCAACCATTGCCGATAACGTAGGTGACAACGTAGGTGACGTAGCTGGAATGGGCGCTGACCTTTTTGGTTCTTATGTGGCCACAATTCTTGCAACTATGGTCTTGGGTCAGGAAATAGATGCTTCCGGTGACGGATTTCAAGGTTTATCCCCGATTCTTTTGCCGATGGTAATTGCTGGTTTGGGCATTATCTTCTCCATTTTTGGAACCTTCTTCGTTCGGATTTCAGGTGAAAACTCCAGCGTTCAAAATGCTTTGAATCTTGGCAACTGGTCTTCTATGCTTATGACTGGTGTCGCTTCTTATTTCCTGGTTAAATTCATGCTGCCAGAAACTCTAAGTATTCGTTCTTATGAATTTTCTTCAATGGATGTTTTCTGGGCAATTGTCGTTGGTCTGGTTGTCGGAACTTTAATGAGTATCATTACTGAATATTATACTGCCATGGGTCGACGTCCTGTGCTTTCCATCATCAACAGGTCTTCTACCGGCCATGCTACCAATATCATTGGAGGTTTGGCAGTGGGTATGGAGTCAACTGTTTTACCTATCTTAACTCTTGCTGCTGGAATCATTGTTTCCTACTCATTTGCAGGACTTTATGGAGTTGCCATTGCTGCTTCAGGAATGATGGCGACAACTGCCATGCAATTGGCAATTGATGCATTCGGACCTATTGCAGATAATGCAGGTGGAATTGCTGAAATGTCAGGCTTACCAGAAGAAGTTCGTCACCGTACAGATAATTTGGATGCGGTAGGAAATACAACAGCTGCTGCTGGTAAAGGATTTGCAATTGCTTCTGCCGCATTGACATCATTGGCTTTATTTGCAGCTTTCGTAGGCGTTTCTGGAATCGATTCCATCGACATTTTTAAAGCACCAGTTTTGGCTGCCTTGTTTGTTGGAGCCATGGTTCCATTTATCTTCTCCTCATTGGCAATTTCGGCTGTGGGTCGGGCAGCCATGGATATGGTGAAAGAAGTCAGACGTCAATTCAAAGAAATTCCAGGAATTATGGAATATAAAGCCAAGCCTGAATATGAAAAATGCGTTGCCATCTCTACTGAGGCTTCTATCAGAGAAATGATGCTTCCGGGTGCAATTGCTTTACTTACTCCGATTGCCGTTGGTTTTGGCTTTAAAGGGGTTTTCCCAGATACTTCTTCAGCAGAAATGCTTGGAGGTTTGTTAGCAGGTGTTACCGTTTCCGGTGTTTTGATGGGAATTTTCCAAAACAATGCCGGAGGTGCCTGGGATAATGCTAAAAAATCATTCGAAAAAGGTGTAATGATTGATGGGCAGATGTACTATAAAAAATCTGAGCCACATAAGGCTTCGGTTACAGGAGACACAGTAGGGGATCCTTTTAAAGATACTTCTGGTCCTTCTATGAATATCTTGATTAAATTAATGTCAATTGTAGCTTTGGTTATCGGGCCTTTTATTAGTACTGGAGTTAAGCATGTTTCAGTTCCTAAACAGCCTGTTGAAAAGGTTATTGTAATGAAATAAGTGATTAAAAAGTTCACTCTAACAAAAAGGGCGATTTGAAAAAATCGCCCTTTTTGATTTAAGGAAATACTTTAAGGAACGGTACTAATCGAAATTCCTTTCCAGGCCAATTTTGTTTTTTTAGAAAAGCCCTTCCGGGGTTTTCTGTTGGATTATTAGTACTTTATTTTACTGTGGTCAATTTCATCAGCATAAGCCAAAATACCACCCCGGAGATTGAATAAATTCTTAAATCCAAATTTCTCTTCCAGATTCATAATTGCAGTTTTTGACCTTTGTCCACTCCGGCAATGAATGACAACCGTTTTCTCTTTTGAGATTTTGTCCGCATTGTCCATAATGGTACCAACCGGAATCAATGTACCTCCCAAATCACAAATCTCAAACTCATATGGCTCACGCACATCAATTAGCTGAAAATCTTCTTTGGTGTCGAACATTTGTTTCAGTTCCTGAACTGTAACTTCTTTCATATTTTTAAAACTAATTGGTTCTTATTAAAGGTTTGGGGCGCAATATCGCTTTTTCAGTTAGTACAACAAAGTTCTCACCAGCTTCTATTTCAAAAGAAAGGTTGAAGACGTTGTATGCGTTCCTTTACCAGACAAAATTTTTTCAGATTTTTCACTCAATAAGAATTTTTAAGCTTTCACTTGACTTTAGAGCAGACTAAAATTTTGGAACCACAAGCCATGCCTTGGAAAAATAAACCTGGAATATTTGAAGCAGCATATGATTGAATTGAACTTTTAAAAAACTGAATTTGATTAAACAGGCCTATTGGAAACCGAATAAATCTTTAAGAAACCAAAAAGAGAAATCGCTGGATTTTTATTTTTTTTGAAGAAAATTGGTCCATCTATTTCATGATTTCGATGGCAATTTAATCATCACTTTTTTGGGAATGCCTGCACCAACCTTTCGGATTCACCTATTCCCATTGGTATCGTTTGGTAACAAAGGTAACCTACGCCAATATTAAACAGCGATGGATAGAGCCAGATTTTGTCTGTTTCTGGTTTCTATGATTTGGCTTAAAAGCTGAGGATCTTTTTCAAGGCCGTTGCCAATGACAACAATATCAGCTCCTGATTCCCAAGCAGTTTGAGCTTTAATTGGAGTGTCAATTCCTCCACCAACAATAAGAGGTGCTTCAATTGAGCGCCTTACCGCATTTATCATTTTAGAAGGAACCGGGTTTTTTGCACCACTTCCTCCATCAAGATAAATCAGTTTGTGTCCCAGCATTTCGCCTGCCATTGCAGTACAAACTGCAATATCTTCTTTGTCAGAAGGAATCGGAATGGTATTGCTGATGTAAGACACCGTAGTGGATTTTCCACTTTCAATTAGCATATAACCCGTGGCAAGGATTTCGAGTCCGGAACTTTTTAGAATGGGAGCTGCAACTACATGTTGGCCGATTAGAAGTTCGGCATTTCTTCCTGAAATCAAAGAAAGAAGCAAAATTGCATCAGCCTCACTGTGAATATGTAGATTGGAACCTGGAAAAATGATAACAGGAATATCTGATAGCTTTTTTAAGGCCTCAATTAATATATAAAAATTATTGCCTGAAATGAGGCTGCCACCTACAAAAAACAGGTCTGCTCCATGAGAAACATAAGATTCTATTTGAGACTTAATACCTTTAATATCAACCTTATCCGGATCGATTAAAACGGCTAAGTTCTTTTTCTTAGAGGCCTGGTCCTGAAGAATTTTTTGTAGAATTTTCATTCTGTTTTAAGAACTGTTTTTCCAAAAATTCTGTAATTTTTTCTCTTGCAATTGCAAGCAAAAATGAAGCAATATAGCTTTGAATACTTGCCAGAATGGTAGATGTAAAACCACCCGCAACACTAACAGGAGCCTCAGTTTTTTGGATTTTTTCAGGTTTTTCCTTTTTTTGAAAGGCTTTAACCAGGAAATAACTTCCAAGGGCAACACCCCCGAAAACCAAACCTTGAATGGCCACCCGAATTGTGCTTTCTTTTAAATCGCTTACTTGTTCTTCAAGGGCTTGCTTGTATTTATTGGTGCTGGACAGTAGTCTTTGGCGTTCCATTTCCAGATTTTTTACTTGACTTAAAGGTGTAGATTCAATCGGCATTTTCATTTTCTGAAGAAGTTGACTCTTGCTTGGGCTGATTCATTGATTGCCTTAAACTTAACTCAATTTTATCTTTTAATGACTGGTTTTCACGATTGAGATAAAATACTAAAGTAATCAAAAAATAAATTCCGGAAAGAATGAAATAACCTGCAAATTGATTTTCAAACAGATAGTTTAACAAGTTTGCCAATGCGAAATTTAGACAAAGCAAACCAGCTAGACCAAAAACTGCCATTGCCAGAAAAATTAATGACCTGGTTAAAACGCTAACCATTAGTTCCTTGAGATCATATTTCACAAGTTCTATCCTTGCATCAAGGTAGCCTTCAAAATTCTCAATCAATTTGTCTAAACTTAGGACATCTTTTATCTTCCCAAACATAATGGCAAAATTGGCATTTCTTATTTATGCAACCTAATGGAAATTCTTTAAAAATTTGTAAAATATTGTGGTTTTCAGATTTTTTTAAATGCCCTATGGGAACTTTTAGGGCAAAAGTTCAAAGGAAAAAATCAGATGTTCAATTTAAAACAGGGCGATATCTGAACAGGGAATTTAACCTGGATTGGTAATTAGGACTTCGTTATGGGTGGCTAAAGTGTAAAAAAAAGAACCTTGTATTAGAGATTCATAGCAGCGCTACGGATACAGAAGAAAAGGTGGCAAAGCATCTGGTTTGAAGCAGTTTAGCTTCGGAATACCTGCCTGTCGGCAGACATGGATCTTCTAATAACTGTTCCGGGTTTAAGACGTAAAAAATATTTTTTTCCATTCAAGATAGGCCAATACCCTCCAAAATATTTGAAAATCAGGAATATGCATGTTTCCCAAAATCTTTGTCCGGTATTTTTCCAAAGTTTTAAAATCCACAAACTCTGAATCTACTTTTAATAATTCCAAAGATTTGTCTTTGTACAACTGATTTAGCCAAAGCGTATTAGGAGCTGCAAATCCGACTTTATCTTTTCGATTCAGAATTTGATGGGGAACAAAAGGTGAAGCAGCCTTTCGAAGCAAGCTTTTTGTAAATCCATTTTGGATTTTTGCTGAACCCGGTGTTTCAAAAAGATATTGGACCAAAGGAGTAAAATCTGCAAATGGCATTCTGGATTCAATAGACCAGCGCATCGAATTTCTGTCTGCTGCTTTAAGTAGAAAAGGCAGGGAACTTGAATTGAATTCATTGATAAGTCCCTGGTTGACAGAAGTATAAAAATTTCCTTTTCCACCAGCCAATTCGAAAACCATAGGATTAAAAATGGCTGTTTCAGGTTTATATTGATTAAGAAGAGCGGCCGAATTTTTACTTCCAATTCCCGACCTTAAATAGTTTAACAATGCTTCTTTTCCGGCAACAAGGGAGCCAAACTGGCAAACTGAATGTTTAAGTCCTTCTGCAAGATTGCTTTCATGATGTCTTGGATATCCGGCAAAAATTTCGTCTGCTCCCTGACCATCGAGCGTAACTTTTACGCCTTCTTTTGCCACTTTTCTGAACACTTCATATTGTGAAAAAGCATTTAAACCAGGTGGAGGTTCATCCATGGTATAAATCAAATTTTCAAATGAGGTCACAAATTCAGATGCCTGTGGTTCTGTTGAAAAAAATTCAAAGCCCGATTTTTCAGCCATCATTTTTGCAAAATGAGATTCATCTCCTAAGCTTCCTTTTGGTAAAACAGCCATAAATGCCTTTCTGACTCCAGAGTTTTTTGAGATTTTATCGGCATAAGCTGTCAGGCCTGCAATGGTGGAACTGTCAATTCCTCCGCTTAAACAAACACCCAGTGGAACATCGGATTGAAGCCTAAGGCTAATCATCTCCAAAAGTAAATTCCTTATTTGTTCTACTTGTTCAGATTCTTTTTTAAAGGGTTGAAAATCATAATTTTGATTGACTCTCCATTGGTGATAATTTTGAATCTGGACTTCCTCTGTTTTTAAATCCAAAATCAAATATTTGCCTGCCTGAAGTCTGGTAATATTTTGAAATAACGTTTGGCTGGATTCGTCTGAAAGTCCAAAAGCCAGGTATCTGGAAACGGTAGATTTATTTTCTAAAAATTCAATTCCAAAATTTTTAAATGCCTTTATTTCTGACGAAAAGCAGAAGCCGGTTTCGTCCTTGTGGTAGTAAAAAGGTTTAATACCTGTCCGGTCGGTTGAAGCAAAAAGTTGGTTTTTATTCAAGTCCAAAATGGCAAAAGACCACATACCGTCCAAACGGGAAAGGCAATCCACTCCCCATATTTTGTAAGCCTGAAGCAATACTTCAGAGTCGGTTCTGGTTTTAAAAATACATCCTTCTTTTTTTAGTTCTTCCCTAAGCGATAGATAGTTATAGATTTCGCCATTAAAAACCAGCCAGATTTTTTTTTCGAAATCTGTCATCGGTTGATGCCCTTCATTTTCAGGAGCGATAATGGAAAGCCGCCGGTGTAGTAGTCCGGTTTCAATGGTTAAGTATTCAATTTCTCCAAACGACTTTGCATTTTCAATGAAGTCAGGCTTTCCAAATTCACCAGAAAATACCTCAATCGCCTTCCCATTTGAATCAACAAAGAGAAAACCTTCATCATCTGGTCCACGGTGGCGTAAGGTTTTTGAAACCTGAAGCAATTGCCCTGGCCCTAACTTTTGGGTCTTGGTTACGAAGCCAGCTATGCCACACATTTTTTACAATTCAGCAAAAGAAAAATTGTTTCTAAAGTGGCAGACCTTCTGCCATCCGCATTTCTTTTATGAAATCAAGACCAAAGCTTAGTTTTTTTGCCAATGGCGTTTTTGAATCAATCACCCGCCAGAACGGCGTTATATCATTGATATTCTTATTTTTACTATAATTTTCAAATGCCAGTTCTGATATAATTCTCGTAAAAATACCGGTAGTTAGCGGGCAACAATATTCCACGCCATGTTTTAAGGCTAAGTCTTTTTTCATGGTTTGAAGACCAATTGATTTTGACCTTGGTATGGATTTTATGTATTGGTCAATTTCTTCAGGAGTTGATATCAGAAATTTTTCTCCAGCCGGAATACCTGAAAAATCCTTGGCACAGGTTTCTATAACCGGTTTTCTTCCATTGTGAAATTTTTCAAGCCAGGTCTTTGCCATTTTTTTTATTTGATATACCTGAAATCCTGCCCGTCTTCAAGGCTTATAACTGTATTGTAAATCAATTGAATCACCAATTCAATATCCTCATAACTGATGGTTTCAACGGTTGTATGCATATACTTCAATGGAAGTGAAATCAAAGCTGAGGCCGACCCTACGCCAGAATATGCAAATGCATCTGTGTCAGTTCCGGTCGCCCTGGTTGCAGAGGCTCTTTGAAACTTAATTTCTTTTTTGTGGGCCACATCAATGATAAAATTAAGTAAATTGTTTTGCACCGCAGGTCCATAAGTCAAGACAGGGCCTTCGCCACATTTTTGGTCTCCTTGTTCCACTTTTTTGTACATTGGAGATGCGGTGTCATGGCACACATCGGTGATGATTGCCACATCGGGTTGAATTCTTTTTGCAATCATTTCTGCGCCCCGAAGTCCAATTTCTTCCTGAACAGAATTGACAACATACAAACCAAAGGGAAGTTTAATGCCATTGTCTTTCAGCATTTTTGCTACCTGGGCAATCATAAAACCACCAATTCTGTTGTCCAAAGCCCTTCCCACTAAATACTTGGTATTGAGGTCAAAGGCTTCATCATCAAAGGTGGCAACAGTGCCAACGTGAACACCCATTTCAAGAACCTCCTTTTTGGAACTTGCGCCAATATCAATGAAAATATTTTTTATTTTAGGGGCTTCGTCTTTTTCAACTTCACGGACATGAATGGCAGGCCATCCAAAAACCCCTTTTACTATTCCTTTGTCACCAAATAAATTTACCCTTTTAGAAGGTGCTATCAAGGCATCGGAACCGCCATTTCTACGAACATAAATATAACCATCATCAGAAATATAATTTACAAACCAGGAAATCTCATCGGCATGGGCTTCTATAACCACTTTGTACTTTGCCTCTGGATTGATTACCCCTACTACGGTTCCATAAGTATCTGATATGTAAGTATCTGTAAATGGTTTTATGTAATCAAGCCAGAGCCGTTGACCACTTTCTTCGAAGCCTGTAGGAGAAAAATTATTGATGTATTTGTAAAGGAAGGTTTTTGCCTGCTGGTCCATGGACGATAGATTTCTGTTTTAATTTTGGACAAAAGTATCTTTAGTTTTTTAAAAAAAAGTTACCGGTTTAGAAAATCGCTTCAGAAGATTTTTGCAAGGTAAAAACATAAAAAAGGTTTCTCTGGAAATTTAATTTTTGTGTTAAATGAAATTCCAAAGTGCGATTTAAAAGGGAATTGTTGATTCTTCTAAATTCTCATTTGAAAAAAAATAAACTAAAATTGCTTAAAATAAATCGGATAGTTCTTTTTTTATTTTCTGGATTATTGTTATAAAGCATTGATTTTCAACGAAATTACTCGTCCCAATGGAGAATTAAGTAGGGGTCTGTAAACACAATAAGTTCAACCATTTACCTGCTAATTATAAATCCGGATTTATAACAATTTTTCCTGTAATTAGTCTTTATCGCCATTTATTTACATGATCCAGCAAATTTTATAAGCGCTTTCGTTGATTTTAAGTATGAAAATTGAATTTTTCAAAAAATTAGAATTAATTGCAAAATATAATTTGTGAACGAGCCACAAACCTTAAAATTTCCATAATGAACCAATTGCAATATTTAAGTCTGAATATTCTCAATATGCATGATAATCAGCTATATAATTTAGGATTTGTAAAATAAAAACCAGAACCATTGAAACTAATAATCACTGGTTTTCTTTACTTTTTGGTTTTCTTTTCCGGTTTCACACAACCCATAATACGGCATGCATTATTAATTGGAATTGGCCAATATCCGAAATCAAGTAAATGGCCAATTTTACATTCCGACCAGGATGCCACCAGACTCAAAAAAGAATTAAAAAAGAATGGAATGTTGGAGCGGAACATTCAGCTTCTCTGCAACGAAGAAGCCAGTTACAATAATATCCGGCTGGCATTTAAGAAATTGGCCGATGAAGCAGAACCTGAAGATCAGATTGTAATTTATTTAGGTGGGCACTCCCAGAAAATTTCAGATGTATCAAATGATGAACCCGATGGTTTTGACGAATCCTTTGTTGCATATGATGCTGAACCAATTAATGTAACAGGGGGTAATAATGGTGGAAACCATTTTTTGGATGATGAATTATCTAAATGGATTTCTATTTTATCGAAGAAAATAACCCGGTATGGTTCTCTTTTTATTCTCTATGATGGTGGAATCAGCACAGTAAAACCATACGGAATCCATTCCAAGGGCACATTTGGTCCTTACATCATCTCTTCAAGGTTTACCACCAAAGAAATCCTGAAGAATGAAGGGCGGGACAATGAGTGGCTGGATATTTCCTACTCTCCAGCAAACAACCAAATTATAAGCCTGGATCCTGGAAAGGAGGGAGGCCGGATTACTGAAATTCAAATTCAACCCAAGATTTGGGGAAGCCCTTTGGTAGAGGCTTATATTGATAAATTAAGTTCCAGGGAGCAAGGAAAGCTGTATCGAAGTTTGAAACCTTCACTGGAAAAAGTTTTCAATGCAGCCAAAATACAGGTAAATTATACGCTGGATGGAGATATAAACAAAGAAATTTTCAGATTTAACCCAAAGCAAGTAAACGTAGATGGGCCTGGCCAGGAATTGGAAAACGATTCAGCGCATATTTATTGTGTGGTGATTGGAATATCCAGTTATCTGAGAATTGACAAATTGCAATATGGACACACCGATGCAAGATACTTTGCTGATGTATTGCAGAATGCATTCAAAGAGAGGCTCCCTTCAGAGAACCAGTATGTGTTTCTTGATTCAATGGCAACAAGTAACCCCATATATATGGCTCTGGAATCATTAAGCCAACGCGTGAAGGAAAACGATAAAGTCTATTTTTATTTTGCTGGCCATGGGGATGTGGAAAGTTTGATAACAAAAAGGGCCCATCTTTTACTATTCGATTCCCCACCCAATGTCTATAAATCAGGCGGCACCTTGTCAGTAGAGGGCTTGAAAGATTATCTTGCTGATTGGACTTATAAAAAAGCAAAGGTCTTTTTGGTAATTGATGCATGTAGGTCAGGAAACCTTGCTGGTGGTATTGAAGGACAAGGCGTTGCCATGAACAGTATTCAGGATCTGGATTTACAATCTGCACGGTTGCTTAGTTGCCAGCCAAATGAAAAATCAATTGAAAGCACGTCATTTGGAGGTGGTCATGGCGCATTTACCTATTATCTTGTGAAAGGGATTAAAGGTGAAGCCAACAGCAATGGCGATAAAAATATTACTGTTGGTGAAATTGGAACTTTTCTTTCTGATTCGGTTTCAGTGAACACTTCTTTATCCCAGAACCCATTAATAGAAGGAAACAAAAGGATTTCATTTTTACCGGTAGCCGCCAATGACCCTTTTTTATATCCTAACAACGGCATATTGGCTGGAAACCGGGAAAAAATAGAAGTGCACGAGGAAGATAGTTTGAAGACTTTATGGATCAAAGAGTTGCGGTCTGAAATTGCGGCTGGCCACTTTCTCAAACCAGAAAGCCATTGTGCAAAAAAGACTTTGGATAGGATTTTAAACAAGTGGCCATTGGAAATTAAATTCCATCAACCATTAAAAAACGAGCTGGGGTCAGCGCTTGTTTTGACATCGCAAAAATTGATAAATGAATATATTGAAGGCAATGAAAATGTAGCAGATGAGGAGTTATTTGCCGAAGGATCCCGGGAAATGGAATATTTGTTGGAGTTAATCGATATCGATAACCCCCTTTACTTTACGTATCTGGCCAGAAAATATTTTTTTGAAGGCCGGTCTTTACGACCCAATCTGGTAACCAATGACCAGAAGCGGTATCAGTTAAAAACAGCTTTACGCAACCTTGAAACATCTCTGAAGTACGAACCGGAAGGGGCCCAGAATTATAATGCCATAGGCAGACTTCTCCAGGCCAATAATCAGTTTGATGCTGCCATTGGCAATTATAAAAAGGCCATCCAATTGGCACCCAGGTGGAAGTTTCCTATTCAGAATCTTGGAACCGCCTTTTATGAATTTGCAAAGGCAAAATCTGAGTCTACTTTGTTCGACAGCGCAATTATTTATTTTGAAAAAAGTGTAGAAATTGACCCTGATTATGCACTTGCATATTGCAATCTGGGCAGGACCTATACCAAAAAAGGAAACAACTATTTGGCAAAAAAATATTACCAAAAGGCATTATTTCTCAATTCTGCGAGATATGATGCATATATGCTTTTGGGAGAGATTTACCGCATTGAGGAAAAATGGGACAGTGCTCAGTATTATTTACAGCAAGGCTTACTTATTATGCCAAACAATTCAGATTTAAGAACCAACCTTGGAAATGTATATTGTAGCAAAATGTTTGCAGAAGAAAGCCCTGACTTAAAGTTGAAATATTCAACAATGGCAAAGAAGCAATACCTGATTGCAAAATCATTGGATTCGCTTAATGAATTTGCTTTAGCCGGAATTGGAAATATTTACTGGGAAGAGTCTAAAATGGATTCTGCCTTGTATTTTTATGAGAAATGCGTTTCTCTCGACAGTTCCAATATTGAATACAATGTTTATGTAATTGAGGCATTATGCAGGACTGGAAAATCAAAAGTAGCAGAAAAAAAGGCCTTTCATTTGCTCAAGACCTTTCATAAAGAGACCGATGCGTCCATGCTTTGGTATGAACTGGGTGTCATTTCAGCTGCTGGCAAGGATTTTAAAACAGCCAATTCAAGGCTTCAAAAAGCAATATCTCTGGGCTTTACAGATATTTTCAACTATGAAGGCGAACCATTGTTGGATGATTTCCGAAAAACAGATTTGTACAAAACGCTTAAAAAGAAGCTGAGATAAAGCTATGGATGGTTTTCGCCAATTGAAATTGATTCTAAATAAAAATAAAATAACCTTTTTTTCCCGATTCGCTCCTCTCGCCTTGCTGAAACAATTGCTCCCTGTTTCTTTAAAGTAAAATTAGGAGTAATGGACATTTTGGAGGACTTATTATTGCCGATTTATTCTTTCAAAACCTTTACACCGCCTTTAAAATCCTGACCTTCTATTTCAAGCCAGTAAATTCCTTTAGCAACCTGTATGTTGCATTCATTTTTCAGGTTTCCGATGAATTTCCAAACACCCATTTCTCTTCCTAACATATCCCGTATTCTGGCTTTATATTCTAGCCCTTCTTTTCCACCTGAAATCCAGAAATTTTGCTGGTGAGGATTTGGAAAGACTAAGAAGGAAGTTTCAGGATATTGCCTGGAAACAACTTTAGTACTTACGGTTTCAGAGGTTCCGGTTGAATCATCATATGGAATTCCCTGGGTAGTGGGTCTATCATTGGATTTTACATTGCGAGGAATGGCATTAATCCTGCCCCAGGGGACATAGCCTTCATTCGTTTCAGCCTCAATTGAATACCAGAATACCCCGGTTCCTGGAAAATCTGTAAAACTATTGATATTGCCGGCAACAGATGTTAAAAAAGTCTGGCTGTTTGGGGTAGTTCCACGGAATATTCGATAGGTAGTAACTGGAAATCCTAAATAACTGTTCCAGATGAGGTTATATGCAGAACTTCCTGGAGAACCGAAAATAAGCAGATGAATCGTTTTGTGAAAAGGACTTAATGGAGTTATGTAAGATCCTCCACCACTGGGGCAAGTAGCCCTGGCCGCAATTCTATAAAACCATGGTCTGGTTCTTGGGTTTGCAATGTTATCAATATCAGTATATGTAGCCAAGGTATCAGAATTGTTTGTGTAAACCCCTATGGAATCGTATTGGTTGGCAACATTGCTTTGCCTGTAAATGATGGTCTTAAGTATAGAGCCGCTGGGTACCGGAGGTCTTGACCAGGTAATCTGATTTCGTAAAGAATCATCAAGAGTGCGTACGACGGTTACAAAGTTGATTTTAGGGCTGGCAAACGATTGTGTACCTGAAAACACTACTGGAAAGTTGGCCGACAAATTGCTGCAAGCTGCGGTGGCATTTTGAACAGAATCAATCCTGACCGTATAGTTTCCCAGTTTTGTCGTGATCAAGTTTGGTGAAATTCCAGCCTGGACTATACCTGAATCATTGCTCCAGACATAGGTATAATTACCTGAATTTGGAATTGTTGTCAATGTAAATTGGCTTGTACAGGTCGCAGGCAATCCGGGAGAAATAGTAATAAATGGTTTTCTGGGCCGTTTTTCTGGTCTGAAGCGTACCCAAAGCGTATCATAATATTCTGTTCCGCAACCGTCTCTGAATTGTTTGAAATGGTAGAATCCGGGTTTTGTGGCAAAATAATTGGACTGCGTTGCACCTGTTATCAATGTATCATTTCTAAACCAGGCGAATGTAGCCCCACCAATTCCGTTAAATGGTTTAAGGTAAACACTATCTCCTGTGCATGGTTTCGAACCCGAAAGTGTATCCAATCTCGCCCTTTGAAAATAAGGTATCCGAAGATTGGCGAAATTGGAACTGGTAATTCCGCATTCTCCCGTCACTTCCACAAAATATTTACCCGTATCTGCAAAGTTTGCATTGGTAATTGAAAAAATCGGTTGGTTATTGCCTGGAACCGGAGTACCATTCAAATGCCATTTGTAATTCAGGCTGTTACCGATTGCGGATACTGAAAATTGAGTACTTCCATTTCTGCAAATGGTGTCGGAAATTGGGTTCGTTATTATTGCAGTGCTTGGCTTAACCAGAATCGGAATGGCTGGCGTTGAGACCAGTGAAGTACACTTACCAATAATGACCCTGAGGGTTAAATTAATGGATTGCCTGATTTTTGTGGTAATACTTGTATCACCATTGGACCAAACATATTTGAAGCCAGATGGACCAGATACCTGAACACTATCCCCATTACAAAATGTTGTAGGTCCAGCAGGTATTGGTGTTGGTGTTGGTGGAAGCGGATTTACAACTACAGTTCTCCCATTTGATTGAGGCGAACTGCAGCCATTTTTGTACACCGTTAAAAACATGGTAACAGTTTGACAAACTGAAATGGATGCAGTCGTTTCATCATTTGACCAACTAACAGAATCATATCCGAGTGGAGCGGAAAGGGTTACACATTCTCCCTGACAAATTGAAAGTGGCCCTGATGCTGTAATGAGAGGTTTAGGTGGACTTGGGAAAACCTGAACTAATATAGGCTTTCTTATCGCAGACGAACAACCATTTAAAACTGTCCGAATATTATAACTACCAGATTGAGTTATATCAATACATCGTGTTCCAATACCATTTGACCAATTATAGATAAGTCCTAAACTATCTGGTGCGCAAAGGGTTACAACTCCACCCTGGCAAAAAGATAATGAGCCTGAGCTATCAATAATTGCGGATGGCAAAGGTTTTACCGTTACTATTTGATTTGCTTCACTTGCACAACCATTCAGTTGAGTAACTTTTGCAGAATAGTTTCCAGATTGTTTGATTTTGATTGATTGAGTAGTATCCCCATTAGACCATAAATAACGTTCCCCTTGTGTACAGGTCAATGTAACCGAATCACCAAAACAAAATGTTGTCGATCCGGAAACTGTAATATTGGTTGGTATTACAGGATTTACATTCACAATTTGATTGGCTGTACCATACGAACCATTACTCTTTTGGACTACTACAGAATAGTCGCCCGTGGTTTTTACTTTGATCGATTGACTGGTTTGCCCCCCTGGAAGCCAAAGGTAAGAAGTACCCGAAGAAGCCTCTAATAAAACAGAATCTCCGGCACATAAAATGGTTGACCCTGAAGGGGTAATGGTTACCGGATTAACTTCATTAAGTTCAAAGGATGTAAAATATTGCTTAGCCAATCTGGATCCAATGGAAGGAAGACGGCCACCCAACCAAATTTTATCGTTTGTGGTGGTAATAAATAGTCCATAATTTTTGCTGCTCGTTTCGAAAGTTGGAGACCATTGTGTGGCTTGTCCGGTTGCAGAATCCAGGCCAGCTGCATAAAACCGATTGTTAATACCAATAGAAGCAAATGCACCTGCAGCATAAATTGTTTTTCCTCTTTTATGAATAGAAAAAACAGGACCGGTACTAATGGGATTCCAGCTGGTGCAAAGTCCGGTGGATAGATCAATACAAGCAATGTTGTTTCGACCGCTTCCTCCGGTAAATATAAATGACCCACCTATGTAGATTAACTGATTGGATATTTGCATAGAAAGTATTTCCCCTTCGCAACCTGGATTCCATGACGTTGCATTTCCTGTGATGGCGTTAATTGCGGCAAGACCTTGCCTGTTCTGACCTCCTATACTGGTAAAAACACCCCCGGCATACACAAAATTTCCCCTGACAGCGAGGCTTGTAACGGTTTGGGAAGGATTGGGAGCCCAGGAAGATAAAACTCCATTCGTGTCGGTCATGGCTAAATAATTTTTATTCCCTCCGCCTATTGTTGAAAACTTGCCGGCCAAAACCACATTGTTCCCGTGAAAATCAATGGCAAACAACTCATCGTTGGGTGAGGGATTATAACCATTTACAAATCCTGAATCAAGGTCAACCGAAGCAAGCCTTATCCTTTGAATACCAGAGAGGAAATTAAATCCTCCACCAAGGTAAACCCTGTTTCCTTTAATTTTAACTATAACCACGGAGTCGTTTGGTGAAGGATCCCATGCAGTGGCTTCACCCGTGGAGATATTAATGGCTGCAGCATTGAACCTTCTGACCATGCCTACAGAGCGAAACTGCCCACCAACATAGAGCTGGCTACCTGATTTTGCCATACCGACTACGGTCCCGTTAGATTCAGGGGCCCAGGAAGTCAATGCCCCGGTATTGGCATGAAAAGCCGCCATAAAATTTCGGATTTCACCACCGGCTTCCGAAAAATTTCCACCCACATACACTGTATCTCCTATGGACTGCATGGTGGTCACATTGTTGTTACAGGAAGGATTCCAGGGTAATACTTGCCCTGTCGCCGAATCGATGGCCGAAATATTTCCCCGGTTTGCTCCACCTATATTGGTGTAAATCCCCCCGATTAAGACCCGACCAGGCCGAAAGGAGAAGGTAAGGACGATCCCATTGGGATTGGGATTCCATGGGGTTAATAAGCCGGTGATCGCATCAAATTCGGCAGCAAAATTCCGGCTTTGCCCTCCAATGGCGAAGAATTGCCCACCTACATAAATTTTACGGCCGTTCCTTTTTATACTGGAAACAAAAAAACCGGTAGCATTGGGATTCCAGCTTGTTGCCAAACCATTGGTTGCACTCAATTCAGCGACACGATTCCGGAGCTGGCCCCCAATGGTTGAAAATAACCCACCTGCATAAATGCTGTTTCCACTGGCTTCCAAAGTCAAAATCCCATCTGAAGCGTTTGGATTCCATGCATTTAAGGCACCTGTTGCTTCGGATACAGAGGCAATGTAATTTCGGGCTATGCCATTTACTTTTGTAAATTGTCCTCCGATGTAGACATTGCCATTGTGCCGGATTAGGGCTACCACCTGGGTATCCACAGAAGGCTTCCAATTGGGATCCACATTCCCATCCTGCAGGATGTGTGCCACACGGCTGCGGGCAAAGCTTCCAACCTTGGTAAAATTTCCTCCAATAAACCAGCCTCCATTTCCATCGGCGGCGGCGGCATTCACATCACCATTCACCCTGGGAAAATTAACATTGGGTTTAGGATTCTGAACAGAAATCAATGCACCTGCGCCGGTATTGGGTCCAACAAAGTTAAAATTACCCCCAATGTACAGGGTATTGGAACTTTGGGCCATAGAATAAACCGGCCCATCCGTCACCCAGGTATTCACATCCGGAACGGATGCAGGAAGGTTCTGGGCCAGGGTTTCATTAAGAAAAAATGAAATGAAAAATGCAATACTGTAAATTGAAAAACGTCTTAACATGATGAAGCTTAAATGGATGCGAGGATTAATTTTTGAAAAAAGTTAATGGATTATTGGATTAGGATTTTTGTCTCCTGAATTCCTTTTATTGAGTTGATACGGATGAGATAAAGCCCCTTAGGGTAGTCCTTCACATGAAGGATTGTATTTCCAATGGCTTGGTTTCCCGAAGAATACATTTTCATACCCAAAGGATTGAAGATCTCAATGTTTCCGATGGTTTGGTCCGTGCTTTGAACATGGATCTGGTCCTTAGCTGGATTTGGATACACCAGAATCTGGGATTTTTGTACGCCATTCGCTGCTGTTGTTGTCTCTGGCATCATCACCAATTCGAACCGTTGATTGGCAAAAGTGGTGGTGGTTGTGAAATTAATGGTTTCACCATTCTCAAAAGGAGTCAGTGTGCCATTTTCCAAATCCTTGAGCCAAAGTTGGTAGTGGGCCTCTCCTCTCTCCAGCTGGTAGCGGATCGAATAGGTGCCTGCCTCAGGTACCCGGAATTGCAATGGAACGACGGTGGTTTGATCTGCATTCAAAGCAAGACACTGAATGGATAGGGCCAGATTGCCGGAACTTTTGGCCGATAGAGCAAGTAACCCATCAAACTTATGGGCATCCAGTTCCTTATCATAGCCGGCGGTGGCGTCTTCTCTGAAAGCTATGGCCATTTCATCCTTCTCTCCGTTTTGGGTCTGAAGGAAAAACTTGAGGACCGGATCTGTACTGGTGGCCGTTCGAAGGAAACCCGTGGCCTGGTTGGTAGCGGGTTTGGCATCTTCGGTTACGGACATTGTTGCCGCATTGCTCGTCGTTTTTACAAAAAAGCCTTGGCCCTGACTGATGTATCCAGACACCCCATTGACCGAAATCATGGAACCGGCAGAGTAGGATCCATACTGCGTTTTATTGAAAATGTGAATGGCACCATCTACTTCTGCCGATCGGTTGAAGGCATGCCAGTCCACTTCGCATGGGTAAGGATTGGCAAGGAAGTTCCAACCGCCGCCGCCGTAACCTGCTGGGGTAAAGCTCAGACTGAATGGAAACAAACCTTTGGTGATCGGTCCGGTGTTATCAATGACCGCTGTGCCCGACATGAAGGCACTGTTCATAAAGGCCCGGTAACCCTTACCAACCACACCCCCGTTGGCTCCATTTTCCCAACCGTTGACCTGGCTTCCGGAATTGAGGGTTCCCCCTTCATTGTGAACAAAAAACGAATTGGAATAAATCCCGAAATCATCCGTCCAGGTGGCAAGTGTCTGGTTCTGGATGGGTGTACCAATGAATCTCCAACCAGCAGGACCTGGCACGTGACGTTGCCAGATTACATCTCCAACGATGTCGGCTCCGTTGCCTTCCTCGATTTTGGAGATTCGGGCAGTCCCAGATGCATTTGATACCAGAATCAGGTTGCCATTGGTTTGTAAAATACCGGATTGAAGTTTTAAAGTGCCCGTTAATCGGAACGGGTTTTGAAGATTGGCTGTTCCGCCTAAAGTATTGATTCTGATGTTTTCTACACTTCCTGCAGGTCCTGAAGTTATGGCTGGATTTGTACCTGCGATTTCCAACAAACCTGGCCCTTCTACCTGACCTTGAATAGTCACATTGTTTGCAGAAATAGTTAGAAGAAGACCATTGTTAATGGAAATAGTGGCTCCTCCATTGACGGTCAGATTCTGAATGGAAATATTTCCATTTACCGTAACTGTACCACTTGCAACGATAACCGATTCTGTCGTTAATGGAACCGTTCCAAAGCTCCAGTTGGCTGGAGTATTCCAGTTACCTGTACCCGTCCATGTATTAAACAAAGGTGCAGAGATAAAGGTAAATCCTGCCAGACTTGCCGTGCCCCCGGGCGTAGTCACAGAAACGGAACCTGAGGTTCCTGTGGCAACTACCGCAGTAATGGTTGTAGCGTTAACTACACTGAATGAAGTAGCCGCAGTTCCCCCAAAACTAACAGCAGAAGCTCCGGTATAGTTGGTTCCTGTAAGCGTAACCATAGTTCCTGTTCCGGCTGATGTTGGCGTAAATGAAGTAATCGTGGGGGCTGAAGGAGCAACGAAAAAAGTGAACCCAGCCAGACTTGTTGTGCCGCCAGGTGTAATAACCGAAACTGAACCTGTAGTTCCCGCTGCAACAACAGCTGTAATTGTGGTCGAATTCACCACACTGAATGAAGTAGCCGCAGTTCCACCAAATGTCACGGAAGTCGCTCCGTTAAAATTAGTTCCTGTAAGCGTAACTGTTGCACCAGATCCCGCTGAAGTCGGCGTAAAGGAAGTAAGGGTTGGTGCCGGAATGAAAGTAAACCCGGCCAAACTTGCGGTACCACCAGGGGCAGTTACTGAAACTGAACCTGAAGTTCCCAAAGCAACAACAGCTGTAATTGTAGTTGAATTCACCACACTGAAAGAAGTAGCCGCAGTTCCACCGAAACTAACGGCAGAAGCTCCGGTAAAGTTGGTTCCCGTGATCGTTACTACTTCTCCTGAAATTGCAGAAATCGGCAAGAAGGATGAAATAGTGGGTGACAGGGGTACTCCAATAAAAGTAAATCCAGCCAAACTTGCTGTGCCGCCAGGTGTGGTAATCGAAACGGTTCCAGAAGTACCTGAGGCAACTACTGCAGTAATGGTCGTAGAATTGACAACATTGAATGATGTTGCTGC
>JAIXQU010000161.1 GCA_027485575.1 Cytophagaceae bacterium
ACCAATGGAATTGAAGGCGTTTTCAGGTTTTTGAGGAAGCTTTGGCGGTTATATGTAGGTGAAACAGGGCAATTGCTTTTGATGGATAACCAACCCACCAAAGAAGAACTCAAATCGTTACACCGTACCATCAAAAAAACCCAGGATGACATTGAAGCCCTTTCGCTTAACACATCCGTGAGTTCCTTTATGGTTTGTGTAAATGAGCTTTCCACATTAAAGTGTAAAAACAAGTCTATTCTGACCGATTTGCTGATTTGCATAGCACCTTATGCACCACATATTTGCGAAGAATTATGGTCCATTTCAGGAATGGCTGGTTCTGTTACCAACGCAGTTTTCCCGGGCTTCAATCCAGCTTATCTGATTGATGATGAGGTAGAATATCCGATTTCAGTCAATGGAAAAGTCAGGGCAAAAGTCACGTTTCCTGCTGACACTCCGGCAGCTGATATTGAAAAACAAATCATGGCAATGGAATCTGTTACCAAATGGCTTGAAGGAAAATCACCTAAAAAGATAATTGTGGTGCCTAAGAAAATCGTGAATGTGGTGATTTAGCAACTCCAACCCAATCATTAGCGAATGGCCGAAATTATCGAAAATCTCATCATCAGGACCATAGGTTTTGGCACACTTGAGTATGAGAAATCATTGGAGCTTAGAGATTTGGTTTTAAGAAAACCATTGGGAATGAATATCTACCATGACAATCTTGAAAGTGATGCAAAAGATATTTTGGTTGGGGCTTTTCTTCAAAATGAACTTGTTGGAACTTTAATTCTGTCCAAAATTGACCCTGAGGTATTAAAAATGCGTCAGGTGGCTGTCAATCAAACGCTCAAAGAGAATGGGATTGGAAGAAGACTTGTTTTATTTTCTGAACAATTGGCTATTTCACTTAAGATCCACACCATAGAGTTAAATGCTCGAAAACCGGTGATTCCATTTTATCAAAAGCTTGGATATGAAATAATAGGAACTGAATTTATCGAAGTTGGAATTCCTCATTTTAAAATGATTAAAACTTTAAAGGGTCAGACTACCTGATAGACATTGAGATGACCCTGAATAACAAAAATTTTCCTGGCTATTGCATCTTTAAACCGATTATAAATTGAAATGTGGATTATGAGCATCAACAACATTCTTATCATAGTTCTTGAGCCAAACTGGTTCTGAAATTTTCGTTTGTAAAAATGGACTTCTTAAGAAATAAAATTATGACCGCTTAGTTTCATTCACTTTGAGTAAAATGAAATTTCCTACAATTTCTCTTTTATTTCTATCTGCAACCGGAATTTCCATTCTGCATTTTATAATTTTCAGACTGCTTTTTTGGGCTGTAAATTTCCCGGAAGGGGTAGAGGAACCAGAATTTAAAAACGGCATCATAAGTTCCTTTTTTATGGGTTTTAGATATGATCTACAAATTTCGTTTTATTCTTAAAATTTGAATTATATCAAAATAACGTTCATTCTTTACTTTTTAAAGTACGTATACTAAAATGAAATGGCATTCTATATGCATTGTAGTTTTATTGATAACTGCCGGGTGGGTCAATAAAAATTCAGGAGAAAATAAAAAGGTTGAAACCTTCAATGCAAAAACGGATCCCCGAAGATCAAAAGTTGAAGCCATTTGCAGCAGTTGCCACTTATTTGTGGAGCCGGATGTTTTGAATAAAGCCACTTGGGCGAAAGGAGTTTTACCTGCCATGGGAACCAGGTTGGGCATTTTTTCCCATAAAGGAGTGCTCTATCCAAGCAATATTGGCAAAATAAACACAGAAGGAATTTATCCAAAAAAACCTCTTCTAAGCAAAGTCGAATGGCAAAAGATACTGGATTATTTTAATGACTATGCGCCAACAGCAATACCGGTGCAATCAAGAACTAAAAGCTATTCGATTGACTTACAATTATTTAAAGCTCAGGTAATTAGAGGAAACCCAAAACCACCGATTGTTTCCATGGTCAAAGTTCTTTCCAAAAAGGAATATTGCTTCTATGATGACGCAACAAAAAACTTAGCGATAATGAGTATAGATGGAAAAAAGTTGGCCACTGGGATATTTCAGAATCCTATAAGTTGTATAACTCCCTATAAAAATGGATACTTACTTTCGACGATCGGGTCAATTTATCCTAGCGATGAATGGCTTGGAACCATCGTTTACGCAGAAATCCTTGAGAATCGCCTTTTAGAAAAGGAAGTAATCAGACAAAAAGTGGAAAGACCCGTCCAATTACAAACAGGAGATTTGGATGGGGATGGTTCCGAGGAAATCGTGGTTTGTGGATTTGGAAACAACAAAGGTGGATTTTACTGGCTTAAAAAATCAGGAGACAAATGGCAGAAAAAATCTTTAAAAATGGTTCCTGGTGCCATCAGAACCCAGTTACTGGATATAGACAATGATGGCGATCTGGATATCATAACATTATTTGCCCAGGGCCTTGAGAAACTGATTTTGTTTACCAATGATGGTCTTGGAAATTTTTCAGAGCGGAATCTTTTGGAGTTTTTTCCGGTTCAGGGCAGTTCTTATTTTGAAATGGTAGATTTTAATAAGGATGGCATTTTGGACATTCTATATACCTGTGGCGACAATGCAGATTATTCTGTAGTGCTAAAAAAATTCCATGGGGTTTACATTTATTTAGGAAATTCTAACGGAGAATACTTTCAAAAATATTTTTACCCAATGAATGGGGCTTACAAAGCAGTAGCAGAGGATTTTGATGGAGATGGAGATTTGGATATTGCGGCAATTTCTTTTTTTGCGGATTATGTAAACCAACCAAATGAAGGTTTCTTATTTTTTGAACAAAAAAAAGATTTGGAATTTGAAGTCAGGTCGAACAAGGAAACTGAAAATGGGCGATGGTTGACGATGGATGTAGGTGATATAGATGGAGACGAGGACCCTGATGTTTTACTAGGAAATTTTTCAATTGGCCCAACAACTGCAACTGACGCCATTATCTACAAATGGCAAACAGGACCTGTTGCCATGATATTAAAAAACAAATCAAAGCCATAAAGAGTTGGCATTTATGGAATTACTAAGATTTCGGACAACCTAATCCCAGAACTGGTACCGAAAATTTCAGCGGAGTTGAGGCAACTTGATTTAACTTCCGAACAGACATGAAACCCTTACCAATGGGGACTTTTACTAAGTAGGCTTTACCTAAACTGGTATTAATTGATCAGACTCGGGGTCCCAGACTTTTAAGCGCAAAGCACTATAGACGCACCTTGGACTAAAGGTAGTAACTTGGACATTTTGCAATTCCGGTATGGCATTCATGGCTTCCTCCAATCGGTAAAAAGGAATTCTGGAATTGAGATGATGCACATGATGAAAACCAATATTTCCAGTAAACCAATTCATCACGGGATTCATTTTGAAAAAACTGGAAGAATGGGTAGCCGCAAAATCATAACTCCAGTTTTCTCTGAGTTTAAAAGATGCGCCAGGAAAATTATGCTGCACATAAAACAAATAACAGCCAAGCATACAAGCTATTAAATGAGGCAAAACCAAGGTGAGCAACAAAGCCACAACACCTCCGTTGACAACCAGAAATGCGCCAAAGGCAAAATGAATGATCAAAGCATATCCACAGTCCCAGTGCTTTTTAGGGCTTTTAACAATGGAATTGACGCAAAAAGAAAACATAAATATGGTAATGTAACCAACCAAAATATTGATGGGATGCCTGGCAGCCAGATACTTGAATCTGTCTGATTTTGATAAAGCCTCAAACTCTTCTTTTGTAATGGTTGGAAAAGAGCCCACATCAGAAACATGCAATTTGGAATTGTGCTTGTGGTGAAAATCATGTGACCGCTTCCAGATGCTGGTTGGGGCCAGTATATAAATTCCGAACCAGTACATGATAAATTCTGCCGTTTTTGAACTATTGAGAATGGCATGGTGCTGGTGATCGTGATAAATAACAAACATGCGGACCAACAACAAACCGGAAAGAACCGAAAAAAACAATCGGACAAAAATTGGTTCGAATGTATAGGTCGAAACCAATGATATAATAAGGAAAAAGAGGGTGCTTAAGGTATAAAGCCAGCTTTTGGTTTTGTTCTCCCTGGTGAATGGCTTTGAAGCCAAAATCAAATCTTTCCCGGTTCTCAATGATTGATTTTTAAAATATTACCCTTTTTAAACAGATTTCTTAATTAAACAGCAAGAAAGCGCCAAAAGTTTTACAAATCGAAATTTATCGATGATGTTTCCATCTCCGGTGAGACCAAAGCCAGGTTTCAGGAGCAATTATAATCTCTTTCTCAAGCTTCTTAAAAAACGTTTCGGTTATTTCATTATCCGCGGTTTCTTTGGGATTTTCGAAGAGCACTTCGGTGAAAATTTCATAATACCCTCTTTTCATCCTTTTGATATTGATAAAAACTACCGGGTAATTCATCTTTTTGGCAAGCTTTTCTGCTCCATTAAAAACGGGTGTATCCTGATTCAAAAAAGGCAACCACAGCGGTGCGGGTACCATTGGAGTTTGGTCCGCAATAAATGCATAAGCGGCTGGCTCGCTTCGGTTTGAAACCATATCACGGAAGGTGTTTTCCATTTTTATCAACCGGGTTCCAAACATAGTTCTGGATTGAACCATCCATTTTTCGAAATACGGATTGGACAAAACTTTATATACCACATGCAAAGGTGTACCTGCCGTTAAGGTAAAAGCACTGCCAGCCCATTCCCAGTTTCCATAATGCCCCATGAGCAAAATCAAACTTCGCTTTTCCTCTATCAGTTTTTTTACTTCCGGAGAAAGATGATAAATACAATGCTCGTTTGATTCAGCTTCGGTCATACTTATCTTTTTGATGGTTTCCAGAATCAGGTCACAGAAATAGCGATAAAACGATTCCACCATTTCCTCAATTTCGGTTTCTGATTTTGTAGGAAATGATTTCCTGAAATTCTCAAAAACTACTTTTTTCCGATACCCAATGCCCTTATAAAGAACCAGGAAAAAGAAATCGGAAACCAAATACATGGTCGAAAAGGACATGACCCCAATGAGATATAAAAATGGATAGGCCAGGTAAAAAGAAAACATTTGGCTTGAGATTGCTGGTTTAATGCAGTATTTTTAGGATGCAAAACTAGGCAAAATTAAAAGCAAGGTTTTAATTCCTTGAAATGGTTTGAATTCAAAGCTTTCAAACAAACCTCCAACATTTTTTTAAAACTCCATTCTGTTTTTTTTCATAACCAGACGAGTCTGGAGTTTTCAAAAATGACCACTCCACTTGAAAAGTACTTTTGGAATATACTGCAATTATCAGATGAAGAATCCCAGGCCATCACGGAAAGCATAGTTGTAAAATCCAGTTTATTCCACCGCTGGTAATTTTTAAAGCCCGGACATCTTCTATAAAGCCTGGCCTTTTAGAGAATCCGTGAAGAGTTTGGAACTAATAAAATCTAAGATCCTGCTGGTTTGCTCACACCTGATTATGCCACTGCCATTTGTAGTTTTTAGGATGGTAAGGAGATTACCCACCGCCAAGCGGTGGGCTTAGCGCTGGCAATAACATACTTTGTTTATCCTTCAAGTGGCCACCACAGATGCCCAATCACCATATCTGGAATTCAGTTCATTGATTTTACTATACTTTTAAATGGAAGATGGCATCCATTTCCCTATTCTAGAAAGACCAGTCTATTTCAAAATTTAAGTCTTATGATGGTTCACAATTACTTTGAATTCAATATGAATTCACCTCTTCCTGGCTAATGTTAAAGACATTAATTGCCAAAACAAACCTAAAATTCAAACAATCCTCCGTTTTATAAGTTATTGATATTCAAATATTAAAAAATCAAATTATTATATTTGAGTTCATTTCTTATTCCAATAAACCCTGAGTTTTATTCTCACTACTTTTGACCCATGCCAATTTCTGAGCAAAGCTTAATTCCTAGAAAATCAGTAACAATTTCAGTCCTCATTTCTGTATTCAATACCGAATTTTATTTAATAAAAAGAGCGATTGATTCCGTTCTTGCTCAGGACTTTAACGATTTTGAACTCATTCTTTTGGATGATGGAAGTAGCAACGACCCGGATTGTCAATTGTTGAAATATGTAATGCCGCATGAAAACAAAATCACCTACCTGCGCCACCAAAACAGGGGTCAATCCAAATCTATCAATAGAGGAATTCTCAACAGCAGGGGGCGATTTATTGCAATTTTGGATGCAGACGACGAATACAAACCCAATCATTTGAGGTCATGCCTCGGGCAAATGGATATTTCAGACCTTATTGCCTCGACTACCAATACCATTGTTGACAAAGAGGAAGACTATTATGTGCCTGATAAACAAGACAGAAGCAAATTGATTCACGTGGATGAATGTGTTTTGTTTGCCACTTTGTTTGGAAAAAAGGAGGTGTTTCTGAGTCAGAAATTTCAGGATATATATGCTGCAGATGCCCATTTCTATGAGCATGCTTCCAAAAATTTCAATGTAAACAAGGTCGATCTGCGTACCTATATTTATTACAGGAACACGCCCAACAGCATTTGTTCTGAAATGAAAAGGAAGCACGGCACGGATTTATCTTAAATTCAGCTGTTTATGCCCACATTTCGAGAAGACTCAAACCTGATTTTGGCTTGCCATATCACCGGAATATTTGATGTAAACCGAAATACAACATTGCCGGACGACGATTTTGACCTGGTAAAGGAATGGGCCAATTCAATTAAAAACCAGAATTTAACCGGTATTCTTTTCCACAACAATTTCTCAGAGGCAACCATCCAAAGTCATCAAAACCAAAACCTTAGGTTCGTCAAAGTTGAACTTCCCGATGGTTTTAGTCCAAATGTTTTCCGATATTTTCTCTACCTGCATTTTATAAAAAAACATATTCAAACCCTTCGCAACCTGTTTGTTACCGATGTTTCAGACGTGGTTGTAATTCAAAATCCATTTGATAGCCCGCTATTCATATCAAACCCCGGGTCACTATTTTGCGGAGATGAACCCGAAACTTTAGAAAATGACTGGATGAAAGCCCATTCAGCCCACTTAAGATCGGAAATAGCAGATTTCGCAGATTATGAGGAAAAATATAAAAATACAACTTTGCTCAACTGCGGCATCATTGGTGGAAATGCAAAACTGATGCTGGACTTTTTTGAAAAATTATGGAACATCCATGAACAACACAATTTCCAAAATAGGACGGCGTTTACCGGAGATATGGGGGCTTTTAACTATTTGACCAGAACGCAATTCAATTCCGGCCTATTTCATGGAACACCCGTAAATACAATTTTCAAAGAATATCAAACCGAACGCACCGATTGTTGGTTCCGGCACAAATAATCCAAGATTGGTTATTTAGACTTCGTTATAAGAAGCTAAAAAGCAAAAAATCAGCACCTTTTACTCGAAACTCATAGCAGCGCTGCGGATACAGAAGAAAAGGTGACGAAGTTTCTGATTTGAAGCAGTTTATCATCGGAATACCTGCCTGTCAGCAGACAGGGAATTCCTAATGACTATTCCGCGATAATCTTTACTTTTTCAGAAAACCCATTCAATTTGAGGTGTTTAAGCCATGATGGTTATGACTGAACTACCTCTCTGAAAGGTTAGAAGAAAATCGTATTAAAACCTAAAATTCGGCATTTTGGGGCGTTCTTGGGAAAGGAATTACATCCCTGATATTTCCCATTCCCGTTACAAACAATATAAGTCTTTCAAAACCGAGGCCAAAACCCGCGTGAGGACATGTGCCAAATTTTCGGGTATCGAGATACCAATACAACTCTTCCGCCGGGATATGCATTTCCTCCATACGCTTCATCAACTTATCATAGTTTTCTTCCCTTTGAGAGCCGCCAATGATTTCCCCAATCCCGGGAAATAAAACATCCATTGCCCTGACTGTCTTTCCATCCTCGTTTTGCTTCATATAAAAAGCCTTTATTTCCTTAGGATAGTTGGTTAGTATAACTGGTTTTTTAAAATGTTGCTCCACAAGCCATCGCTCATGCTCCGAACTCAGGTCTGTTCCCCAATCAACAGGAAACTCAAATTTCACCCCTGAATTTTTAAGTATTTCGACTGCTTCTCCATAATTGAGTCTTTCAAATTTATTGTCCACAACAAACTGAAGTCTCTCCAGCAATTCTTTGTCGTATTGGCCATTGAGAAAAGCCAGGTCGTCAGGACAATTGTCAAGTGCATATCGAACCAGATATTGAAGCATCTCTTCGGCAAGGTCCATGTTTTCCTTAATCTCATTGAATGCCACTTCTGGCTCTATCATCCAAAACTCGGCAAGATGCCTGGATGTATTTGAATTTTCAGCCCTGAAGGTCGGGCCGAAAGTATAAACCTGTCCGAGAGCCATGGCGGCTAATTCGGCCTCTAACTGTCCGGATACAGTTAAATTTGTTGGTTTTGCAAAAAAGTCCCGGGAAAAATCTACAGTCCCCTGATCATTTTTAGGTGCTTTTTCAGCATCAAGGGTGGTTACCCTGAACATTGCCCCTGCGCCTTCGGCATCAGAACCAGTGATGATGGGTGAATGAATGTAGAAAAATCCTTTGTCGTTAAAAAACTTATGGATGGCAAAAGCCATGGCATGCCTGATTCTGAAGACTGCACCAAATGTATTGGTCCTAAACCTCAGGTGGGCAATTTCTCTTAGAAATTCGAGTGTATGTCCCTTCTTTTGAAGAGGATAAGTTTCGGGATCTGCCTCGCCCAAAACTTCAATGGAAGCAACCTGAATCTCAACCGATTGGCCAGAACCCATAGATTCTACCACTTTGCCGGTCGCTGCAATACAAGCTCCCGTCGTTACCTTTTTTAAGATCTCTTCATTTTGATTTTCAAGATCTGCAACAAGCTGCACGGAATGGAAAGTGCTGCCATCATTTAAAGCAATAAAGGCGACATTTTTGTTTCCTCTTTTGGTTCTTACCCAACCTTTGACTAGAACATTTTCACCTATATTTTTTCCTTTCAGGACTTCGGCAACTTTCAATCTTTCCATTTCTATATTTTGTTTTCGGGCCGCAAAACTAGGCAAAAAAACAGGACAGCAGTTGAACAAACCAGAATTTCCTCAATTTCATTGCCTCTAAAAACCGAAGAAATCAACAACCAGACTCAAGAATTGGTGGTTCTGAAAGTAAGGAAAACAACTCCTACCCCACTCTATCAGCCAAAAGGTCTTGGTGAAAAGCAAATCACAAACACGATGAGAGAAAAAATGGCCACCAAAATCCGGCCTGTGGTAAGTGGCTTATTGTCTTCAACAGTTGGGTGATAAATTCCAAGAAACCGCCCCACTACCAATCCAAAAACACTCCAACCGGGATAACCTTCCAAGGATGGGAACATTATTTTTAAAACATATTGAAGACCAAAAATTCCGATGGCCAGGGTAAAATTACTAAGCGTTGTTGGAAAAACTTTAGAAACCGAAACATAGACCACTCCCAACAAAATAAAATTCTCCCAGAGCTTGTCCGTCAGAAATGCATCATACTGAAAATCAATTGGCATAGGCGCCCCAAGTCCTGAATAAAATATAAAAATGCTGAAAAGGACCGGAGATATAATGGAATGGGCTTTAGAACCGAAAGTCGAAAAAAGTATATGTCCCCCATCGAGCTGACCAATGGGCAAAAGATTCAATGCAGTAAAAAACAAAGCCAGGAACCCTGCAAACAAAAAGGGGTAGTGCATCAATTCATAGCTACTGGGAATCAATGATTTATCTACAACTACATATCTTTCAAAAAACTCAAAAACCAGATTGGAGCCTAGTTTAATGTTGATACCAGGATTTGAATAGACATATTTGGCATAATCGGCTCCATATTGCGCATAGTCAGGGTGAATCTGGTACAGATAATCCAACGGAGGTAAATGGGTAAAACCATACCAAAGCAAAACAATGGCGCCAAAAAATCCGGCAAGCGGACCGGCAACACCTACATCAAAATACTCAATCCGGGACTTGAGTTGAGACTTTAATTGAATAAAAGCGCCCATCGTTCCAATGCTTGGCAGTCCTAAAAATCCAAGCCAAACAGGGATGTAGAGCGGCAGGATTACATCTGCTTTGTACTTTTGAGAAAATACATAATGGCCGAATTCGTGTATGGTAAGTATGGCCAAAAAAGGAATAGAAAACTGCAATCCCCGCAAGAAATCCTGACTCCCAAGGACTTTGTTCTGGCCCATACTGATCCAGGTATTACCAGTCATCCATTCGGCACCAGCAAGAGTGGTGGTGATAATTGTGAGTGAAAGGAAAAAGAAAAATTTTGCTAACGGATTAATTTTCAAAGGAATACTACGGCTTATTTAAAATAGAAAAAATAAAAAAACCTCCACTTGTGATGGAGGATTCCGGATTTGATGTTGGTAGATTATTCCCAGCCGGTTTCCTTTTCTTCATCAAAAGGAAAAGCGGGCTTTGAAAAATCATAGTCAGGCATTAATTCTTTTACCTTTCCGAAGGATTCATTCAAAGCTTCAATAAATTTTTCAAAATCTTCTTTGTAAAGAAATATTTTGTGCTTTTCAAAAACAAAAGTTCCATCGGGAGCGAATCGTTTTTTACTCTCCGTAATTGTCAGAAAATAGTCTTCAGCCCTTGTAGATTTCACATCGAAAAAATAGGTTCTCTTACCTGCTTTTACCCGCTTTGAAAATATTTCTTCCCTGTCGTTTCTTTCTTCCACTTGCAAAAAATTTGTTCAATATTAATGCAAATTTGTATTTAATTCTCAGATAGAATTCTTATTTATTGCAACAATGATTTAATATTGCTAGTTCGTTTTTGATCAAGTGTCTGAAAATGAACTTATTTAAAGTTTTTGCCTTCATTTTTTTCTTTTCAATCGGGTCAATTTTTGCTCAAAAAGGGAGCACAATTGAGTTGAAAGGGAGGGCATCATACTATTCGGATGACTTTCATGGAAAGCGCACCGCCAGTGGTGAAAAATTTGACGTCAACAAATATTCTGCTGCACACAGAACACTCCCTTTTGGAACCATAGTCAAAGTAACAAATCTGATTAACAACAAGTCTGTTATTCTAAAAATTAATGACAGGGGCCCACATGTAAAAACCAGAATTATTGACCTGTCAAAATGTGCAGCAAGAGCCATTGATCTCATCAAATATGGGGCTGCCCGGGTTTCAATTCAGGTAGTAACAGACCCCCGAATCGCTCTGGGTCCATATTTACCAAGTTATCATCCCAATGAAGTTTTAAACACTGCCCTATATCTACCTGGAAATACCTACAATTTTTGGGGATTTACTAAAAAAATGGATGGCTATGGATTTCAAATCGGGGCATTTACTGACCTCATTTCTGCCAGGGAAACTAGCCACAAATTGATAGTAAAAGGTGTAAAAGACGTTTACATCCAGGTTGCCGGAGTGAATGAAGGCAAGTTGTACAGGGTTTTGGTACATCAATACCCGAGCCGGCAACTGGCAGAAAATGAAATTGCCTGCCTGGAGGAACTGGGTCTTAATGGTTTTGTAAGAAGTTATTAGGCCTATTGAAATGGGGGCTTTGGCATCCTTGTCAATCAGATTTCATTAAACCCTTCCTGACTTTTATAGAAAAGAACCTTATTTGCATTGTGAAAAAAGCAATCTACCTTTTCATTTTTCTGGGTTTTTCCCGGATGTTAAGCTATGGCCAAGGCTCAGTTCCAAAAGACCAGATAACCAAATCTATGAGCTCTCTTGAAAGGCCAAAACTGGTTGTAGGTATTGTTGTCGACCAGATGCGGTATGATTTTTTATACCGGTATTGGGCAAAATATGGCGAAGGTGGATTTAAAAGAATGCTTCGGGAGGGATACTCATTTGAAAACTGCCAATACAGCTATTACCCAACTTATACCGGCCCTGGACATGCCTCAATCTACGCCGGAACCACGCCTGCAATTCATGGAATTGTAGGAAACAATTGGTTCGAAAAGAATTCAGGAAAGGGCGTTTATTGTACTCAGGATCAATCTATTACTTCAATAGGAGGTTCAGAAAAAAATGGCAAAATGTCTCCGGTCAATATGAAATCTTATTCTGTTGCCGATCAGGTGCGGTTGTCATCTAATTTTCTTGGAAAATCTTTTGGTATTTGTCTGAAGGACCGGGGCTCTATTCTACCTGCAGGCCATGGAGCCAATGCCGCCTTTTGGTTTGACCCGGAAACGGGCAATTTTATTTCCAGCAGCTGGTACAAAGAACTCAATGGCAAATTACCCGAATGGCTTATTAAATTTAATGGAGAAAAACAGGCAGAGACCTACAAAAACTCCGTATGGAATACAATTTTACCAATTGAATCTTATACAGAAAGTACCAAGGATTTAAACGAATATGAAGAAAGTGTCCTTAAAAATCAGCCTCCTGTTTTTCCCTATGATTTAAAGCAAAGCAAGGAAAAAAATTACGAAATCGTCAAATCCACTCCCTTTGGCAATACACTTACGAAAGATGCTGCCATAGCCTTGATTAAAGGTGAAAATCTAGGAAAGGATGAATTTATGGATATTCTGGCCTTGAGCTTTTCATCTACGGATATCGTTGGCCATGGATATGGACCTTTTGCCATTGAAACTGAAGACACCTACATCCGACTCGACAGAGATCTTGAAAATTTCTTTGGTTTTCTGGACAAGGAGGTAGGCAAAAATAAATATCTCACATTTTTAACCGCCGACCATGGCATACAGGAGGTTCCTGCTTTCCTGGAGAATAATAGACTCCCTTCCCCATTGTTTCAGGATAAAAAAGTGCTTAAAAATCTAATCGCTTTTTCTAAAGAAAAATTCGATTCTCTCAATTTGGTTTTATCCCTGAGCAACCTGCAAATCTACCTCAATGATGAATTGATAAATCAAAAAAAGCTTGACAGAAAGCTGGTTATCAACACATTTATTCAATTTCTTGAAAAACAGGAAAATGTATTACGAGCCTTTTCTTATGAAGGCGATCGCCCTTTTCCCAAAATCCCTATTTTGGAAAAGTTTGAAGCGGGATATTTCAAAGGGAAATCAGGAGATATTCAAATCGTACTCGGTCCCGGAACGATGGACAGGGAAAGTAAACTTGGAACTACCCATGGGGCACCTTATTCTTACGACAGCCACGTGCCATGTCTTTGGATGGGATGGAAAATACTTCCGGGAAGTAGTGTTCCCCAAATTAATATTGAGGATATTGCTCCCACCCTGGCTTCCTTGTTAAAAATAATGGAACCCAACGGAAGTACCGGAAAACCACAAACAATACCAACAAAACCCTGATGCAACCAGGAATAATTATCAACGCCAAAATGCTTCGGATTGATTCTGAAGGACTTGTTCTTGAATCGATAACCGATGAAGTCTTTGAGCTTTATGCCAAACCCAGCATTGAATTTCCATTTGTGGAAAACAAAATTGTAAAGGTTTTTGTGTGGCTAAGGGATAGGGATGGAAACTGGTGGTGTAGCCTGAAAATGCCTGACATCAAGCTCAATGAAGTTGAATTTTTAACTTTGGC
>JAIXQU010000015.1 GCA_027485575.1 Cytophagaceae bacterium
AATGAACTCCTGAATCTTGACCTTTTTTCCTTTGACGACATTTATTTTCAGAATGACAGAGTTGGCAACGGCCGAATCTTCTTCCTGGGTAATGGCAACTGTTGTGTTAAAAAAGCCCTTATCCAGAAAATGCCTTTTAATGGTATTGTTTGTGGCCTTAATGATGGCATCATTGATCGCTTTGCCTCTTATCAGGTTTATTTTTTCACGAATGTTGTCTGCATCGCTCTTTTTTAAGCCTTTGATCTGAAACTTGGAAAGCCTTGGTTTTTCTTTCAAAACGAAATCGAGAAAAACAAAATCACCGGTTGGCTTGGTCTCTGTTTTTGCAATCTGAATCTGAATATCACCCAAAATGCCCTGCTCCCAAAGTTTCTTTATGGCTGAAGAAATGGATAAACCAGGTATTTCAACTTTATCACCAACCTTCAATCCTGAGTAAGCGATCAAGGCTTCGGGGGATAAAAACTTTACCCCTTTAATTTCGATTCCACCAATTTCGTAGGTCTTTGGTTTTTCATAACTTAACTCCTCAGACGAAGTAGAAACTCCTCCTCCTCTGCTTCCAAGTTTGACCTGAGAAAAAGCATGATGAACCAGTAAAAAGAGCGCAGTAGTTAAAATGAAATTTCGGATCATTGAATCAGTTGGCAGAAACTTTACCGAACCTTCGTTCGCGTGATTGATAGGATTGAATGGCTTCATAGAGGACTTCTCTGTTGAAATCCGGCCACAAAACGGGAGTAATAAATAACTCTGTATATGCTATTTGCCACAAAAGATAATTGCTCACCCGCATTTCACCGCTGGTTCGGATGAGTAGCTCAGGATCGGGCATTGGGTATGATGGTAGTAGTTTTGCAAAGTCTTCTTCCGTAATTTTTTCTGTTGTCAACTGTCCTTCTTCTACTTTCTTCTTCAGCCGGTTGGCAGCCTCCGTAATTTCCCATCTTCCGGAATAGTTAAGGGCAAGTGTGAGCGTCATTTTTGTGTTTTTGCTCGTTTTGTCCATGGTTTCCTGAAGCTCTTTCTGGCACCTGGCAGGCAAAGCAGATATTTCACCCAAAGCTTCAAGTTTTATGTTGTTTTTTTCAAGTGTTTTTGCTTCTTCACGAATGGTTTTGACCAAAAGTTCCATTAAAGCCATTACCTCTTCTTTGGGTCTCCCCCAGTTTTCAGTTGAAAATGCATACAAAGTCAGATGGTCAACTCCAATCTCAGCACAACCCTCAGCGGCTTCCCTGACTGCATTTATTGCATTTCGATGGCCAAAAATCCTGGCAGCCACACCTTGCTGTTTTGCCCAGCGGCCATTTCCATCCATGATGATGGCTATGTGCTTTGGAATATTGTTTAGATCGAGTTGCTCTTTGATCGACATTTAACGGTTGCAAAAAGATTTTATTCAATTTTGCTAAAAAATGAGGTGCAAAAATAGTGTTATGAATGGGAATGAAAAACAATTGCTTCGAATTGATTATCAAATACTTGATAAAAATGAATTTTTGCTACTCTTTTTATTGGGTAAACTTGTGAAGAAATTTAAAAAAAATGCCTGATCTGGAAAAGTTAATCGAGGGTTTAAAAAATGGCGACAGGCTTAGCCTGAGCAAATGTATAACCCTGATTGAGAATGAAGCGGAGTCGCAGCAAACCCTTAAATACAGGTTGATTGAGGAGATTGAAAAATTTTCTGTGCCAGGCTTCAGAATTGCAGTTACGGGTGTTCCGGGTGCAGGAAAAAGTACGCTAATAGACCAATTGGGTCTAAATTGGATTGAAATGGGGCATAAAGTGGCTGTTCTTGCCATTGACCCAAGCAGCAGCATTTCCTTGGGTTCCATCATGGGTGACAAAACCCGGATGACCGAGCTGAGTAAATCGGAAATGGCTTTTGTCCGGCCTTCACCAACCAGATTACAACTTGGAGGTGTTGCAGCCCATACTTTTGAAACCATAAAAGTTTGCGAGGCCGCTGGTTTTGACAGGATTATAATTGAAACCGTTGGGGTAGGCCAATCAGAAACACTGGTAAGCCAGTTGGTGGACAATGTCCTTTTGGTTCTCGTTTCCGGCACAGGAGATGAGCTTCAGGGTGTAAAAAAAGGAATTCTTGAATCTGCCGATTTTGTATTTGTAAACAAAGCAGATGGGCTTAATGAAAAATCTGCCCAGATGTATGCACAAGAACTCAATGGCATTTCAGCTTTATGGCCTGAGCGGGGAAACGGAGAAAAAGCAACAGTTTTATCCGGCTCCTGTATAACAAAAGATGGATTAAAAGAACTGATAGATAAGCTTGAACAGTTTTTCGTGGCCATTCTTAAAAATGGTTCTTACCTTGAGAAAAGGAAAACCCAATCTATCCTATGGATGGAATCAATGTTTTACCAAAGATTTTACTCCATGATTTTGCAAAAACTTGAAGTAAAAAAGATACTTGACATAGCCAAATCAGAGGTTATGACTGGTAATACTACGATTTCCGCTCAAGTTGGCGAGCTGCTTCAATTGCTTCAATCCAAATTAAATCAAGCCGAAACGGGAAATTAAAACCGGAATTTCTTTTTTAACTTGTCCAGTTCCTGCCTGGCCTTATTCTCCGCCTCTTTCTTTAACCGCTCTTTTTCTTCGTTGGCCCTGGCCTCTGCTTCCCGCCTGGCCTTTTCTATTTCTGCCCGGGCTTTGGCTTCCGCCTCTTCTTTGGCTTTATTCACCTTGTCATTTATGGCAGCCTTCACCTCAGTTTTAGCACTACCAACATCCGCTTTGACGAGCCGGTATTTTGGGGAAGTTGATGGACCCGTAGCACCGATTTCAAACTTCACATCTTTAGGTGCTGAAATATTTGTACCTGTAAGCTTACCTACTGCACCCGAAACTGCCGCACCAGCAGCGCCCGTGGGTACGGAGGTTTTTATTAAATAGTCAATGGTTCCGTCAAGACCATTACTACCCCCAATATTAACAACCTGAGAACCTGCCTTTACATTAAATGGCTCGAAAAACAATCTTCCATCCTTAATGGTGGTTTTGATTTGAACATCTTTAAGGTTGCTTTGGCTTGGGAAATTTGTTTTGGCCAGTTTATTAATTCCCTCGATAATTTTCAGGTCCTTGATTTGGCCTTCATTAATTTTTACCAATCCGCCGCCATTTAGAGTTGGCATATCTGGTTTCATTTCTGAATTCAGATTTCCTTTCACTTTAAAAACAGTCGAAAACTTGCCCTCTACATTTTTTGCAGCCGGTGCTAAGGACCTTATGGTATTAAAAGTGCTGTATGCTTTTGAAACAGAGATGTTTTTCATATCCAGTTCAAAGGAAAACCTGGGCGTAGCTATCAGTTTTGGATTGTATTCCCCATCAGAAGTTATGCTTCCATCCATGGTTTGAAAATTAAGCCCTTTAAGGTTCAGAATTCCATTTTTAAGGACAATTGAGCCCTTCATTTGTTCCATGGTCATGTTGTCATACAATACCTTTTCCAAATTGGTGGTGAAGGAAAAATCTATGTTTTCTGGTAATGCGACCGGATGTAAAGGTTCTTCAGGTGCCGCTTTTTCAGGCACTTTTGGCTCGCTTGTCAATGCCATCAACTCATTCACATTCATCAATTTAGAGCCCATAGAGAGCGTCCCGAGGATGGTTTCATCTTTTAACATGTATCCCAGATAATTCCGAACGGCACCATTAAGCACAAAATCGCTGGCACCAATTTTCATCATCATATTTTCCAGTTTCACTTCCTGGCTATTGAAAACAGCTTTTGCAGAACTAATGGAAACTGGCTTGGTCAAATCCTTAGAAGTATATACAAAATTCTTCAGGCCCATGGTCCCCGATGTTGGAAGTTTGTCATACCGCTTTGCCGTCACATCGCTCATGGTTCCTGAGGTTTTGATATCCGCATCTATTCTGCCTTTTACCTTCATGTTCTCCAAAGGAAAAATTTTGGTCATTTTTTCCAGGTCGATTATGCCCTTCGCCTCCATGCTGTACTGGATATCACTCAGATTTTGAACTTTTGCCTTTAACTCAAATGGCTCATTGGCCAATTTAAATGTCATTTGCTCAAGATTTACCAATGTCGATTCCATATTTCCATCTGGATTTGAGGCATTCATTTTTAAGTTAATGGACTCTATCGCTTCTGGAAAATCTTTACTTTTAACATAACCGTTTGAGTAATTAACACTTGCGGTTAAAACAGGAAATTGTTGAAAATTTGGATTGTATTGGCCTTTGGCTACTAGATTCAAATCCAACAGACCTTTCAGGTCCAGCCCTTCTATTGGAAAAGCGGAAAGAATATCCGCCAGATTTAAACTTCCGTTTACCTTCATATCAACATCCGGTTTGGCGATGCCATTAATGCTGCCAATGGCCACAAACGGATTTTCACCCAGTTTTAAGGCAAAAGTCTTAATATTGGTTTTTAGCATTTCCAGTTCGCCTTGCTGATGAGATAATTCAATGTTAATCATCAGATTTTCAATGCTTTTTGGCAAGCCGGGATATTGAATTTTTCCTTTTTCAACCAACAGTCTGGTTTCAAACTGAGGCAAAGAGGTGCTATCATAAAACCCTTTCACCAATCCGTTAAATTCCATTTTGCCGTCCGCCTTCAGGTTTTCAAAATCTTTGGTATACAAGGCCGGCACAAGTGAAAGCAGGCTTTTTAATTCATTTTGATTGGTGGCAAACCTGAGGTCAAATTGGGGTTTCTGTCCTCCAAAATTGACATCTCCGGAAAATGAAAATTTGAAATCGTTGAGCTGAACAAAATTATCTCCAAACTTCCCGGCTTTGTTTTTCATGTTCCAGGCGAGTGCCAGATCGGAATTGAACTTTTTATGTGTAAGATAGCTTGTGGAATCCAGAATCAGGCTAAGGTCGGCTATTTCAGTTTTCGTTTTTAAATCCACTTCTTCCTGGGTAAAATCGCCTGACCCCGAATGATTTAGACCTTTAATGGAAAGAAAAGTGCCGGAGCTGTTGTCTAAATAATTTAAAATCATTCCTTCTAACTGCCAACCTTGAATTTTCAAATCAAATTTTGATTCTTCCGTTCCTTTTTGTTCTTCCGGCCTGGCAGAAGGTTTTGTAATGTTGTAGTTTGCTCTTCCGTCTTCCAAAACCAAAACATTGATAAGCGGCTGACTTAGCAGTACTTTTTTGATATTGATTTGACCTCCGCCTACAACCGACATAAAGTCTATAACAAGTTCAAACTTTTTGGCAAACAACAAAGTATCTCCTTCAAAAGGTGCCTTATTGATTACTCCAAAATCCTCTATTCCAAATGAAAAGTTGGGAAAATCAGAAATCAGGGAAAGACTAACTTTCTTGCCATTAAACAGCACTTTGGCATCCAGTTTTTCATTAAGGGCATTTTCTACCTCCTTGCTAATTCTATCCTTGAACAACATTGGAATAGAAAGCAGAACGATAAGAATTATCAGAAGTCCGATTCCAAATATCTTAAAGAACTTTTTCATTATTTTTTACTTTACCAGCATTCCTGCCATGCTCAGTTTCAGGTCGGTTAGTTTTCTTTTTGTGTCTCTGGCGAAATCGCCTCTCATCATCCAGTCATAGTAAGATGGCTCCTGACGAAAAACATCCGTCACCACTTTCCCTTTGTGCTTTCCGAAGTTAAATACAACGGCGCCTTTATCATTATAAACCATTCTACTGGCCAAATCAAACTGATTACCTCTACTTAATTTATCCAGGATTTCCACATCGTTTTGAACGGGAATGGTAACATTTCCTTTTTCATCTTTTCTTTCCTGGTTTTCATACCGCTTCACTTGTTCAATCAAAACCTGGTAAGTAACCAAAGTATCAAATTCAGCCGAATGGGCTCTGCCTTCATCACTCATTTCCTTTCCACAATAAAACCGGAAAGCAGCCGAAAGGGTTCTGGGCTCCATGTAGTGAAATATTTTTTGGGCATCAACCATTCGCCTTTTGCTAAAATCAAATTCATAACTTACCCTCATAAACTCTTCTACAAGGAGCGGTAAATCGAATTTTACTGAATTGTATCCGGCCAGGTCGCAGCCTTCAAGAAATGCTGAAATTTCAGGGGCTGCTTTTTTAAAGGTTGGCGCATTTTTTACGTCTTCATCAGAAATACCATGTATCAAAGTAGTTTCATACGGAATGGGCATTTCAGGATTGATTTTCATGGTTTTGGAAGTAGAACTTCCATCCGGCAATGCCTTAAGCATTGAAATTTCAACAATCCTGTCGTTAACGGGATCTATGCCTGTAGTTTCAAGATCGAAAAAGGCCAAAGGCTTTTTTAGTTTTAGATTATGATTCATGTTCTTTAGGAATTGGTGGCTAAAATTTGGTCTGCAAACGATTTAATATTGGTACCATTAAAGCTACCAGAACTCATAATGAGCAATAGGGAGTTCTCAAATTTCTTTTCAGAAAGTGTTTTGAATAACTTATCACTATCCGTAAAAAATTGGATATTCTGCCTCTGAAAAGCATTCTTGATTTCTTCCTCTGAAATTGGATCTAAATTTTTGTGCTTTACCACCTCAGGATTTAAATAAATAAAAGCCTCATCGGCAGCATCCAGCGTATTTTTATAGGAAGAAATAAATTCTTTGTTTAAACTACTGAAGGTGTGCAACTCCAAAACAGCCGTCAGTCTTTTGGACGGAAATTGAGATTTTGCAGCCATGGTAGTGGCCTCCAATTTACTGGGCGCATGGGCAAAATCTTTATAAATCAATACCTTTTCATTTTCGCCTAATTTCTCAAGCCGGTTAGAAGCCCCTTCGAAAGATTGTATGGCTTCGAAAAACTGGTCATCATGCACACCTAATTTTGATAACAAAACCCTGGCTCCATTGGCATTATACAAATTATGAGCACCAAAAAAACGAACCGGAAACTCCTTTCCCTGTGGATTAATCAAATAGGTAACGCTGTTTCTGATAATGTGTTTGGGTGTACCATACTCCAAAACGGTAACATCCTCTCTTTCCTTTTTACATATTACTGAGGCAAGTGCGTCTTCCTCATTGTAAATCAGTATGCCTGCCTTTGGTGTAGAATCTGCAAAATGATCAAATTGTCTGACATAGGCGTGCTCGGTAGGAAACACATTGATATGGTCCCAGGCGATACCGGTAACCAAGCCAATATGATGCTGATAAATTAAAAATTTGGGCACCTGTTGTTCTGCCGAAGAAAGATATTCATCTCCTTCAATTATGATGATTGGGGCTTCCTCCGAAAGGCTAACCGTATATTCAAATCCGTGAACCGGGGCTCCTACCAAATAGTCAAATTTCCTTCCCCAATATTTGAGCACATGCATAACCATGGCAGTGGTTGTGGTTTTACCATGACTTCCTGCGATTACAACTCTTTGCTTGTCTTTTGCATGGTTAAATATCAATTCAGGATAAGAAAGAACTTCTATTCCAAGCTCTTTGGCTCTTAAAAGTTCCGGGTTATCCTTTTTTGCATGCATACCCAATACTATTTGGTCAATAGAATCTGAAATTTTTTCAGGAAACCAACCTGACTTATCCGGCAATAAACCTTCAGCGTCAAGCTTTGATTTTGATGGCTCAAAAATTTCATCATCGGAACCAGAAACCTGGTTTCCATTTCTCTTTAATGCTATGGCAAGTTGATGCATGGCACCACCGCCAATGGCAATGAAATGAATTCGCTTATTTGTAATGGACATGGAGTTTTTTAAATTCTACCTTCACAGAATTGGCAAAAATAGGTCGTTTTTTGGTTTTAAGATTTTATTTATACTGGATATGAAAAATTCTTTAGCTCCATAACATTTTATACACGAGGAAAGATCTGGCAGTAGAAATTGCCTTTACTTATCTGTAAACCAAGGGAATATGTTAAAAGAACATCTTGTTGTATTTGGTATCCAATATTTTTCTGAAACCATTGCCCAACCCGATATTAAAACCGGATGTTGTACCCAAATCGGAAAATTTTCCAATAGAAGGAGTTTTTAATAAGGAATTCCTGTTCAATCCATATCAGAAATACCAAACAGAAACTGGGACTTATCCGGTCTGGAATTTGTTTATGATAATGGGTTTATGATGTCATTCAGGTTTTTGCATACTTTTTGGTCCGCCTTCGGAGGAAAACAAGTATGAAGCTCAGAAACCGACAATCAATGGGAAGGAAGGAGCTTGTGGATTAGATTTTACTTTTTCAGTGGACCCGACTTATGGTTTAAAAACCGAATTGTACACCGTTTCTGTCTTTCACAAGGAGTTGGCTCATTGTCAGAGAATTGTGATTGAATAAGGGTACTGAGATTGCTAAAAATTGGGTTTGAAAACTCTCAGGTTTTGCTTGTATAACAACAAAAAAGGGGCCTAAAAGCCCCTTTTTTTGTTATTCCTTTATAATTCTTTTCAGATAACTCTTTCCATCCAGATTAATCTTAACGAAATATGGCCCTTTAGGCAAATTCCGCGTACTGATTTTAAGGTCTGATTTTTTCTTAATTCCCGTAAAACTTCCTTTCAAAATTGACTTTCCACTAAGTTCTAAAAAATCATAAACAACTGTATTCACGGCTTTTACTGATTTAATCACCATCGACAGTTCATCTTTTACAGGATTGGGCATTAAAATAACATCATTTTCACCATTAGAGATTTTAAGGTTGGAAACGAAAACAAGAGGATTTGAAATTTGGCTTTGGCAACCTTGTTGAGAAACAACCACAAGGGTATAAGAACCAGAAATAATCGGACTAAAAATTGGGTTTGAGGTAGTTTCCAAAAACACCCCGTCTAAAAACCATTTATAAGAACCGCCAGTAACAGGGTTGGTAGTCAAGTCATTTCCATTTTGAGTAATGCCTGGTGTAGTTGGAACCGGTAAAACTACTACTGAAAAGAATCCAGTATCACTTTTGCAACCCACAGAATCTAAAGCCCTTACCCAGTACTGCCCTTGATTGATGGTAGAAAAACTGTTTTGGTTTCCATTTGCAGACCAATTGTAGAAATACAAAGAAGACAGTGTCACTTCAGCGGTATCGCCCTGGCAAATATTTACATCAGAAACAATTGGCTTCAATGGTTTTGGATTAATTTTTAGTCTGATGGGTTGGGAAAAATAGCTCCAGCAGCCAAAAGAATTTCTGGTTTGAAGTGTAAGGTTATAAATGCCTTCCTGTCGTAATGATATCTTATTGGTTGTATCTCCGGTTGACCATTTGTATCCAACCACATCGGCGGAGATAGGCGCTAGAACCACTATGGAATCCCCTGTACAAACAGTCGTTTTTGCCGGGGTAGCAATTACCGGTGTGGGTGGACCGCACCTGATTTTTAATAACTTACCTTGATTTGCGCTATATCTGACTGTGTAAAGTTCTTTTTCATTATCCAATCCAAAAGATGAAATTGGACCAGGAGTTGGCAAAGTAAAAACCAAGTTTTGGTAAACTCCATTCTGACCTTTCTTGAGGTTCCATATTTTTTGAGTACTATAGTCCGCATAAAAATAGACACCTTTTAATTTGTGTAATTCCGTTCCTCTGTACACATAGCCACCCGTGATGGAAATTCCTGCTGCCCTATTGTAGGCTTGAAGCGGCTTCTCATAATTAGATGTGTCGCACCCGTTACAGGCAGAATATTGGCTATTTCCTTCCATTACCTTCCAACCATAGTTGGCGCCTTTTCTTAGTGTATCTACCTCTTCAAAGGCATTTTGACCCACATCTCCAATCCAAATGGTGGATAGCTCTGGATCCTTGGTTATTTTCCATGGATTTCTAAGTCCCCATGCATAAATTTCTTTTTTCCAGTTTTGGGTATTGTTTACCAGTGGGTTATCGGCTGGGACCAAATAGGCTGGACCATTTTCCGGAACATTGACATCTATTCTCAATATTTTCCCCAAAAATTCGGATTTGTTTTGGGCTCGATTTCCAGGGTCACCTCCCGAGCCACCATCTCCCATGGTTATGTACAAATATCCATCATCACCAAACAATAGAGAGCCCGCATTGTGGTTTGAAAAGGGTTGGTTAACCTGAAAAATTCTTTTCTCTGAATTGGTAAGCAACCGGTTTGGATTTAATGAATCAAGTTTAAATCTTGAAACATAAGTAATTACGGGTGATGCTGTTGTATAGTTAACATATACAAATCCATTTTGTGAAAAATTGGGATGAAATGCCATTCCCAATAATCCGGTTTCATTTCCCGGAGTTATGTTTCCAATGCGGTTTCTCAAATTCAAAAAAGTAGTAGTGTCATTTGCACCAACCGTTCCGGAATCTTTGAAAACTTTTATTCTTCCATTTTGCTCAATGACAAATACACGCTTGCTATTGTCTGGCGCCGTATGCATGGCCACTGGTACAAAGAACTTAAGGTTAGGCCATTTGTCTTCCTGGTAATACTCTTGCGCACTCGTCTTGCCTGCAAAACCAAGAAATACAGAAATTGATAAGAATAGAATTAATCGCTTCATAAATCGTTTTTTATCTTTTAAACATTAATTGTTGTCCAATTGGTTCAATTAAAACCTTTCCATTTTCAAAAACCAAAACTCCATTTACAAAGGTATAAAAGTTTTGCCTTTTAAATCTGTTCCTTCCATAGGTGTCCATTGACAATGATACAATGCGTTTTCCATTTGAATTTTATTCCATTTTAAAATCGACAATGGCGAAATCTGCCCAATAACCCTCTCTCAAATATCCCCTTTCAAATCCATTGAATAGGTTGGCAGGTCTATCGCTCTTTTTTTCTACTACTTTTTCAAGGGTAATTTTGTTTTTATTTACTTCATCCAACATCATTTCAAGTTTATGCTGGACAAGTGGTAACCCGGCTGGGCAGTTTTCATAATCACCTTGCTTTTCCCACCAGATTTGTGGAGCATGTTCAGAGGCCATAACATCTATCTGACTCTCCTTCAGGGCTTTCCAAAGTGCAGCATTGTCTGAAGCTTTATTATTGCTGAATTACATTTTATCAATCCGCGGATAGGCCTGAAGTGTTACGGACCTTGTAGGTTCGCTTTTTACTTTTTCAGTGGACCCGAATTAATTTGCCTTCATTAACAATGACTTCGTTTTTTTTACTAAATAATTTCCATTCATGGTGGAAATTTGATTTCTGAAATTCTAAAAACAAGATTTAAAGATTTTATTTTCCAAATTCGCATCTTTTGTAAAATATTCCGTTAAGCAAATATGACATTGAAAAATTCTCAGGAAATTGTGGACCAATGGATCAAAACCGTTGGGGTCAGGTATTTTTCTGAATTGACCAATACGACCATTTTAATGGAAGAGGTCGGGGAAGTAGCCAGGATAATAGCAAGAGAATATGGGGAACAATCCTGGAAAAAAGATGCCGACAAAGGAGACCTTGGCGATGAAATGGCCGATGTTTTATTTGTTCTGATTTGTCTGGCCAACCAGACAGGAATTGATTTGGAAAGTGCATTAATAAAGAACCTTGAGAAAAAAACAAAAAGAGATTTAAACCGACATAAAGAAAATCCAAAGCTTTCTTAAAATTAATTTTTTGCAATTATGTTTTGACTGTTTTAGGTTTGTCCTTTCATATTACATAGTCTGAAAATCAAAAGCTTCACAAGCGCCAATTCTAATATTACTTTAAGTACAAATGATTCTTCTACAAGCCATAGACTCTGCCGCAGTTGCAGTCACTACCCAAACGGTAGACAAACAAACTGTAATCGATCTTCTACTTTCAAGTGGATCCACAGGAGTAACCATTGTTTTGATACTTTTGATCCTTTCTGTGATTTCGATATCAATTTTTATTGAGCGTTTTCTTTCTGTTGGAAAGGCTATGTCTTACGACAGCGGGTTTGTCAATGGCCTAAAATCCAGCCTTGAAAATGGAAATACCGCAGAGGCAAGAAGGCTTTGCCAAACCGTAAATACCCCTATCAGCCGAATGCTTGAAAAAGGAATTTCCAGATTAGGAAGTGAGCCAGCTTTAATTGAAGGTGCTATGGAGGCTGTAGGAAAACTGGAAATCACAAAACTTGAAAAAAATATTGGGTATTTAAGCCTCATTGCAAAGCTTGCCCCAATGTTTGGTTTTGTGGGTACAATCATGGGTGTAATCAAGATATTTTATGACATAGCCATGACGGACAATCTTTCTATTGGGGTAATTTCTGGGGGTCTTTATCAAAAAATGATAACCTCTGCGGCTGGTTTAACTGTAGGAATTATTGCCTTTCTGGGATATTACCTTGTAAACATGAGAATCGAAAAAGTGGTGGAAAGAATGGAGCAAGCCACCCTCGATTTTATGGACCTGTTGTTTGAACCTAGTAAGTAATTTCTACTAAATTACTGATTCTAATGAATTTAAGAAGAAGACAAAAAGAAACAGCGGAGGTCAGCACGGAGTCATTGAATGACATCATGTTCTTCTTGCTCCTGTTTTTTCTCATCGTTTCTACTTTGGTTAATCCCAATGTGATTAAACTTTTTCTACCAAGTGCAAAGCAAAGCCAGCAAATGGCCAAACAGCAAATTACACTATCGGTAACAGAAAATCTTCAATACTATGTGAATAAAACCCCCGTGGGATTTGACCAGCTTGAAGACAAACTTAAAGGAGAAATGAAAAAACTTGACCAACCAACCATTGTCTTAAGGTTGGACAAAAGCCTAACCATTCAAAACCTTGCAGATGTAATGGCAATAGGAGAAAAACTCAAGGTGAAAATGGTACTTGCATCAGAAAACAAAAGCAAATAATATTTCTGGCTTTCAACGCCTTAACACCGAATTTTTTTTAGTCAATAACCGATCGTAGTAGCCCGTTGTTTTAAAAGTAAAATATTTGTGGCCAAAGAAATTTGCAAAAAATCCAAAGCAGATTCCTCCCAGATTTGAAAAAAGCAACCTGTCGATGAATGCCAGCGACAGCGGAAGACCTATAACATCATGCACCATTTTTGAGACATCACCAACCAAAGCCTCTAGATGAAACTGTGTTGATGGATAGGAGCCAAACCAAAAATTAATAATCCTCAAAATAATCTCAGAGAAAAACCAGGTTACAGATAAAGCAACCATTGAAACCAGAAAGAACTTAATCAACTCTCTTGTCATATTACCGGAGTTTCTGGCATTGAACGCAAAAAGTTTGGTTAATGTGAACCCAACAACCATACCAGTCAGGTATCCGAGAACTATGGATGAACCAAACCCAGCACCAAATTGTCTTCTTAAAAAAGTAGCTGAAATAATGTTGGAAGTAACTCCAGCACAGGCAATTATAAAATAAACGGCAAAGTTCTTTACACTCTTCGGATTTCGAAGTTTATCCATTAATACTTCTGTCCAATGCTTCATTTCCATCGTTTTGGCAGGCAAATAAATTGATTGTTGCGGGCTAGATAAATGACATGGTTAAACGGCTACAGCAGCACGGATGGCAGGATGTGGATCATAGCCAACAAGCTTAAAATCCTCATATTGAAAAGAAAAAATGTCTTTTACATTTGGATTGATTTCCATTGTAGGCAAAGGTCTCATTTCCCTTGAAAGTTGCAGATTTGCTTGCTCCAAATGATTCAAATAGAGATGCGTATCTCCACCGGTCCAAACAAATTCGCCAGGTTGATAATCGCACACCTGTGCCACCATCATGGTTAGCAAAGCGTAAGAGGCAATGTTGAATGGGACACCCAAAAAGAAATCCGCCGACCTTTGGTAAAGCGAGCATGACAACTTCCCATCTGCTACATAAAATTGAAATAAAGCATGGCAGGGTGGAAGTTTCATTTTAGGAACATCAGATACATTCCATGCACTTACAATCATCCTTCGGCTGTCAGGGGTATTTTTTATTTGTTTGATCAGATCGGCAATCTGATCTATATGGCCTCCATCTGGCGTTGGCCAATTTCTCCATTGATGACCATAGACCGGACCGAGGTTTCCATTTTCATCTGCCCATTCATCCCAAATACTAATTCCATTCTCTTTCAACCAGTTAATATTGGTATCACCCCGTAAAAACCAAAGCAATTCAATTATGATGGATTTAAGGTGAACTTTCTTTGTAGTAACCAGGGGAAACCCCTGGGAAAGGTCAAATCTCATTTGTGTCCCAAATAAACTTAAAGTTCCGGTTCCGGTACGATCAGTTTTCTTAACACCTTGGTTGATAATCTGCTGAAGAAGAAAATGGTAAGCTTCCATGAGGACAAAAAAAATAGCATCGGCAAGATGCTATTTTTTCTAAAATATTTTGAAGAAGAAATTAAAGGGCAGCCCCTTTATCCGCTTTTTCTTTATCTGAGCAAGAAGCTTTCTTTTTGCAGCAAGCTTTTTTCTCACCTGCACAAGGAGCTTTGGTTTCAGAAGCAGCTGCTGTGGCTGAAGCCTCTGCAGTTGAAGCTTGTCCTTCTGCTTTTGCCATTCCAGCACACGCTTTCGCTTCACCGGCCTTCATTTTGCAGCAAGATTTTTTCTCGCTACATGATTTTTTGTCTTTTTTATCTTTTTCGTCTTCTTTCACAACAATGGCGAAAGCAGTAGAGGCCTTGGCAATGTATCCACCACCGATAAAGGCTGTCAGTAAGAATGCTACTAATAAGTTTTTCATTGGTATTTTAAATTTTCGTAAAGATAAGAGGATTAACACAAAATAGAAAAGTTTAGTTTTAAAAGAATGGTACAAATTAAAAAAAAGTAATATTTTGAAATTTTTGCCTCAGTCTGCTTTTTGATAAATGTCCCTAAAGTTCCTTCCTTGTCCATTGTAGTCAAGTCCATATCCAATAATAAATTTATTTTCTATTTCAAAGCCAACATAGGTTAAGGGCAATTCAACCTGAACTGAATCGGGCTTTACAAAAAGAGTGGCAATGGATAAACTTGCAGGCTGAAAGGGCATAAAACTTTTAATCAACTGACTCATTGTAAGTCCGGTATCCACAATATCTTCAACTAAAATGATGTGTCTTCCACGTATATCTGTTTTTAAACCCAGCACTTCTTCTACTTGTCCACTTGTGCTTTCACCCATATAAGATGCAACCTTTACAAATGAGACTTCGCAAGGAATACAGATCTCTTTTAAAAGATCGGCTGCAAAAATGAATGCTCCATTCAGAATAGGAATAAACAATGGAAGTTTGTTTTCAAAATCCTGATTTATTGAGGTTCCCAATTCAGATATTCTTTCAAGAATTTGAGAATGATCCAAAAAAGGAACAAATTTGAGGTCCAGGACCTGAAGTTCGCGAGATAAAACCATCTGGTAAAATAACAGTTTAGTATTCTGAATTCACAATCTTCTTTTCGAAATTTGCAGTATGGAGGACAAAAACAAAAGAAATAGGATAATACTGTTTGGGATAGGGATTTGCTTTACCCTTTTCGTGGTTTTTATACTTGTAGATTTTATGAGTAGGACTACCCATCCAGGTGCCAAAAAACATCTACCCAACAGTGTTCTTAAATAACCTTTGGGGGAGTTTCGGCTTTTGCGTAAGAAAATCTAGTGATTTGATTTTCAAAAAAATAACCATCCAATCCAATCCCGGCAACCGATTTTGCACTTTGAAGGTTAACAAATCCGTCACCGGATAAAACATTATCAGGAATTTGAATAACGTTAATCCTGCCAATTACAAGCGTTGTGCCATTAATTTTTAAATGGTGTTTTTCTTCAAAAGTCAGCCCGATTTTTATTTCAGATTCTTTAACAAAGGGTGCTTTAAAATCTCCAATATATTCCTCGGTTAAACCAACACCCTCAAATTCTGAAATTTCCCATTTGGCCGAAGTCCAATGGGCTTTGGATATAAACTCAGGCAAAATATGGTTTAAGGTAAAAAAACCAGTGTTTTCGATGTTGGAAAGAGAATGCAAAGAACCCGGATTTGGCCTAAACAATATGCCTGCAAGAGCAGGATCTGCACCTACATGAAACACCTGAGAAAATATTGCGAGGTTCGAAATGCCCTTTGGGTCCAGGGTGCCTAACAGGTTAAGGCTTTTAAAACCAGTGATGGAGTTAATCAGATTAGACCTGTAAAATCTATCGAGTTTTGAAATTGAATTTGAATCAAATAGCATCGACTATCAACTACCTTTAAATTGTTTTTGTTACTTCAAATGTTGATTAATATTCAAAATGTCAGATACAGTTGATCATAAAAAATATTTAAAACTAAGGAAAAAGATGTTAATCTTGCAGCTTAAATCCTGATTATTAGATTGATACGTCACCTTATTTTATTGCAGTTTTGTATTGGATTTTCAATAATTTCTGTAGGCCAATCCAAAATATTATTGAAAGGAACTGTTTGGAAAGGAACACAACTTCCGCTCAAAAAAGGCACAGAGCTATATTTTCAAAACGACACTTTGGTTATGGTCGATCTGGAAGGTTACAATCCTGCTGACCAGTATTTTTTTCAACAAAAAGGGGATACCCTTCTTTTAGATCTGATAGATGAATCCAGTATTTCATGCAGAGAAGGAATTCAGGCTAAATACAAAATCCATTGGGCAAACAATGGTGAAAAACTATATTTAAAGCCAATCTTAGACCCTTGTATTTCAAGATTTACACTATTGGTCTCTGAAAGTCCCTGGTTTAGAAAACGAGAAGAAAATGAAATCCGGAATGACTGGTATTTCCTTGATCCTGAAAAGGATAATGTCCCGGGAATCGCACTAAATACTGCATACAGTCTTTTAAAGTTTAGAAAAAGTCAACCTGTTATTGTTGCAATCATTGACAGTCCTATTGATTATACCCATGAAGATTTGAAAGAAAAAATCTGGGTAAACGAGAAGGAAACTCCGGATAACCAAATAGATGATGATAAAAATGGTTTTAAAGACGACATTAATGGATGGTTCTTTATGTGCAGGAAATCCGGAGTTCCTATCCAAAACGAACAGCCGGAAGCCACACAGATTTATTCTATGTGGAAAATAAGATTTGATACTTTGTCACCCAACAAATTCACGGTAAAGGATAAACAGGATTTTAAAATTTTTGAAAAAGCAAAAATTGAATTTGAAAAAGGAAAGCAAATAGCCGATTTGGCAAAACTGGTGTTTTCTGATTCAATCCGGTTCTTCTCCTGCCTGGATAAAATGTTGAATCAGGCAAAAGAACCAGTAAACAAAGAGCAGATTAAAGAATGGAATATTGGTGGGGAAAACTATGAGCTGGCATCAATTGAAGTTGTTTCTAATTTGTTTAACCCTGGTTTTCCTAATTTTTCTTTGTTCATTCGAAAAATCAAAAAAGACTATTCTAGTATTAAGCAAAAACTCTCCGGGAAATGGGAGTTTGATTTTAATCCCAATTATAACCCAAGAACCCAAATTGGAGACCATAATCATATTCCAAAAGAAAAAATGTATGGCTCAAGGTTTTTGAAAAACCCTGGTTCATTGGAAAATGACCACGGAACTCATGTGGCAGGCATCATTGGTGCCAAAAGAGGCAATGGAAAAGGCATAGAAGGAATAGCGGAAAATATTAAAATAATGACTTATAAATCAATCATTCCACATCATCATACGAAATTTATAGAGAAAAAGCTTCAGTTATACCAA
>JAIXQU010000064.1 GCA_027485575.1 Cytophagaceae bacterium
ATTTCTTCTAAAATTTCACTTACTTGCTGCTGTGTAAATCTCATGGTATATGCTTTTAAAATTTGTCGATTCGAAAATCGTAAACTTTTGAGCTTTACACACTTTTTTGAACAGTATCCTCCCTTTTTGTAGAGATAGCTTAGAAAACAAACAAAAAGGCAGAAGAACACAATTCTATTTTTCGCAGAAAGCATAGAATATACCCAATAATTTCGGCTAATCTATAAAGAGATTTAAACAACCTAATTATCCCTGGAAATAAAATATAAGTGGTCGTTGTAAATACAAAAATCTGGTTATCTTCCAGTTTGAATCAATGACATATTTTTTTGTAATGCAGGTCCTTCAAACCTACCTCTTCTTCATCAACCCCCAATACAAAAACCCACTCACCCCAAACCCCACAAACCAGGCATAATTATACAAATGGTTCACCCATTCAGGGAAAGCATCGGCAGCGATGAGCTTAATCTGCAGCAAAAACCCGGGTAGGTTGGGAAGAATGCCAAGCAGCAGGGCAAGGATGGCTTTTGAATTGAAGCCGCTGCTGTAGCTGTATTGTCCGTCTTCTCTGTACAGGTCGTCTACGTTCAATTCCTTTTTCCGGATAAAGAAATAGTCCACGATCATAATGCCTCCAACAGGTCCAAGCAAACTGGAATAGGCAATGAGCCAGGTAAAAATATAGCCATTCGGATCGGCAATCAGTTTCCATGGAAAGATCAGTACGCCAATGATGCCTGTGATGTAGCCCCCGGTTTTGAAACTGATTTTCTGCGGTGCCAGGTTGGCAAAATCGTTTGCCGGACTCACAATGTTGGCGGCAATGTTGGTGGCCAGGGTGGAGATGATGATTCCGACCATGGCGAGGGTCACCATCAGTTTGTTGTCGAACTTACCAGCCAGTTTTACAATGTCCCATTCGGTTTGTCCGTAAATAATGGCAGTTGCCGATGTCACAATCACTCCTACAAAAGCAAAGAAAGTCATGGAAGGCGGTAAGCCGATGATCTGTCCGTTTACCTGCGCTTTCTGCGATTTGGCATAGCGGGTAAAGTCCGGAATGTTTAAAGACAGCGTTGCCCAAAAACCCACCATACCGGTTAAAGCAGGAAAGAAATATTTCCAGAACTCCTGGCTGGTCGCAAACCTGGATGGCTGGCTAAGGATTGGGCCTAAACCATCGGCAGCCACAATGGCCCAGCACAACAAGGCCAAAGCGGCCACCGGCAAAAAGAAGGCTTTAAACACCAGCAGCTTTTTTATACTGTCAACCCCAAGGAAAATGATGAACATGTTCAAGGCCCAGAAAGCTAAGAAACAAAACATAGGCAATGCCTGCGGAAACAAGGCAGTACTGTCTATTTCAGCCAGAGACGGATTCCACGCCCGGAAAATGTTATACAACGAAGCGCCCCCAATCCAGGTTTGAATGCCAAACCATCCGCAGGCCACAATGGCCCGCAACATGGCCGGAATATTGGCGCCTTTCGTTCCAAAACTTGCCCGTACAAAAACAGGAAACGGAATTCCATATTTAGCACCCGCATGTCCGTTCAATATCATGGGAACCAGCACAATACAGTTACCTAGAAAGATTGTAAGGATGGCCTGCCACCAGTTCATCCCCCCGCCAATAAGCGAACTTGCCAGCATATAAGTGGGAATGCATAGGCTCATGCTGATCCATAAAGCCGCATAGTTCCAGGTATCCCATGTGCGGTTTGCCAAGTCAACGGGCGCAAGGTCTTCGTTGATCAGAGAGGAAGAAGCGGAGTCTTTCATACAATTATAAATGATGAATTATGAATACTTAAGATAAATTTCTTTTTGAAGTGATTATTGAACTTCGCAACAATTTCATAATTCATTGGCATCTTTATTTAAAGCATCAAATTCAGGTTCATCAATATATTCGGTTTTATGAAGCAACTCTAACCAATATTATGTTTCATCACACTCCTTTTGCGAAATAGACAATTTGTGAATGAAATCCGCCTTACTTTGGGCATTCTGGGCTTCTCTGACATTTGCGCCAATTGAAGTTCCTGAACGAAGCAGCTGCTTACTTAAGATGAATTCTCTTTTTTGTGCCGAAAGAAATTTATAAATTTTGACAATGGAAATTGCAAAATGAAAAGATTTTGCCTTTAAAGGATTTTGCCTTTCATTCATTATTTATAATTCATCACTTATAATTAATTGCAGTATTCATCCGCAATTGAAATTGCTTTTGAAATAATGTCCAAGCCTTCGTCAATCTGGTCTTTGGTGATTATTAAGGGCGGAGCTACGAAAATCCAATTCCATCTGACAAAAGTGAAAAGGCCAAGTTCGGTGAGTTTACCTGCTACTTTATTCATGATTTCCATTTCAGAAGGGCCAGCATTCCATGGGGCCATAGGTTCTTTGGTTTTTCGGTTTTTGACCAACTCAATGCAACCCAACAATCCCGTATTTCTAAAATCTCCGATGCTTGGGTGCTTGTCAGCCAGTTTTGCTACTGAAGCCTGCATGTATCGGCCCATTTCGGCGGCACGATCCACCAGATTTTCTTCATGGTAAATATCGATAACGGCATTGGCCGCAGCACAAGCCACTGCATGTCCGGAATAGGTTAATCCAAGGGGCAAAGGTTTGTCGTCAAAAGCCTGAATGATTTCTTCTTTGACAATCAATCCACCCAAAGGAATGTAGCCAGATGTAATGCCTTTTGCCATGGTCATCATATCCGGAACTACGTCATGGTGTTGAATGCCAAACCATTGTCCGGTTCGGCAAAATCCACTCATCACCTCATCGGCAATGGTTAAAATGCCATATCTGGCTGCGATTTCTGATACTTTTTTCCAGTAACCCGGCGGATATTTGATACAACCTGAAGTTCCACTTTCACCTTCCATTAAAATGGCAGCAATGTTTTGCGGGCCCTCATATTTAATAATCCTTTCCATGTGGGCCACAGCACTTTCAGTACATTCTTCCTGCGTTTTGCTGTTCCATGGGCACCGGTAAAAAAATGGATTTTCAACATGGATTATGTTTGGAACTCCCTGACTGTCATGCGGCAAACCTCTTGGGTCTCCGCCAGCGGAAAGGGCTCCGTAGGTTGCGCCATGGTAACTTTGATAAAGCGTAATAATTTTATGTCGGCCGGTGTACATTCTTGCCAACTTGATGGCGTGTTCAACCGCTTCTGTGCCACCATTGGTGAAAAAAGTACGGTTTAAGGTTCCCGGGGCAACTTCTGAAAGCTTTCTACCAAGTTCAGCCCTTACTACTGTGGTCATGCCTGGATGTACATAACTCACATCCTGCATTTGGCGCATTACAGCTTCGGTAACCCTTTGGTCTCCATGACCAATGTTTACGTTCATCAACTGCGATGAAAAATCAATGATTTTCTTTCCGGTGCGGTCGTAGATGTAAACACCTTTGGCCTTTTCGATGTTCATCGGATTAAGGCCTTTTTGTTTTGACCATGAAAAAATGGTGTATTTCAGGCTGTCCTGGAGAATTTGCTCAGGACTGATTAATGTGGCACTTCTCATTTTTTTTAAATAGTATTAAATTGTAAAACCAGCAGGTAGTTTTTTGTTTTAAATTAATGATATTGAATTAGTTGGCAGGCAATTTAACTTTGTTCCTTTCCATGTATACAATGTATCCGTTTAAAGTTCTGATGGCTTCTTCAATCAAAAGGGAAACCTTTTCTAGCTGGTCTTTTTGAATAAAGCCTTCATCATAACTGGTAATTAAATCATCCCAGATTTCATACAATGAACCCCTGGCCACTTTACAAAACTGGATGTTTTCCTGAAAATTGAATCTACCATATCCTTCAGAAATATTTCTGGTAATGGACCTTGCAGCAAGCCGGATATTTTCTGTCAAATCAAAGGTTTCAAATCTGGGAAAAGTAGTTATCAAGTCCCGGACATAAATCCGCACTTCTCTGGCTGCTTTCCAGCATTCCAGGTCTTTAAAATTTCTGGTTGAATCGGCCATTTTATTTTAGTTATGAGTTAAGAGTTCATAGTTATGAGTTAAAGTTAAAAGTTATTTATCACTATTAATAATAGACATCTATTTTTCTAAATATCGTTTTTTTGTGGTCAAAATAATACTCATTAAAATTTTAGAAATTTCTGAACATTTAACTGACAGAAGTTCGAACGTTTCATTTGGTAAGTATTCACTATCTTTAAGTAGGTTCAGCCAATATAATGCCTCTCTTGATTCTTTTAATGAAATATTAAGCTTATGAATAAAATCCCGTTTCGATTCAGCCGATAATCCTTCATTTACATTTGCCCCGATTGAAGTTCCGCATCGTAATAATTGCTTGGATAGGATAAATTCTCGCTTGTCAATAGTAAGTTGTTTGTAAGCCTTAATTATCTCTAAGGCAAACTGATATGATTTATTAGCAACTATACTCTTGCCCTCCATTATCTAATATACCCTAAAGTAAAACTCATAACTCTAAACTCATAACCTTAAACTCATAACTCTCCTCAGCTCATCCAATTGGTTTTTCCTTCCGGATTCCATTTTACTGATGTCTTTTTAAGCTTGGTCCAAAGCTCGATTGAACTTTTTCCGGTAATGTCATTTACCCCAAACTTACTTTCATTCCAGCCACCAAAGGAAAACGGTTCTCTTGGAACTGGTACGCCAATATTTACGCCAACCATTCCTGCTGAAGCATGCTCCATTACATATCGGGCAATGCCACCACTTTGGGTGAAAACAGATGCTGCGTTTCCGTATTCGGAAGAGTTTTCAATTTCCAAGGCAGACTCAATATCCTTTGCCCGCATGATGGCTAAAACGGGTCCAAACACTTCTTCTTTTGCAATGGCCATTTCCGGTGTAACAAAATCAATAACCGTTGGTCCAACATAAAATCCACCTTCTGCGCCTTCAACTTTCCAGTTTCGGCCATCCACAAGAACCTTGGCACCAGCGGCTTCTGCTTCTGTAATGTAGCGTTCGATTCTTTGTTTTGCTTCCAAAGAAATCACAGAACCAAGGTTTTTACCTGGAACTATTTTCCGTGCTTCCTCACATATTTTACTGATAATATGGTCAGTACTACCAACAGCTACCATTGCGGAAGCCGCCATACATCTTTGACCTGCACATCCTGCCATTGAAGCAGTTACATTGGTTGCGGTCATATCCGGATGGGCATCTGGCATTACCATCAGGTGGTTTTTTGCACCACCTAAGGAGGTACATCTTTTTAAATTTGAAGTCGCCCTTTTGTACACAATTTTGGCCACCTTGGTTGAACCCACAAAAGAAACAGCTTCAATTCCCGGGTGGTCGCAAATGGCCTCTACGATGGCTCTATCACCGTTTACGATGTTGAAAACGCCATCTGGGAGTCCCGCTTCTTTCAGCATTTCTGCAATGCGGTTAGAAGAAATCGGCACTTGCTCAGAAGGTTTTAAAATCATGCAATTGCCTAGAGCAATGGCATTTGGAATGGTCCAATGTGGCACCATATGAGGGAAATTGAATGGTGCAATACAAGCAACCACGCCAAGCGGTTTGTATTCAACACGACATTCAACACCACGGCTTACTTCCAGTATTTCACCAAAAACCATTTGCGGCAATGAGCAGGCAAATTCAGTAAGTTCAATACTTTTCTCAACCTCCGCTTTGGATTCATCATAAGTCTTTCCGTTCTCATCCCGAACCATTTCGGAAAGTTCAACGATGTGCTTTTCCATCAAAGCCTTGTATCGGTAAAAAATCTGAACACGCTCCTTTATTGGTGTAGAAGACCAGGCTGGAAATGCTTTTTTTGCGGCCTCTACGGCAAGGTCTAAATCTTTTGCAGTTGAAAGTGGAACGGTAGAAATCACTTTTCCCGTTTGTGGGTTCACCACATCCATTGCGGTTTGTCCGTTGCGGGAAAACTGCCCGTCTATGTAGTTTTTAACTTCTGGATAGGTTGTCATATTAATGTTGAAAGATTAATTATAAATGGTTAATAATGAATGTTGAATTATAAATTATGAAAGATAAATATTAGATAGGAATCAAATAGATGAAAGTTGAATTTTACAGAGATTTTTTGGATAATGACAATAATTCATAACCCATAATTTATCATTCATAATTATTTCCCAATGTCTTCATTCCAAAGCTCTGGTTTTTCGTTGATGAATTCCTCCATCATGGTCACGCAGTTTGGATCGCTAAGGTCAATCACTTCTACCCCATGGCTTCGCATAAATTCCGGTGCGCCGGGAAATGTTTTGGATTCTCCAACAATCACCTTTTTGATCCCAAACTGAACTACAGTTCCTGCGCACATGTAACAAGGCATGAGTGTTGAGTACAATGTCGTGTCCCGGTAAGAACCAATTCGCCCTGCATTTCTGAGGCAATCGGTTTCGGCGTGGGTCATTGGGTCGTCTTTTTGAACACGTTGGTTGTGGCCACGACCTATAATTTTCCCTTCTCTGACCAACACAGAACCAATGGGAATTCCACCTTCGGCTCTACCTTTTTTTGCTTCGTCTATGGCAGCTTGCATGAATACGTCCAACTTATAATCGATTGATGAACATGCAAGGTGAATAAAAAATCAGGAAATACAATTCAACCAAACTATCAGAAAAAGAATTTTGGTGAAAATCAAAAAATCCATTCCATCAAAAATAGGACTTCAACTTACTCCTGAATCACCAAATCTTCCTTTTTCCTTTCAAACAGATTTAGGAAAATACCAGCCATGACCAGGAACATTCCACAAAGCGATATCCAATCAAATACTTCCCCAAAAAAGGAAAAACCGAGAATAAGGGCGAAAATGATTCCTGCATAGTTGAGGAAGGTTACATTTTCAAGACGCTCGAGTTGTATGGCTTTGGTCATACAAAGTTGCCCTGCCTGGGTAAGTATTCCCATTAATATGGCCAAAGCCCAGTCCCAACCAAGAGGGTCAACCCAATTGAATAAACAATAAAAACCAGAAACAGGAAGGGCAAACATTGGAAAATACACAATGATAACAAGCGGATGCTCAGTTTTATGCAGTTTCCGCACGGCATTGTAAGCAATGGAAGAACAAATTGCAGATGCTAGTCCAACAAGAACAAATTTTATTTCAATTCTTGGGTCAATGCCTTTGATAAGAAAGACACCAACAACTGAAATCATAAAAAAAATCCATTTCCACTTATTCATTTTTTCCGAAAGCAAAAAAGTTGCAAAAATCGCAGTGAAAACGGGAGAAGTATACTGGATTGACACAGCTGAAGCCAAAGGAAGATTCTGGATAGAAATGAAGTACATCCAAAGCGCAAAAACCCCGGTAATTCCCCTTACCATGAGCCATTTATGGTTGGTACCAAAAAAGTAAACGCCTGCATGCCATATGCCTAAACCACAGATTATAAAGGAAACGGCTGACCGGAAAAAAAGCAACTCCAGGGCGGGGAGGTAAGATAGCTTTTTAACACACAAGTTCAGACCAGCATAAAACCCTGTGGAAGCAAGCATGTAGCTTTTTCCCTTTGACCAAATGAGCATTTTTAAGATTTCTCAAAAAGAGAGCGGCAAAGATGGAATAGTATCCGAAATAAATACGAAGAATGTAATTTTGTATCAAATAATTCTATGGAATATTTCAAAATTACCAATTCAGAAAACACTCCTTAATCTCCGCGATTTCTTTATCCCAGATTATGAAATAGGATATAAATGATTGATTTTCCATGCTTTATAACCTCACCTAAATCCTCCCGAAGTCAGTTCGGGACAAGTCCAATGCGGAGGACTTAAGATGAAAGTCAATCATTTATGAACCAAAAGCTTTTTTTGTTGCGGAATTTGGGTTTGTTTTTTATCTCAAGGTGGTTGTGAAAAATATATTCACCAATCTGTATTGTTAAGTCCAGAATTACCCATATCGGACAGAGGAATACCTTTACTTGTAACAAAATATTGTCGAAAAACAGTCCACCAATAGTAGATGGTCTATTCAATTATCTATACACCAACGTCGTTAAGTTAAGACCTTGCACCCTTCCTCCCTTGGAGAAGGGCAGGGATGAGGTTAATAAAGAAAAGCTTAACTTAACGACAATTATTTGTGCACAAATCCGGATTGATATCATCCTTGAATAAAAAAAAGGCCCCTCACTTTAAAGCAGGGACCTTTCTAATAAAAATTTAAGACTATTTAAAAGCTGGAATTCCAGTGATTTCATTGCCAAGAATAAGCAAATGAATGTCGTGGGTACCCTCATAGGTAATAACTGACTCAAGATTCATCATATGCCTCATGATTGGATATTCTCCTGTAATTCCCATTCCACCATGGATTTGTCTTGCTTCTCGGGCAATCTGCAAAGCCATATCCACATTATTCCGTTTAGCCATTGAAATCTGAGCCGTTGTTGCTCTTCCCTGATTTTTTAATTGACCAAGTCTGAAAGTCAAAAACTGAGCTTTGGTAATTTCAGTCAGCATTTCAGCCAGCTTTTTTTGTATCAATTGAAAAGACCCAATCGGTTTATCAAATTGAATCCGTTCCAAAGAATAACGTCTGGCCGAATCATAACAATCCATGGCTGCACCTATGGCACCCCATGCAATTCCATACCGGGCAGAATCCAAACACATCATTGGGGCGCCAAGACCTGTTTTTCCCGTCAACAGATTTTCTTTGGGTACTTTAACATTATCAAAAACCAACTCTCCAGTGCAACTTGCCCTCAAGGACCATTTGTTGTGGGTTTCCGGTGTAGAAAATCCTTCCATTCCCCTTTCAACTATCAAACCATGAATCCTACCGGCTTCATTTTTTGCCCAAACCACAGCAAGGTCTGCTTGTGGGGAGTTGGAAATCCACATTTTGGCACCATTTAACAAATAATGATCACCCATATCTTTAAAATTGGTAACCATTCCAGATGGATTTGATCCGAAATCAGGCTCAGTTAATCCAAAACAACCTAGGAGTTTTCCTGAGGCAAGACCCGGCAAATATTTAAACCTTTGGGCCTCGTTTCCAAAGGCGTAAATCGGATACATTACCAATGAACTTTGCACAGAAACTGTGGAACGCATTCCTGAATCCCCTCTTTCAATTTCCTGCATTATCAAACCA
>JAIXQU010000096.1 GCA_027485575.1 Cytophagaceae bacterium
CCAATGATTTGGATGTAAATACTTTGCGTGCCCTGGAAGAAGCTTTGGAAAACTTTGGAGGTTGTGCCGTAATCATTAGCCACGACCGTTGGTTTTTGGATAGGGTAGCAACGCACATTCTTGCTTTTGAAGGCAATTCTCAGGTCGTTTTCTTTGAAGGGAACTTTTCAGATTATGAAGAATCCAGAAAAAAACGAATGGGAAATGAAGCTCCTAAGAGAGTTAAGTTTAAGAAGTTGTCTTAGTTTTTAAATAAATTAGATTGGCAAAAAGACATAAAAATTTGAAAGAAATAATTTCAAATATTCATCCGTAATGCAAACAGAAACCACCCAGCTACTCAGTCAAAGAGTCCTTCAAATGGAGGAGTCGCAAACCATCGGCATGGCAAAAAAGGCCAGAGAACTTGCCGCAAAAGGTTTTGATGTAATCAATTTAAGCTTTGGAGAACCAGATTTCCCTACGCCTCAGCATATAAAAGATGCAGCTAAAAAGGCGCTGGACGATGGTTATACTTTTTATACCCCTGTGGCTGGTTATCCGGATTTAAAAAAAGCAATCTGTGATAAATTCTTAAGAGACAATGATTTGCATTTTAACAATGAAAACATTGTTGTTTCTACCGGCGCCAAGCAGTCCATTGCCAATACCATTCTTTGCCTTGTGGATCCGGGGGATGAGGTTGTTATCATCGGTCCATATTGGGTTAGCTATCTGGAAATCGTAAAATTGGCCGAGGGAAATGCAGTCATAGTTTCAGGGACCATTGAAAATCAATATAAACCGTTGATTTCAGAAATTGAAGCAGCCATAACAGACAAAACCAAAGCCATTTTATATTCCTCACCAAGTAACCCAACCGGGGCTGTCTTTTCAAAAGAGGAACTTGAACAATTGGCAGATGTTCTGGTCAGAAATCCAAATGTAATGGCCATCGCAGATGAAATTTACGAGTATATTAATTTTGGTGGTAGGCATTACAGTTTAGGTGCAATCGACAGAGTAAGAGACCGGGTGGTCACCATTAACGGGTTATCAAAAGGATTTGCGATGACCGGCTGGCGGTTGGGTTACCTTGGGGCCCCTAAATGGCTTGCAGATGCCTGCGATAAAATTCAAGGTCAATTTACTTCCGGGACATGTTCTATTACCCAACGGGCAGCCATTACCGCTTTAAATTCTGATATGAAACCAACTTTTGATATGACGCAAAGGTTCAAAATCAGAAGAGACCTTGTTTTAGAAAAAAGTAAAGACATTCCGGGGTTTGTAAACTTTATTCCGGATGGTGCTTTTTATCTTTTTCCAGAAATCAGCTATTATTTTGGTAAGAAATCGCCTGAGGGTAAAACGATAGAAACCGCCATGGACCTGTGCATGTATATTTTAAATGAAGCACAGGTTTCAACCGTTCCGGGCGATGCTTTTGGTGAAGAGAACTGCATCCGGATTTCTTTTGCAGCCGCAGATGAGAAATTGATTGAAGCATTTGACCGGATTAAGAATGTACTTTCAAAACTTTCCTGAAAATTCAATAGAATCAACTTAAATAATAGGGAACCAATCAGTTAAAAGTGCTGGATTGGCCATAAAATACATAATGAAAGAAAGTTTAGAGGTTCTTTTCGAGAAAATGAACCACCTCAAAATTTTGGTGATTGGTGATATTATGGCCGATGCCTACATCAGAGGCAAGGTGGAAAGGATTTCCCCGGAGGCACCTGTCCCGATTATCAATACCCGCACCCGGGAAATCAGATTAGGTGGTGCCGCCAATGTGGCCCTTAATTTAAAAGCGCTTGGTGCTGATGTGGTTTTATGTTCATTGGTAGGAAATGACAGTCAGGGAAAAGAATTAATTGAACTGATAAAAAGTGAGGGAATCAGACCGGAAGGAGTTGTGAGATCCAATGAAAGGCCAACGACCATTAAAACCCGGGTCATTGCCGGCGGACAACATCTTTTAAGAATAGATGATGAAAATGATGCTCCAACCACGATTAACGAGCAGGCCCAACTTTTAGAAATCGTTTCGAAACTGGTTCCTGAAGTCGATGCCATAATTTTCGAAGATTATGACAAGGGTGTGATTTTTAAGGATTTAATTGAAAAAGTAACCACTTTGGCAATTGCAAAAAATATTCCTGTAACCGTTGATCCTAAAAAAAGAAATTTTCTGAATTATCAGTCAGCTACGTTGTTTAAACCCAATCTCAAAGAATTGAAAGAAGGACTGAAGCTCGAACTAGACCCCAAAAACAAAGAAGAACTGGTCGTTGCCTGTCAAAAGGCAATTTCAAAATTAGGTGTCAAAGGAATTCTTCTTACTCTTTCGGAAAATGGAATGGCGATGGACTCCGGCGATGGATTTTTTTATGTTCCTGCCATGCCGAGAGATATAGCTGATGTAAGTGGTGCTGGCGACACTGTGATTTCCGTGGCAACTTTATGCCTCGCAGCGGGTTGTAATTCTGAACAAACTTTATTTCTGGCCAATCTTTCAGGAGGTCTGGTTTGCGAATATTCAGGTGTAGTTCCAATAAAAAAGGACCAACTCCTGAAAGAAGCCTTGAAGTTTTTGTCTTAGGGAACAGAATTTAAAAAAGACCTTTCCAGGTTCCTTTAATCCAATTGTATTTCAAAGCGCTGGGTGCTGAAAGAAACCAATACCGGTTTAGATTTGATGTAAACGAAGGTTGCATATAGCAATTCACCGTACAGCCCTGGCAGCCAGGCAAGCGGCCTTCCAGTTTTTTCATAGACTCCACTTTTTCTGATTGATACAACTCCAGCAATTTCCCATTGATGGGTAAAGAATCGATACCAAGATGATAACAGGGTAGCACAAGTTCATCTTCAGGACTAATCACCACAGTAGTTGTTAGTGCTTTGCAAACGGGGTTGTTTATTTGGTTTCCACCATCAAGTCTGAGTTGAATGAATGCTTCGTTTAAAAATACATTTTTCTTTTTACCCCATTTTCTTAGTTCCTCTAATTGGTTGGCCGATAGGTTTTTACCCGTTTCTACCTGGTTATATTCGAAGGCAGGATTGAGAATAAGAACCA